>NZ_JBHZAN010000011.1:0-176562 GCF_042754285.1 Streptomyces sp. NPDC059224
CTGTACATGTACAGTACGAACACCCGCACCGGCTGACGGAGCCGATTTCCATAGTCTTGCCGGTAGCCGCAGTCATACGGCATCCACGGGGCATGTGTTGACGCCCGTCTCGGCTGTCAGCGGCTGCGCTGCCGGCAGCGGCTCGGCACTCCACCCGGCTGTTCGGCTCGGCCGCTTCCGTGCGGGACTCCTGGTACGGCACTTGTCGACTACCTGGCTGATCGCACAGCAATGCAGAGATGGAAGGAAAGGCTCACCATGACGGATTCCTCGCGGGAGACCGAGAGACGCCGGTCTGCGACTCGCGCCGGCGGCGAGCCGGCCGCGGACGGATGTGCCGTGTGTTCCGGAGCGGATCACACCCGGGCCCAGGAAGCATCTCTTCCTGGATCCGCCGGCCGCGTCCCGCTGCATGACGCGGTGGCCGACCGCGCCGGAAGCGGAGGAGCACTCACCGGTCCTGCTGTGGCCGGCGAGGGTGAGGCAACCGTGTCCGTCCTGGGCAGGGGAGCCAAGCCACTGGTTCTCGAGCCGAGTTGGACGCTCACCTACGAACGGGGCGAGCTGCAGCTCCGGCGTGACCACTCCGTCGTCGTGGAGAACGGGCACATCGCGGCCATCGTGCCGGGACGAGTCCAGGGGCGGGAAGTGCGCCTGCCGATGAAGGGGCAGCTCCTCATTCCCGGGATGATCTCCGGGCACACACACGTCGCGGCCGGCTCGCCCACGCGCGGTTTGATCGAGAGCGGCCGTCCCTTCGCCAGGCCGCTTCTGGTCACGGAGTCGCTCAGCGACGACGACCTCGACGCCCTCACCGCCTACAACCTCGCCGAGATCCTGCGGGGCGGCTGCACCACCCAGGTGGAACAGTCCGTCTCGCTCAGGCAGGCCAAGTCCTATGTGCGCGTCGCGAGATCCTGGGGGGTCCGGGGGTATCCCGGCGGCATGGTGCCCGGCTGGTCGCGCGTCATGCCGATCTGGTTCCGGCAGTCGGACCAGGTGCTCCTGGACTCCGTACCGGACACCCTCGCCGAGATCCAGGCCAATCTGGATTTCGCCCTGTCCGTCAACGGCGCCGAAGGCGGTCGCATCCGGCCGATGATGACGCCGCACGGCCCGGAGACGCACACACCGGAAACGCTCCGTGCCGTCATGGAAGGAGCGAGGCAGCTCGGCAACGGCGTCCACACCCATCTCGCCACCATCGCCCGGGACTCGGCGACCGTTCAGCGGCTGTGGGGCAAGGGGCCGGTCACGTGGCTCGAGGAGTTCGGTTTCTACGACATACCGTTCTTCGGCGCGCACATGGGCGGGTGGGACGCGGCCACGGACGCGGAATTCCTGGCCGAACAGGTCAGGTTCACCTACGCGCACTGCCCGACGGGCAACGGGGCCGGATCCGCCGGCGGATGGCAGCCCTTCATCGAGGCGCTGGCGGCCGGGATCAACACGAACGTGGGCCTGGACACCCACTCCAACGACCTTCTGGAGAACGCCAAGCTCGCTGTTCTCTACGGCCGGCTCCGGTACGACCTCACCAACGGCCAGAGCGCCGTTCCCGTGCGGCGCCCGACCGTGTGGGACATGATCAAGAGCGTGACGCTGAACCCCGCGAACGGCCTGGGCAGAACCGACCTCGGCCGCATCGCCGTCGGCGCGAAGGCGGACCTTACCTCGATCGACGTGAGCGGGTTCCTGTCCGGTTCAGGCACCACCCCGCCAGAGCCGCTGCACAATCTGCTGTACGCCAACGGACTTCACGTCCGCCACGTCATGACGGAAGGCGTCCTGCAGGTCAGCGACGGCCGACTGGTCGTCGACGACGAGCGCAGGGTGATCGCCCGCGGCGCGCACGTCGTCCAGGAGGTCTGGCGCCAACTGGAGTCCGAGGACTGGTTCACCCCCACCCCCAGATGACCTCTCCCTGAGCACAGGCACTCCCCCGCACCCCGGCGGGCACCGCGGCTGCGAGACAGCTGTCGTGGTGCCCGGCCGCCGACCGCGCGGACCTCCTCCCGCCGCGGAGAGGTGCCAGAGCCCTCAGTGCATGAGCCGATCCGGCCCGCGCCGCGCGGCGCACCCCCGCCGGGAGTGACGAAGGCGCGATGCGTGCCGGCCCATCAGCTGGTCTCGTCCGCCGGCCAGGGTCCTGTGCGGTCGCCTACCGGAGCCACCCGGGGGCGGGAGAGGGCCGCCGGATCCCGACGGCTCCGCGCCCGGGCACGATGGCCGGCCGATCTACCGGAGAGGGCCGGTGCACATGTGCTGAATGGTCGACGCCAGGCTCTGTCTGAGCAGGTCGGCGTCGGCTTCGGCGAGGGCGTCGAACGCCAGCAGATAGCGTCCTACGTGCAGGCCCAGCAGGTAGCTGGCCACCAGGGACGCCCGCAGTCCGGCCTGCTCCGGGTCGATCACCGCGACGATCGGGCTGACGACGCAGCCGGTGAACAACTCCCGCACCAGCGTGGCCGCCTCCGGACGTTCGCACGCCGCGTGCATCAGAGTCAGCGCGGTGTTGGGCCGGCCCTCCTGGTCCCAGGTTCTGAGGAACACGTCGGCCAGACGCTCGCCGATGTGGTCGGGGCCCTCGGCGAGTACCTCGCGGACGACCGTTTCGGGGTCGAAGGGCCATTCCACGGTGGCGGCCAGCAGGCCCGCCTTCGAGCCGTAGAAGTGGACGACGAGTGAGGGCTTGATCCCCGCGTTCCTGGCGATCTCGCGCAGCGACGTGCCGGCGTAACCCTTGTCGTCGAATGCGGCGCGGGCAGCCGTCAGGATCGCGGCGCGTGTCGCCTCGCCGTCCCGCGAACGGGTCACGCCGGGCTTCGGGGTGACGGGCGGGTCTGCGTCGAGGGGCGGGGGGTTCACTGCGGCCATATACGCAGTGTGACACTCCCCACCTGTACATGTACAACGCCTGCACCTTACAACTGTACATGTACAGTTATTACGGCTCCGGTGAACACGCGCCCGGTCCGGATCGCGCAGTCCCCTCTCACTGAACTCCCAGAGGTGCACTTCATGGCATCGCCACCCCGCCCCGTGCCGGGACCGTCCCGCTCCGTCACTCCCCCGCCGTCTCGGTCGGCGGCCGGCGGACCGCGACGGCCGGCCCTGAGCGTGGGCGTCGCGTGTCTGGCCATCTTCTGCGCGTATGTTCCCCAGACCGCGGTGTCGTCGGCCCTGCCGTCCATCCAGGCCGGCCTCGGTGTGACCACCGGTGCGCTGGCCTGGGTGATCGACGCGTTCGTGCTGGCCCTGGCGGCCTTCATCATGCTCTCGGGAACGCTCGGCGAACGGTACGGGCACAAGAAGGTGCTGGTAGCAGGCCTGGTTCTGATCTGTGCCGGTTCGCTGACAGGCTTGTGCTCGGGGTCATCGGTCCGGCTGCTGTGGACTGCTCAGGCGATCCTCGGACTCGCGGCCGCGGCGCTGATGGCCTCCTCGCTCGCGGTGGTGTCGCACGCCGTGCCGGACCCCCGCCGGCGCGCCCAGGCCATCGGCGCCTGGGCCTCGTGCCTGGCGATCGGCCTGGTGGCCGGTCCCTGGCTGAGCACCCTGGTACTCGACGCCGCCGGTGCGGGCTGGCCCTGGATCTTCGCAGCACTGGCGCCCACCGCGGTGGCCGGTCTCCTGTTCGCCGGCCCCGGCGTGCAGGAGACACCCCGGCGACCTGGCCGGTCCCTGGACGCTCCCGGGCAGTTCGCGGCCGCACTGGCCATCGCGGCGCTGGTCTTCGCCGTGATCGAGGGGCCGACCGCCGGATGGGGCTCGACGCGCGTCGTCACGGGCTTCGCGGTCGCAGCACTCGCGGGGGCCGGATTCACCCTGCGTGAGCGCCGTGCTTCCACGCCCATGCTCGACCTGCGGCTGTTTCGGAGCCGGGAATTCAGCGTGACCGGCATCGTGGCCGTCCTCGTGATGTTCGGACTGATCGGGATGCTGTTCCTGCTGAGCCTGTTCTTCGGCGGTGTCCAGCACGAGAGCGAGGGCGCCATCGCCCTGCGGTTCTCGATCATCAACGGCCCCGTCATCGTCACCGGCCCTCTCGCCGCCCGGATGGCGCGGCGCCTGGCCCCGCAGGTGCCGCTCGTCCTCGGGCTGGTCCTCGCCGGGGCCGGGATCCTCAGCCTGACCGTCCTGAACCCCACCAGCGCTCTCGCTGTCCTGTGGTGGCGACTTGCCGCGATCGGGGCCGGTTTCGGCCTCGTCCTGGCATCGATGACGGCGATCGCCGTCGGCTCGGTGCCGCCCGCCCTGATGAGCATGGCCGGAGCCGCCAGCAACACCCTGCGCCAGACAGGCGCAGCGCTCGGGCCGGCCGTACTGGGAGCCGTCGTCACCAGCCGGGTCGCCGGCATCCTCCCGGGCGCGCTCGCATCCCGCCACGTGCACCCGGCCACCGCCTCCCGCGCCCGCGTCCTGCTGGGCCAGGGCGGTCTGCACGCGCTGGAGAGACTCCCGCGAGGCCCCGAACGACGCGTCGTCGTCGCATCGGCCGGCCGCGCCTTCACCGACGGCGTCCACCTGGCCGCGGCCGTCAGCGGCGCGGCACTTCTGGCCGCGGCGCTCCTCGCCCTGGTCGCGCTGCGCACCGGGCGCGAGCCGGAGCGAACACCGGCCGTGCCGGCGCCTCGTGCACCGGCCGGACACCAGCAGCAGCCCCCGGGGCCGGCCACCACCTCGGCAACCCCCTGAGCCGGGCGGCCCCGCAGGACATGCAGACCCGGATGCCCGTTCATCCGCACCACACACCCGCACACCCCCTGGAGAGCCTCATGACAGACCATCACGACAACGGCCGCATCGCCCTCGTCACGGGCGCCGGCAGAGGGATCGGCGCAGCAACGGCACGGCTGCTCGGATCCCGCGGCATGCGCGTAGTCGTCAACTACCTCAGCAGCGACAAGGACGCGAACGACGTCGTCGCATCCATCCAGGCCGCCGGAGGCGAGGCGATGGCCGTCCAGGCCGACGTGCGTGACGCAGCCGCCGTGGCCCGCATGACCGAACAGGTCCGCGCCTCCATGGGCGAGGTGGAGGTCCTGGTCCACAACGCCCTGATCCCGTTCGCCGTCAAGTCCTTCGAACAGATCTCATGGGCCGAGCTCGGCACCAAGCTGGATGAGGAAATGCGCGCGGCCTTCCTGGTCACCAAGGCCGTAATCCCCTGCATGAGGGCACACGGCTACGGCCGCATCGTCTTCATGAGCACCGGGACAAGCCGCCAGCCCCGGCAGGGGATGATCGCGCTCGGCACCTCCAAAGCGGCCCTGAACCAGTTCGCCCGCTACGTGGCACAGGAGATGGGACCTCACGGAATCACCGCCAACGTCATCACCGCCAGCCCGGTCGACGAGACCAGCATCGCCTACCTCCTCGGCGACGAGCACCGCAAGCGCCAGGCCGCACAGACCGTGCTCGGCCGGATGGCCACACCCGACGACGTGGCCCGCGCCGTCGCCTTCTTCGCGAACGAGGACAGCGGCTTCGTCACGGGCACCATCGCCGCGGTCAACGGCGGCGGCGCCTGGGAGTGACCCCTCCCAAGAACGCCCACCTGAGCGGCAGGCCACTGCACCCGGCCTGCCGCAGAGCGCGGCACGAGCGCAGTCGCACCCCCGCTACCGAACATGCACGGTAGACATAACGTGTCAAACCATCCGAATTGAAGGAGTCGTCCATGGACGCCGCACCCCACGCCCTGGTCGTACAGCCTGGAGAAGCAGCCGGAGCCGCACTCACCGACGGCGCGTTCGAACTGCTCGCCGACGGAGGCGCGGTCAGTGCCAGCCGGCTCACCCTCACCACCGGCGCCGACGGAGCACCGCCCCACCACCACAAGCGCTCCCACGAACTCTTCTACGTCCTGGAGGGAACCATGCTCTTCCGTCTCGGCGACACCCTCACCACCGTGAGCAAGGGCGGCCTCGTCGTCATTCCGCCAGGCCTGCCCCACGTCTTCGGAGCAGCACAAGGCCACAGCGCCGACGTCGTCGTCGTGCTCAGCCCCGGCATCGAACGCTTCGGCTACTTCGAGCAACTCGCCGCGATCAGCCGAGGCGAAGCCGAGTTCGCCTCACTCCTGCCCGAACAGGACCGCTACGACGTCCACTTCGAAGACCTCCCCGACTGGCGGACGCCCCCCTCCCCGTGACACCCCCGGCGGCGCTCAGAGACCTGGCCGCATGTCCGCACGCCGGGTTCGCTCCCGTCCCGCGTCCGGGACCGGCCGCCGGTGCCGCTCGGCGGAGCGCGTCATCCCCACAGCGCCAGCTCCGCCGGCGGGGCAGCCGGTTTCCCACCCGACGTCGACCGGCCGGGAACATCCGGGTCATGGGCAGAGGTGCTGTCACCACACCTCGGCTCCCCCGCCGTGCCATTCGACGTCACGTGAGTTCGCCACATCGACCTCGTCCACGCCCGCCCAGCCCTCCCTGCGCATGATCTCGGCCAGCTCACGCAGACTGAACACCGCCCCGACCGCCGCGCCGTCCACATGCACCTGACGGCCCTGCCCCCTGACCGGCGCACCTACCCTGACCACACGCTCGACCATTCGACAAGTATCGTCCGCGGTCACCCTCCGCGCATCCGCGCAAGAGGGAGACCCGGCAGGCCTTCCTGAACGTCGACGCGACGCGACGCGACGCAAGGAGCGTGGTCCACGTACTCCGCGCTGGGCAACGGCGGAGGAAACGTCAACGGTGCGGATCAGACTTCGGCGCGGGCGACGACGGCCACGGCGCGCAGGGCCGTTGCCGACGGAGCAAGGTTCGGACCGGCCAGCGGGGCCGGCACGTAACACCGTGGTTCCCACCATCGACCGGACGTCCAGGACTCTGCCCGCTCCCGCCGGCCGCAGAGGCCCCGCGAGCGCCGGTGCAGATCTGGCCACCGCCACCCCCGCCATCATCCTCGCTCACGCGCACTCTCCCGCGACGCCGTACCGCGACCGGCACCAAGTCCTGCCGCGCAGACGGATCCCGGCCGAGGGCGATCACAGATTCGCCCCAGGTGCCTAGTAACATCAACCGACAGTGCGGCCGGCCCGAGCCGCACGTAGACGGGCATCCGCCCTGGCCCGTAAGGGGACCCGATGACGTCGCTGCTGGTCGGCGCGATCTACGTGGTAGTCGCAGTGTTGTACATCTACTCCCTGGTCGACTGCGTCAGGACCCCTGCAGCCCGCATTCGCATGCTGCCCAAAGCAGGCTGGCTGATCATCATGGTCCTGTTCCCCATCCTGGGCGCCATAGCCTGGCGGAACCTGGGCAAGCGGTCCGCCCAGGCCGAGGGCCAGCCGTCCACCGCCTGAACCACAGGACCTCTGCGGAAGTATCGACGCTTCGTGCTCATCCGCTGTGAGCAGTGTGCCCGGCGGCCGGACGCGTGGGCGGCGGTGACCGCCGTGGCCGGCGGTCTGATCGGGCTCGGGATCGAGACGCTGGTCGAGCGGGCACGACCGGCGCTGGAGGATCCCGGCGCGCACGCACCGGGCCATTCCTTCCCGCCCGGGCACGCGATGACCGCCACCACCTCGTTCGCGGTGTTCCTGCCGGTCCTGCTGCCCGTGCCGCCGCGCCGGGCTCGTGTCGCCTGCCGGACCGTGGCCGCCCCGTCGGTTGCCCGGGGTCTGCTTCACCCAGGTCGCGCCCAGCGTGCACTGGTTCAGCGACGTGCTCGGCGGATGGTTGCTCGGGCTCGCCGTCGTCGCGCTGACCGCCCGCGCCTTCCAGGCGTGGCGGGCCGACACGGGCCGGCCGCCGGTGCCGGTCGGTGAAGGCCCGGAGCCGGAACTCACCGACCCGAAGCCCGAGCCGCACTCCGCTCCCCGCTGAGGGAGGCCCGGCGTCACACGCCGGTCATGCGGCCGATCTCCTGGGGGTCGAGTCCGGTCAGCCGGGCGATGCGCGGGGCCGGGATGCCCGCGGTCAGCGCCCGGTGCACGAGGGTCTCCCAGCCCTGGGTGGTGTCCCGGTAGTCCAGCAGTTCGCGCTCGATGTCGGTGACTGTCTGGGGTGCGCACTCCTGCTGGACGCGGACCTCCTCCTGCGCGGTCAGCGGGACCGGCAGCCGCTCGGCCTCCTCGGGGATGAGTACCTCCGATCCGGCGGGAAGGATCCTCAACTGCTCGGAGGAGGGAGCCACGTCGTGGGCGGAGATCCAGCCCCGCACGGCCGGGGTCTGGTCGCATTCCAGCGGTGCTACGGCCGCCATGGCGGCGCCGAGGCTCGGGTGACGGTCGGGGAGCAGGAAGAGGTAAGCCTCGTCAGCCATCGAGTGGTTCCGCCTTGTGGTCAGTGTCGATATGCGTGCGGACACAGATGCTAATGCCGCCGCGCCCTGCCAAGGTGACGGAACCGGGCCACTCACTCCGCGGCGAGGGTGACCACGTACCGCGCCACAGTCCGAGAGTTCGACACTCGTGGTCTCCTTCCATCCAGCGGGCCAGCCCGTCGCGCACCGCATCCCCGTCAGCCATGACAGCGACCCTACGGCCCGCCGCTGACAGCCAACTGCCCCGCCACGGGCCCCAGACGAGGTAGAAGCACACAGTGCACTCTTTCGAGGGGTTGCGTCGCCATCGGCCCCGTCGGCTCCTGCCCTCCGGCGAACTACTCTGCGCAGGTCCGGGTCACTGGTCACCTGACCGGTCGTGCGTCAAGATCGCTTCATGCTGGTGGGAGGCGACAAGGAGACGGCAGCACAGCTGAATCTGGCTCTGTTCCAGGATGACGAGGGCAACAGCGTTCGCATCACGGTGCTCGGCGCGCTTCAGGGCGTGGCTGGTGGCCTCGCCGCGGAGGTCGTCGTTGACATGCCATTCGTCGCCGGACGCGTGAAACTCTCGCTGTGGCGGTCACGACTGACTTCGTGGGGCGAGGCCCTGGATCGTCTTGAGGCCGGTGAGGACATCGCCTGGTTGCACGTCCAGCGTGGACCGTCCGTCTTCATCCATCTCGGCGGTGAGCGTGACTGTCCCGAGGTGGTGGTGGAAGACGATCTCGTCTCCATGGTGACCGTTCGAGTGCCGGTCTGCCTACCCGCCGACTGGATCGCGACCCACCGGCGCCTGCTCGGCGCCGTACTTCGCGCCTGGGACGCTCACTTGTCACCGCAGTGAGCAGAGCTTCCGCCGGCAGACGAGGAGCGTCCAAAGCTACGGAAGACACCGTCTGGAACAGTGCGATGAGCTGGGTGGCGTCGCTGCGGTTGCCGCCCGTCAGGGTGGCAGCAAACGGGATACCGGCGGCATCGGTGATCAACCGCACCCGGTGCGCCGACCGGGCCGGCTGCACCGGCCATGAACGAGTCTCGTGCACCCGACGACCGTATGTCGTACCTGAGTTCTAGAGTCCTGCCTATGTCCCGACACACACCCGGCCGTCCTGTCGACGTCGAGCATCTCTTTCCCGAGTTGCTCCCCTTCCGTCGTGAGTCCGTCCGCCTGCACCCGCGTCCTGGCTCCCCGACCTGTCAGGACAGTTCCGTGGGCGGCCCTCTGCTCTGGCCGGCGGAGGAACCGTGGCCCGTGTGCGAGGAAGAGCACTACGACATGGACACCACGAGCCAGTTGGAGCCCTCCGTGGCCATGGTTCCCGTCGTGCAGATCCGTCGTGCCGACGTGCCTGGCCTGCCCTTCCCCGAGGGCACAGACCTGCTGCAGGTCCTGTGGTGCCCCTACGCCCACGGCGAGTTCTGCTATCCCCTGCCCCAGGTCCACTGGCGGGACTCCGCCGCCGTCGGCGACGTACAGCCCACCCCTGCACCGGCAAAAGGCCTTCCCGAAGACTGGTACCCGGACCGCTGTGCAGTGCACCCGGAGCAGGTGACCGAGTATCCGAGCCGGGACCTTTCCAGCGAGATCCACGACGCGCTCAAAGGACGCTTCGACACACTCTTCGACGAGACCGGACTGCGGTACTCCTACCACCTCGCGGAGGCACCAGGGATCAAGCTGGGCGGCTACCCGGGGTGGACCCAGGAACCCGGTATGGCCCGACTGCGAAGGATGCGGCAGCCGGATGGAGCACCTCCTGACCGTGTCCAGCTGGGAGTTCGACGGCGAGTCCTGGCGCACCTGGCTACCCGAAGAGGACCGAACCGACGAAAACGCATCCGGCGGCCGGCGCTGGAAGGCCGATGCCCACAACCCTGCCGGACTGTGCCTCGGCGACGCCGGAGGCGTGTACATCTTCGAATGCCGCACGTGTCCCGAGCGCCCCACCGGGCACTGGTTCGACTGCTCATGACCACCAGGCACCCCCACGCCCGCCGCACAGCACGACCGCACGGAGAACTCGCCGAGAGCCCGCTCGCTGAGGTTCCCCAAGTGTCATGCGGCCGGTCCGCCGAAGAGGCCACCGCCATCACCGCCGCCGTTGGCACCGTTGGCTTCATCTGTGCCAGGGGCGCCGTCATGGGGAGTCGGATCGCTGCTCGGCGGCTGGCTGTCGCCCCCCGTTACGGTCTCCATGGGCTTCGCAATGGGGCCTCCGACCTTCGGGCCCGGCACGACTTCCCCCGTTGTTGCTCAGGCCCTGCCCAACACCGAGCCCAAGCTCCGCGAACTGTTCGCCAAGCTGAAGGCCAGGCACGGAACAGTGCTGGTCGTCGTCGACCCGCCGGCCTCGGTCCGTGCCCTGCCGCTGGCCGTCCTGCCCGGGCTGACGCTGCGGCGGATCGCCGACCTCTGTCCGGGCGAGGCCAAGACCGACGCGTCCGCAAAGCTGGCAGGCGGCGCCTGATCACCCTGGTGCGGCCGAAGGCCCAGAGGACGGCCGAGCGTCGAGGAGATCTTTGCCGCCCCGGACGAGCAGACCGTGACGGTCCCGGGCACCGACACGGCCGCGCTGATGAATCCACCCCTCTTTCCACAGTCCTGACGTCCAGCCATGCACCTGGCCGACACCGCCACGAACGACATGACCCAGACAGCTTGACCGAAGACATAGGGGCACCCCCCGCGATCGAAAGTCCTCCCGAAGCCGAGGGCGTTCCGGTCGAGGCGTCCGCGTTACTTGTGGCCTGGGCCCTCGGTGCCGGAATCCCCGCCATACCCACGTGCGACTACTTCCCAGCCTCTGACGACCAGGCCGCCCTCGCTGTCCTCCAGACTCCGGGACGGCCGGGCAAGGCGGATGTCGACGTGGTCTTCCTCAGGAACATCGACCCCGTCGTCGGGATCGCCCGTGGGGCCGGCTCCATGTTCCGTACCTCGCGGTTCACGCCGTTGGCGGCTGAGTCAGGAGCGACCGACCGGGCCGCCGGCAAGGCCCGCTGCCGGCTGAACATCGACGCCGGGACACCATACGGCGTCAACGACGCCGTCTCTCTGACGGCATGGCACAGTAACCGTCGTGTACACGTCGAAGCGCGTCAGCACCAGGTTTCAGCGAATACCGGGCAGTGGTGCCTCGCGCCCCCGGTCCTTCCAGGTGGCGGTCGCGGTGGTGGTCCTCGTCCTCGGCGTGCTGGCGGGGCTCCTCGGCTGCTCGGCCTCGTCGGACACATCCCGTCCCGAGCTCGATGTTCCCTTCGTCTTCTACGTCTCGCGTGATCCCGAGGACAACCCGGAATCGAGGTTCGGCATCGAGGAGCAGTTCGGGGAGCAAGGATCGGGCCACTACACGGTCGCCTTTGACGCGAAGGACCTCAGGGGCGTCGCCGTCCTGAAAACGGGTCAGGACAACTGCCCGGTCCGGCTGCCCACTTTCCGCTGCGGTGGCGAACTGGTCGATCGCCGGCACGGCGGGAGCAGGCAGTCCTTCCGCGTGAGTCCCGCGGACGGGGCCGAGGCGGGCGACTCGGCAGTGCTGCGTTACCGGTTGACCTCGCCGGGCCTGCCGAGCGTCACGGCGAGCACCCGCATCGTCGTCGGCAAGCCGACGCTGGCCGTCGAGACACGGGCGGACCGGAGAGGCGTGACGCCGGGCGGACGGGTCGCCGTCTTGCTGACCCTGCGCAACGCCGGGGATGTCCCCGCTCGCGGAGTCTCCCTCTTCATCGGTACCCGCGACGGTCTCCGGATGGCAGGCAGGCACCGTAACTGCCGTTATCGCGGCACCACATCGGCCTGGTGCAGGCTGCCCGCCGACGATGTCGTCATCGCGCCCGGCGCGTCCTACCACCTCGCCGCTCCCGAGGCTTTCACGCTTGCCGACGACGCCATCTACCCGACCGTGACCTTCGAGGCCGCCGGGCTCGGGGAGGACTACGTCCCGCCGGAGGAGATGGCCTCGCAGTACGAGTCCGGACAGGGATCCGCACTCCGCTACGTCCCCGGGGCGGGCCAGGAGGACGGCAAGGACGCGGGAGCGCCGCACGCGACGGGCGAGAGCGCGGCGCACCTCCAGTTCGCCGTGCGCAGCACCACCGACTTGGTCGCGCTCGCCGACACCGCGAGGGGGCCCGTCGGCAGTCGGGCGGACGTACGGGTCGGCGTACGCAACGACGGCCCAGGCGCGCTTCCGGCCAAGGTCAAGGTCGAGTTCACGGTTCCGGCGGGCACCACCGTCGTGTCGTCGCCCTACGACCCCGAGCGGGACGAGGAGGTGATCGACCAGGTCTGCCGAGCCCTCGCCGCCGACGGCTCTTCGCTTGCCGAAGCGTCCGTGAGGCAGCCGAGCGCCCGCCGGTACGTGTGTACAGCACAGGCGGGGAAGGCGGGAGCCACCACGACCTTCCCCTTCACGCTCCGCATCGACAAGGAAACGGCGCATCGTGGCGGGCGGGTCACCGTCACCGACGGCGACAGCCACCACCCGAGCAACGACCCGACGACCGTCAACGACAGCGCCGACGTCGCGGTGTCCGTGTGGCCGGGCCCGGCTTGGGCCACTCCTGGTCTCTACACGACTGCCGGGATCGCCCTCGGGGTGTTCGTCCTCGTCGCGGCTCTGGCAACCCGGAGGTGCCGACGCTCACTCTGAGCACGACGAGCACGAGGGCTCTCTCGTCGCCGCCGTCGCCCCGTGCGCCGTGATCAACGAGGCGTATCGCGCCGTCCCGGGCCCAACGGTGCCGCCTTGGCCCACGACCCGTTCGTGAGCGCAGCCTCTGCACGGCCATCGTCGACCGGCTCAGCTTCAACTGGGCCATCCCGGAACCGGCGCGACGGCCCCTACCGCCTCGCCGGCACCCGGGCGCGGGCCGAGGCATCCGCCAAGGCCGGCTGACCGCTGGATGCTTCAGGCCGATGCTCTCCCACCCCAAGGATCGTCCAGCGCTCTTGCGGGGATGTTCGCCGTGAGCATGTCGTCGATGCAACTGCGCAGCCAGACGCCGGCGGGGGTCGACCCAGGTAAGCCACGGCACCGGCTGGAGCAGGTCGTCGTATGGACGGATGCCGGGGTCGGTGAGGAGGGTGCGGAGCTCGTCGGGAGCGGTATCGGTTACCAGGCGCAGCCAGGCCGGGGCGGCGCCGATACGGACCTCGGGCGGTCGTCCGGGATCCGACCACAGGTCCCGGGCCCAGCTGGGAGCGTGTTCATCCTGGTGTTGGCGGGCGAGTTGGGCGATCGCCAGGACCAGGCCCACCCGGACCACCGCATCGTCTTCGTGCGTGGGCTGGCACTCCAGAGCCGAGGAGACGTGTGCGAGCCCGCCTGTGGTGGCAGCCAGGGCGTAGGCGGTCACGGAGCGAACCTCCGGGTCGGTGCCGCAGAGATGCGGGAGCACAAGGTGCAGGTCGTCCGTGACGGCCTGACGGGCGGCCTGAATCGTCCAGTCCACCGGGCGCATCGTGCTGCCCTCGATCATCAACGGCTCCTCGGCGACCTGGAGCAGGCCTTCCCGCGATCCGTCGCCCATGTGCTGCGGCGGCCGATCTCGGCGACCAGGCGAAGAGTTCGGGCACGGAGTTCGGCGCGCCCGGTTGCCGCGATCCGGATCAGGAACGGCGCCGCCAGGGCTCCCACCGCGATCGTGCCGCCCTGGTGTCCGGGGATGTCCTCGCCCGGCCCGTAGAAGTGACGGAACCGCCGTCAGGGGACTTCCTCGTACCTGAACGCCACACGGCCAGCCTCATCGGTGGTGGGGGCGACGGAAGGCGGACGGGTTGTATCGATCCCGAGGTCCGCGCATGGTACCGCTGGTACCATCAGTGCCATGTCTGATGGCAAAACAGCGATGAACCTGCGCTTCCCCGACCCTGCGCAGCGGGCCGCCATCGCGGCAGCGGCCAAGCAGGCAGGGGTGAGCATGCAGGAGTACATCCTCTCGGCGGCCTACGATCGCGCGACGGCAGTGGAGCGGAGGTTCCTGGATGGTTTCCGGGCGTCCATGGCCCGCAGCGGAGCGGCTTTCAGCGCTGAGCCCGGCAGTCTGGACCCGACTGCCGAGCAGCGGACGGCCGAGCAGGAAGCGCGTCGGGACATCGAGCAGTCCCAGGAGCGAGGCCACGCCGCGTGACCCAGCCGGAGCCCCACCCGCTTGACATCACGTTCCTGCTGCACGCCGCGGAACTCCTGGACGGTGATCCGCAGGTCGACGACCTCGGACCGCTGTACGCGGCCGTCGCCCGCGTCAATGCCCGGGCGATGGAGCAAGACGTCTACGGCTCTCTGTATCTCAGGGCCGCCGCGCTGCTGCAGACCCTGGCCAGGCTGCCGTGTCTGGAACACTCCAACGACGCCTTCGCCTGGCATGCGGCCGAGGCCTATCTGATCCTCAACGCGCGCGAGCTCGACTACCTGCCCAAAGCCGCGGTCGCACTGGTACGAGACGCCGCCTCCGGAGCACTCGGCGTCGCCCGGATCGCTCGCCAGCTGCGCGACTGGGCCGTCATCTGACCGCTGCCACCGGTGACGGCAATCGCCACGCCCTGGCACCCGGACGACGTCAGCGAGGACTTCGCCCGCCGCAGGCAGATCGCGGCCGGCCCGGTGGTGCGGGCACCGAGGCCGACGAATGCGCAGTCCGCGTGCGCGACACGATGCACGCCGTAACGATGCCCGGCCGGTCCGCCCGACGGCTACAGGACCGTCGTCGCGGTCCGATGCTGCGGCTGGTCCGCCTCTCCCACCTCGTCCCGGTCGACGCACTTCGCCAGGCAGCGGGTACGGGAGAGCACGAAGACGCCGTACGAGAGCATGGCGACCCCCAGGAAGGCGGGCATGAGCCACATGCCCTGCCGGGGTGACTCCGCGAAGAGGGTGACGCCGAGGCAGAAGCTGACCACCGCGTCCCCGAGGGTGAGCGCGGGCTGGGAGGCGATGAGGGGGCCGCCTTGCATGGCGTAGCCGAGCAGAACGATGGAGAGCGAGCCGACGACCGCGAAGGCGTAGGTCTGCCACGCGAGGAAGAAGGCGACGGTTCCCTGCCGGGACAGGATGTGCGTCGCGGACTTCACGAACGCCGCCGTGAGGGCGTTGCCGACGGCGGCCGCCGCGGCCAGACAGGCGGCGCGGGCCAGGCCGTGCGGGCGGCGCAGGCCGACGGTGATGAGGACGGTCTCCACCACGCCGACGGCGACGACCGTCGGGATCCACCACATGCCGGGGACCTGCTCTCGGCCGCCGGTGGGCGCGGCGGAGAAGAGACTGATCGCCAAGCCCGCGAAGATGGCGACGACGCATCCCCATGCCTTCCGGGAGACCTGGACGTGGAAGACAAGGCTGCCGAAGACCAGCGCGAGCGGCAGCTCGAGGATGAAGATCGGCTGGACGGCGGCAAGGCTGCCGAAATTGAGCGCGAGCGCCTGGAACAGCGCCGAGCCGACGACTCCGAGGATGCCCCCGAGCCAGACGGGATTGCGCACCAGGGCCAGGGCCAGTGCGAAAGGGGAATGCGCCTCGGGCGTAGCGGTTGCGGCGCGCCGTTGCAGGACCGTGCCCCAGGCGTTGCTGCCGGCGGCGAGCACGGCAAATGCCATCGCGAAAATCATGTCGACCGCATCGCTTCCGGGCTTTCGGGCGGGTCGTTTCGACTCGTCGTGGGAACGTGGATCGGCCCCGGTTCCGGTGACGCACCGCAACAGGGCGACTCCGGCAAGTTCACCAATGCGAACGGTGAATTCTGCACAGAGTCTACTCAAGTACAGCAGACATGGGAGGTCGTGAAGGAGACGGGGCTCCTGCGAAGTCGAACGCTCGACTCCTCGCTCGATCCTGTGGTCGTCGACCATTCCTACCCCGGACCCGCGAGATCGCTGACGAAGACGCTCGGCACGGGCGTGGACGCGCCTGGCTCGGCGTCGTCCTCCTCCGGTCCGCGCAGGAGTGGCCGTCCGGGTCTCCTGCGGTGCGGGACGATCAGTCCGGTGCCCAGGCAGGCGCCGTCCGCGATCACTGCCGTCCGGGCTGCCGCGGCCGGCCTGTCCGACTCGGGCCAGACGTGGGCGTCGGTCCCGTTGCCCGGTGCGGTCCGAGGCCGGGTCGAGGCGACGAGCCCCGCCCCGGTCACGCTGCTGTCGCGTCCTCACCGGCCAGGAACGGACGCAGCAGCGTGAGCAGGGCGCGCGGACGGTGCAGCGGGATGATGTGGCCGCAGTCCTCGATGACATGTCCGGTGAGCTCGTCGGTGACCGGGCGGAGCTGGCGTTCCAGCGCAGCACCGACGGGCCGGGCGCCCAGCGCCATCGTGGGCACCGTCAGGCGTGCAGTGGCGACCGCCTGCTCGATCTGTACCGCGCTCTCGGGCAGCGCCCGGTAGTACGAGAACGCGCAGCTCAATGCCTGGCGGCCGGTGTACGCGCGGACGAAGGCGTCCCGGAGGGATGGGCGCACCCCGTCGCCGAGCGTGCCGGCGCTCAGAAACCAGTCGACGTAGGCGGCCTCGTGGCCCTCCAGCACGGTCTCGGCGAGGCTGCAAGCGGCGGAATGGAAGCCGAACCACCACGGGGGCCCGTCGGCGAGGAAGTCGTCGGCGCCGGGCAGCCTGCCCAGCAGGGACTCCATGACGACCAGGCGCCGGACGAGACCGGGGCGGCGCACGGCGAGGAGGAAGGCCGGCGCGGTGCCGGCGTCGATGCCCACCACCGCCGCCGAGGACACACCGAGCGCGGTGAGAAGCGCCGCCGCGTCCTCGGCCAGGGTGCCCGCGTCGTATCCGGAGGCGGTCCGACTGCTCGCGCCGAACCCGCGCAGGTCCGGCGCGATCACGCGGTAGCGGCCGGACAGGTCGGCCATCACGTCCGTCCACAGCTCCCAGGTGTGCGGGAAGCCGTGCAGCAGCAGGACGGCAGGGCCCGATCCGCAGAGGGCGACGTTCAGTTCGACACCGTTGGCGAGGACACGTCGCAGCTCGGGCATCAAGGGACTCCAGGGTGGTGAGAAATGGTGACAAGGTCACGCTAGGGAACTAACCTGACCCGTCCAAGACGGCACTTTCCCTTCAGGTGGTGAGCCCCGGGTGACCACATCGAAGCCCGGCGAACCCGTCCGGCGGATCGGTGAGCGAGGTGACCTGCTGGATCCGCGTTGCCCGACCCGTCAGCTGCTCGACCGTATCGGCACCAAGTGGACGTCGATGGCGGTCAAGGTGCTGGCCGAGGTGGCTCCGGGCGAGCTCCGTTTCGCGGAACTGCGCCGCCGTGTCCCGGGCATCTCACAGAAGATGCTGTCCGTCACCCTGCAGAGCCTGGTCCGCGACGGCCTGGTCGCGCGCCGCGTGGAACCCACCGTGCCGCCCGCCGTCCACTACCGGCTCACCGAGCTCGGCCTGTCCCTGGAAGTCCCGCTCTCCGCCCTGCGGGTCTGGGCCGAGACGCACATGCCGGAGATCGACCGCAGCAACCGACTCGCCGACGGGTCAGCCCCCGACTAGAGCCTCGGGTCACTTGCCGGCCGCTGCCGGCTGCTTGATGTTCATCCGCCGAATGCAGCCCGCGGTGTGCGGATCGTGCCGGGCTCAAACGCGGACGGCCCGCGCCTGAGATCCTGCTGGCGAGTCGGTGCATGGTGGGGATCGGAATACTCATAATTCCGGCGCTAGGACGGCCAGGACCGGATCGAATGCGTCAGTCACAGCCACTTGTTGATGGCGACGACAGGTACGGTTGCCCCGCAGCGGACCGCCGACGCCCACCGGATCATGCCGCGGACGCGGGGAACAGGGCCGCGGGAAGCCGCGGCCGGGCGGGGGACCAGTAAGAGCACGTGCCGCGCCCCTCCCTGGCCACGGCGCCCATACCCCCGAGCCGGCGGCGTGGAGGACACCGTGGGCACATCACGTTCCGGACGTCCTCGGCTGACGGAGCGTACGCCGCCTTTTCCGGCCGGGCGTCCGGTTGCGGACCGGCGCGCCGGTGGGTGTCCCGCACCATGCGGTCGGAGGGCTCGGATCCGGGTGTGCGTAAGTGTGGGAGCCTTGCGGGTGCAAAACGATGGACAACTGGAGAGTGAGGACCGGCATGCGGGACGCGTACCACGCGGAACTGGATTCGATCAGTGAGGGCCTGGTCGGCATCGCGAACCTCGTCGGTTCAGCCATGGGACGGGCCACCAGCGCCCTGCTGGACGCGGACATCGACCTCGCCGAGAGCGTGCTCGGCACGCACGGCCGTGTCGAGGACCTCCAACGAGAGCTGGAAGACCGGGCCATCACGGTCCTGGCACGCCAGCAGCCCGTCGCGACCGATCTGCGGATCGTGGTCACCTCGCTGCGCATGAGCGCGGACCTGGAACGCTGTTCGGCCCTGGCCCAGCACGTCGCCAAGGTCGCCCGGCGCCGCTATCCCCAACAGGCCGTCCCGCAGGATCTGCGCCGCACCCTCCTGGAGATGAGTCATCTCGCCCAGCGCCTGATGGCACAGGCCGCCGACGTCCTGGTCACCCGCGACGTGGACGCGGCCGCACAGATGGAACAGGACGACGACCGCATAGACGAACTCCACCGCGGAATCTTCCAGCACCTGATGGACGACCGCTGGCACCACGGGGTGGAGACCGCGGTCGACGTCACGCTCCTCGGCCGCTACTACGAACGCTTCGCCGACCACGCCGTCTCCATCGCCCGCCGCATGGTCTACCTCGTCACCGGCGAACACACCGACACCGCAGCCGCCACGACCCCGTGACCCGCCCGACGGCCCGGGCGCCGACGGGATGTGAACAGAGCGCGGGACAAGGATGGCGTACGTCGGTCAGGACTGGGACCGCAGCGCGCCGCGATTCGAATCGACCGGACAGGCATGGACGCGTCTTCCCGAGGATCAGCGGCCTCTGCCGAACCCGTAGCGGCTCACCCTCCGAGCACCCCGTACCTCATCGGCACCCCGGCCGGCTCTCCCCCGCCGTCCGCTCTCCGTCGCCGGTCGCCAGCGGCTGCCGGAAGGGAGCACGGACTCCCCCTGCACCCGGTGGTGACGGTGGCAGCCCACGTCGGACCGGTCTGCCTGCGGCCCGCGAGCGGCAACAGGGACGAGACGGCTGCCGACGGCATTCGGTGCCCTGCGGAAACGCGGCCTCCGGCCGATGGGGATCCCGGTCCCGGGCTGGTCCGTGCCGATGCCCGGTGGACTCCTGGCCGTCGGCTGTCACCGGAGAGGCTCTCGGAGCGGCACCCGCCCGTCAGCTGACGGACACTCGGGCGCAACCTTCCGATGTCCGGGCGTGTCCACGTAGTGTGTTGACGATACGCAGAACATGGCGGACAGCCGCGGCCGCCGCTTTCGCGACCGCCGCTTTCGCGACCGCCGCTACGGCGTTCGCGACCCCGGCCGCGCACGCCGCCGGAACGACGCTCGTCCTGGACGCCCAGGAGAACTACTACCTCCCCACCGAGGGCGAGGGCCCGAACCTGGACCTCGGCATCACCGCCTCGGCCGGGGACGCCCATGACGTCTCGGTCGCGGTCGACGCGTCGTCCCTCGCCGGGAAGGCGACGATGGTGGTCACGGGGGACTGCGTGAGCACCGGCACCTTGAAAGTGCGGTGCGACGTGGGCCCGCTGTCGGGCAGGGAGTCGATCGACCCGTTCTTCCTGAAGCCCACCGCGGCCGCCAAGGCGGGCGACACCGGTGCCATCACCTACACCGCCACCGCCTCCGACGCCGCCACGGTAACGGGAGAGACGGACGTCCTGGTCGGCGGGCCGAAGCTCGTCCGCCGGCCCTACCCGACGCTGAAGGGCATCGCGCCCGGCGCCGTCTTCGAGCGCACCCCGGCCTTCGCCAACACCGGCACGGCCCCCGCCGACAAGGGCGTCATGCTGCTGGTGCAGGACTCAGAAGGCGTCTCTCTCGCCCGTGACCACTCCAACTGTCACTATTCGGACCGGCCCGACGTCGGCGCCTGGTGCCGGTTCGACACCCCGGTCGCGCCCGGCGCGGCCTATGAGACGCGCGCGCCGCTGCGCTACACCGCCTCCGAGGACACACTGTACGGCTACAACACCTACGTCGTGTGGCCGGTCGGCGGCACCGCGCCCGACTCCTTCGACCCGTCCGACTTCCCCGGGACCGGCACCGGCGTGCCGCTCGGTCTGAGGTCCGTCGCCTCCGGCTCCGCGTTCACCGGCTCCGGGTACGGCACCTTCGCCACCACCCAGCACGCCGACTACCAGGCGCTCGGTGACACGGTCGAGGGCAAGGCCGGAGAGACGGTGAGCATCACCGTGGGCGTGCGGAACAACGGGCCGGGCCGGATGGACTTCCAGTGGGCGGACGCCGGCACCTCCGGCACCTTCGTGGTGACCCCGCCTGCCGGCACCACCATCACCGGCGCCCCCGGCCCCGGCGAGCAGGGCGACCCCGGGCCGCTGTGGAACTGCACACCGGGCAAGGCCGGTGCGAAGAGCTACACCTGCGACATCAACAGCACGGACTTCCGGCCGGGCGACTCCGTGACGCAGCGGTTCACGGTGCGGATCGACCGGGTCGTCCCCGGCGCGCGGGGCAGCGTGCGTGCGCTGGAGAACCCCAAGTACCCCAATCGTGACGACGACCGGGTGAACGACACGGCGGCGATCACGGTGAAGGCCACCGGATCGGCGACGTCCAGCCCCTCACCCGCCTCCCCGCCGCCGTCGGCGACGGCCACCGCGAGCCCGTCCGGCTCCGGGCCGGGAACCGTGAGCGGGACGACGACCGGCGGCGGGCTCGCCGCCACGGGCGCGGACGGAGTCCTGCTGCGGGCAGGCACCGCCGCCCTGCTGATGGCCGGCGGCGCGCTGGTGTTCCTGGCGGCGCGAAGGCGGGGGCCGCAGGGCGGCCGATGACTCCGCCGTCCGGGCCCGGCAGGACAGGTCGATGAGCGAGTCCGTCACCTCGCGAACCGCTTTCGCCGTCGGCCCCGCGATCCCCGGGTCCATCCCGCCCCGGGCCGGCTTCGCGGGCGCCGCCGGACGCCGGCCCCTCACAGCGGCGACCGCGGCCACCGGCCTCCGGCCCGGCCGGGTGGCGCAGTTGTGACATGTCGCAGTCGCGACATCGTGGGCCCGTGACATGGCGATCCGCTCAGCAGATTCTTTCGAACAGCGCGCGATCACGCGTTGCACGAAAGGTGTGTGACTGATGGCATGGATCCGTCTGACGGCGGCGATATCAACAGCACTGGTACTGACCACGGGAGGCCTGTCGTCCGCCTCCGCGCGGGCGTCCTCCCCGGGCACTCCCGAGACGAAGGGCGCCGGCCGGTCGCCGTCCACCGTACGGCTGGTGACCGGTGACCGGGTGACGGTGACACCCGGCAGCGACGGGCGGCGCGCCGCCTCGGTGGTGCCCGGTCCGGGCCGCCGGGACATCGTCTTCCGCACGTACGAGCAGGACGACGGCACGATGACCGTACTCCCTTCCGACGCGGCGGAGTTGGTGGCCGCCGGAACCCTGGACCGGCGTCTGTTCGACGTCACCGGCCTCATCGCCCAGGGTTACGACGAGTCCGGCACCTCGGCGCTCCCGCTGATCATCTCCTCCGAGCCGGGCGGTGCGGCGGCCGGGACGGGGCCGAGCCGCAAGGCCGTGGCGACGACCGCGGACCGGCTCTCCGCGTTCAACACGGCGTCCGTGCCCGAGCGCCGGCTGCAGAGCATCGGCGCAACGTCCCTGCGGGTGGACGACGACGACCTCGGTGCGTTCTGGAAGACTCTGCGTCCCGCGGGCACCGCCCGGATCGCGCAGACCCCCCGGGTGTGGCTCGACGGCAGAGTGGCACCGGCGCTGGACCGCAGCACGGCCCAGATCGGCGCGCCCGCCGCCTGGAAGGCCGGTTTCGAGGGGCAGGGCGTCAAGGTGGCCGTCCTGGACACCGGTGTGGACGCCGGCCACCCGGACCTGGCGGGCCGGATCGCCGAGTCCAGGGACTTCTCGGACAGCGGCAGCGTGACCGACCACTTCGGGCACGGCACGCACGTCGCGTCGATCGTCGGCGGCAGTGGAGCGGCGTCCTCCGGGACCCGTCGCGGGGTCGCGCCGCGAGCGGACCTGTTGATCGGCAAGGTGCTGGGCGACGACGGGTACGGCTCCGAGTCGCAGGTCATCGACGGCATGGAGTGGGCGACCGCGGAGCACGCCAAGGTCGTCAACATGAGCCTGGGTTCGGACGCGCCCTCGGACGGCACCGATCCCATGAGCCAGGCCGTCGACACCCTGTCCGCCTCCGGGCGGACACTGTTCGTCGTCGCCGCGGGCAACGCCGGGGAGCAGGGCGCTTCGACCATCGGCGCGCCCGGTGCGGCGGACGCCGCCCTCACCGTCGGTGCCGTGGACCGGGACGACTCCCTGGCGCCCTTCTCCAGCCGCGGCCCGCGTCCGGGCGACAAGGCCGTGAAGCCCGACGTGACGGCGCCCGGTGTCGGAATCGTCGCCGCCCGCGCCTCGGGGACGGCCATGGGCACCCCGGTGGACACCTACTACACCGCCGCGTCCGGTACGTCGATGGCCACACCGCACGTCGCCGGGGCCGCCGCCCTCCTCGCCCAGCGGCACCCCGAGTGGAGCGGGCCGCAGCTCAAGGACGCGCTCATCAGCACCGCCCACCTCGTCTCCGGTACCAAGGTGACCGAACAGGGCGGCGGGCGCATCGACATCGGCGCGGCCATGGGGGCCCTGACGGCCACCGGCTCCGTCACCCTGCCCGCGCTCCAGACCGCCGACGCGGGCGGACCGCGGCAGGTGGCGACGCTGCACTACACCAACGAGAGCGACCACCCGCTCGACCTCAGGCTGTCGGCCTCACTCACCCGCGACAACGGTGTCGCCCTGGCCGACGGCGTGATCACCCTGGACTCCGGCACCGTCCGTCTCGCCCCCGGGGCCTCGGCGGACGTCCCGGTCCGCGCGGACGGCGCGCATGCCGCGCGCGGCGCCTACTACGGCTACGCCACCGCGACCGGACCGGACGGCACCGCGCTCGCCCACACCACGCTGTCCCTCGTCGTGCACGCGCCTCTGCACCGGCTCACCGTGATCGCCAAGGACCGCGACGGCAAGGTGATACCGCAGGCCGCCCCGACGATCTGGGGAGCCGACGGCTTCGCCCAGTACTCCAGCCTGGACCCGGCGGTCGCCGACGTCGAAGAGGGCACCTACCAGGTCAGCTTCGGCACCCTGGACAACGCGGCCGACGGCCAGGAACTCCGCGAGGTGATCAACCCGCAGGTGCGGGTCACCAAGGACTCGACCGTCACCCTCAACGCCTCGAAGGTGACGGAAGTGAAGATCCGTACCCCGCGCCCGTCAGAACAGCACGGCGCACTCAGCTATCAGACATACCGCCAGATCGACGGGAACAGCCTGATCCAGGGCGTCATGTACTTCGACATCGCCAAGCGGATCTACGTCAGCCCCACCGCGCAGGTCACGGACGGCACCTTCGAGTTCGCCTCCCGCTGGCAGCTGACGGCTCCCCAACTGACCGCCAGGAGCCAGGGAAGTTCGCGGTCCTTCGCCCCCTACTACCTGCCGACGTCACCGGTGTTCGACGACAAGGGCGTCCGACTGACCGCCGTGGACGCCGGGACGGGCACCGCCGCCGACCTCAAGGCCGCCCATGTACGCGGCAGACTGGCCGTGATCCGCTACGACTTCGGTGACGACACCGCCCTCGCGCGGGCCGCCGCCGACGCCGGCGCCAAGGCTCTGATGCTCGTCATGCCGGAGGGTTTCTACCCGTGGACCCGCTGGAGCCCGGACGGAACACGCCTCGCCCTGCCCGTCATGCGCGCGGGCCACGCGGACGGCACCGCGATCCTGAAGCGGAGCGGGCGGGCCGCCACCCAGGTCCGGTTCACCGGCACGGTGCGCAGCCCCTACCTCTATGACGTCATGCAGGTGTCCCGTCAGCGCGTCCCGCAGCACCTCGTGCACACCGTCTCCGGACACGGGAGTGCGGTCGTCCACGCCACCTACGCCCGCACCGGCGCCTCCGACTGGGCCAGTGAGCAGCGTTTCGCCTGGCGGCCCTACCAGGACACCGCGTGGAACCAGTACACGCGCAACGTGCCCGTGGGCCGCGAGCGCGTGGAGTACGTGACCGCCGGCGACACCCTCTGGAACCACGTCGTCCATCACGACACCATCCTGGACCAGGACTTCCCGCTCCAGGTCGGCATGCGGGACGCGACCCACACCTACCGGGCCGGACAGCAGGCCACGGAGCGATGGTTCACCGCCCCGGTCCGCCCGTCCGTCCCGCACGGCGTGGCCGGCTGGCCCGCCTCCACCAGGTACGGCAACACCCTGTCCCTGTACGTCCCGGACTTCACCGACGCCGCCGGCCACTGGTCCTTCGCGGAGAGCGACAGTCTCGGCGGCATCGGCACCCGTGCGTCCGGTACGGGCGACACCGCGGTCGCCGACCTGTACCGCGACGGACAGCGCGTCGCCCATTCAGACACCGGCGCGTGGGGCGCCTTCGAGGTTCCGGCGGGTCAGGGCGGCTACCGGCTGGACCTGACGACGGGACGCGACTCGGACGACTGGCGCTTCGGCACCCGCACCGAGACCTCCTGGTCCTTCGGTTCGGACACCACCACGAGCCCCACGCTGCTTCCCCTGCTCCAGGTGGACTACTCGGTTCCCGTCGACGCCGAGAACGCCGTGGGCCCGCAGCGCACGTACACGCTGGGATTCGACGTCCGCATGCCCGACGGCCTGCCCGCCCCGCACGGCACGAGGCTCAAGGTGGAGACGTCCTACGACGACGGCAAGACCTGGGTGACGGCACAGACCTCCGCACCCCGTGGAAAGGCCGGACATTTCACCGCGGCCGTCGAACGGCCGTCTCGGGTACACGGCAACTCCTGTGTCACACTGCGGATCACAGCGGCTGACGACGCCGGGCACAGCGTCCGGCAGACGATCGACCGCGCCTTCCTCCACCGGGGCTCCGCCGCACGGCAGTGACCTGGTGAGGCAGCAGAACGGGAAGCTGCGGCCGCCGGTGCGCACGGCACCGGCGGCCGCAGCCCCGCGAGGGGCAGAGAGGGATCGCCGATGCTGGAGGCGGCAGGGCTGACGGCCGTCGAAGAGACCGTGTACCGCCTCCTGGTCGGAGCGGTCACGGCCTCGGCGCGCCAACTGGCGGAGCAGAGCGAACTGCCGCAGGACACGCTGGAGGCGGTGCTGACGGCCCTCACCGGCAAGGGACTCGCCAGCCCCACCGACCACGTGCCACCCCAGTACTCCGCCGTACCCCCGGACGTGGCGCTGCTGCCCCGGCTGCAACGGCGCACCGACGAACTCGACAAGGCCCGCAGCACGGTCACGGATCTGCTGGACCTGTACCGGGGCGCCCGGCGCCGCCAGGACGCCGGCCAGCTGATCGAGGTGATCACGGGCGCCGAGTCGCTGCGGCAGCACCTCCGGCAGATGCAGGACAACGCCGGGCACGAGATGCTCTGGTTCTGCAAGGCCCAGTACGTCGCCATGCCGTCGGGCAGCAACCGCGCGGAGTACGACGCCCTCGCCCGCGGGGTGCGCTACCGCGTCCTGTACGAGCAGGCGTTCTTCGACGACGATCACGCCGTGGACAACGTGATCGAGGGGGTACAGGCCGGGGAGATCGCCCGCAGCGTGCCCCATCTGCCGCTGCGGCTGGCCGTCGCCGACAGGTCCGTCGCCATCTGCCCGCTGGTGCCCGGCGGCCCGCAGGGCTCCCCCGGTGAACCCACCGCGGCCCTGGTCCGCGAGAGCAGTCTCCTGGAGGCGCTCACTTCGCTCTTCGAGCGCTACTGGGAGACCGCGGTCCCCCTCGACCTCAGCACCGCGGGCACCATCCCCGACATCGCCGCCGTGCAGGCGGCCGAACCGCTCTCCGGCACCGACCGCCGCATCCTCTCCCTGCTGGTGGCGGGCATCACGGACAAGGCCATAGCCAGTCAGATGGGGCTCAGCCGGCGCACCATCCAGCGCCACATCCAAAGGATGATGACCCTCGCCGGGGCCACGACCCGTATGCAGCTCGCCTGGCAGGCGGCCCGCCGCGGCTGGCTCTGAACAGCCGCCGCCGACACATCCAAGGGTCCTTGGCCACGGAACAGTCGCTCCTGGACGGGCCCTTGTAACCGCGGCGGCATGCGACGTCCACGCACTCGTGCAGCCCCGGCGCCGGCCCATCGGCGCCATCGCGTGTCACCGCGAGGGCCTGCACGTTGCGACCGGCGGCTGTCAGGCGGTCCACTTCCCGCTGGTCCGAGACCGGGAGACGACCCCACGGGGAATCGTTCGTCTCCACATTGAACCGCCCGGCCCAGCCAGTGGTCGCACCACCCCGCGCAGCAAGTCGGCAGGACCGATCACCAGACACCGCTACTGGCGCAGAGCACCCTGCAAGTCCCCTGTGGCAAGAGGCGCGAGCGGGGGCGGATTCGATCCCGCCCCCGCCGTTTCGGGTCACGCTGACGGATGCCGTCAGCGCAGCGTGTACGCCGTGGGAATGGTCTGTGTGACGGTGTCGCCCTGGCTGTCGGTCGCGCTGATCCTCAGTCCGACGCCCTTGGCAGCCTGGTCCCGCCGGGGGTCTTTGATCGTCGTGGTGAACGTGTTCCTACCCGACGCCCTGGTCGTCGCCGGGTGCCAGGTGCTGCCGCCGTCGATGGTGGTCTCCGCCTTCAGGGACGTCACCTCGGGCAGGTCGGTGAGGCGTTGCTGGTAGTAGCCGACGATGGTCACCTGGTGGTTCTCCCCGGCCTTGGCGGTGTTGTCGAGGGCCAGGCCGAGGTCGTAGCGCAGGAAGATCAGAGGTTCCGGGCGGCATGCCGCCCGGTTGCCGCCGACCAGCTCGCCGATGCACGGGCTCTGCGTCGGTGCGTCGTCCTTGGCCGCCGTGGCCGAGGTGTAGTGCCACACGGTCTTGACTCCGTCGGTGTTCGTCTCGAACGTGTACCGGGCGGACTTCGCCGGCAGGTCGTACGAGACGAGGTCACCGCCCTTGCAGCCGGAGAGCACCATCACCGCCGCGGCTGCGAGCAGCATGAGGGCCCCCCTGCGGCGCCGTGCCGATGGCACCGGGATGTTCATCGATTCGGTCTCCTTCGCGGTGAAAGGTGCCATCACAGGCTCGTCCAGTCCTGGTCGGGGAGGTGCTGCGTGTGACGCTCGATCGCGGCACCCGACGCGTTCAGCAGCTCGAAGTCGCAGGTGTGGTCGAGGTTCGGCACGGCCGGTGAGGGAGCCGTACCGCACGAGGCGAGATCGCTGAAGTCGTGCTGGAGAAGCTCGTCGTCGACGATGCCGATCAGGGCCTGGCGGCCGCCACCGCTGCCCGTGAGGTACAGGGTGGGGTAGAAGGTGTCACCCTGCCGGCATCCCGAGCACGGCCCGGTCGGAACCGAGAAACCGGACTTGGTCCGCACCTGCTGCGCGGCGCCCGGTACGGACGGCCCCGCGTTCCAGTGGATCTCGTTCCTGCCGGTGAGGACGACGTCGTTCGTCTCCTGGCGGTTGTGCGCCAGGAAGTGGTCCGCTCCGGTCTCGGCCCAGGAGGCGGTGAACTGGCTGATGGAGTTGTCCTCGTGCTTCACGAAGACCGTCATGACCTGCTGTGTGGGCGGCTGCGGCAGTGACACCAGGGATGAGGCGGTGACGCCCTGGATGGGCTGCTTCCAGCTGAACTGGTGCACCACGCCGGACCGCGCCGCGTGGAAGGAGAGGTCGACCCGGTCGAGGTCGTCCTTTCGGAGCCGGTAAGTGGCCGGCCGGATCTGTCCGTTGTCGTGGTAGGTCGCCACGTACGCCCTCGGCACCACGCTGCCACCCAGGCTGATCCGGACGTGCGGGCCGCCGGCCCTGATCCGGTGGATGAGTGCTTCGGCCTCGGCGTAGGGCACGCTCACGACGGGCAGCGCGGCGTACGACCGGATCGCCGGGCAGCTCTGCGGTCCGTCCAGGCACTGGTCGAATTCCGAGGGCCGGCCCAGCGAGGTGAGGCCCGGTGCGGCGACCAGCACGCCGACGGCGCCGGCGGCGGAAGCGGGGGCCACGCGGTCGTCGCGCAACTTGGCGTAGTCGCAGATGCCCTGGCAGATGTCGGTCGGCGTCAGGAGTACGAGCTTGCCGCGGACACCGGCTTGCGCGAGTTCGGCGGCGGAACCGGATCCGGCGTACACCACCGGCAGGTCTCCCTTGACCGGTAGCCGGGGAATCGGGATCGAGGCCTCGCGGGTGGTCGGGTCCCCGTTGTCGCGCAGCCATGCCTGTGTCTCGGACAGCGCCGCGTTCGGGGTCACGTACCGGGCGGAGAGACCGGTGGAGGCACCGCCGCCGGTGGCACGCAGGGTGGTGACGGCGGTCGCGGCCGAGCTGTAGAAGTCGTGGGTGAAGGTGCCCTGGCTGACCTTGCCGGTGGGCAGCACCCACCAGTTCGGGGCGGCGGCCCGGTAGGCGTAGCTGAGCACCGAGCCCATCGTCCATGCTCCGGTCGCCGAGACCCGGTTGACGGTGTCGATCGCGCTGTACGTCTCGGTGGACTCCGGGTACTGCACGGTCAGCCGCCTGGCCTTGCGCAGGTCCAGCGTGACCGTGGTCGCCTCGGTGAGGCTCACCTCCGGCGCGGTGGGCGCGGCCTGCTGCAGGGTGCCGTCCGCGGTCCGCCAGCTGACCGATGTCTGCACCGCGTAGGCGCCGCGGAACAGCTGCTCGGTCACGGTGTCGGAGCCGGTCTCGATGATCTGGCCGGAGTGCAGGTAGACCTGGCCGTCGACCGGCATGAAGGTGGTGTTCCCGTAGCGGACGTCGGTGGCGCCGGCCGGGGGAACGATCTTCAGGGTGAGCGGGAACCTCTGCGCCTCGAGGAAGGTGTGGATCCTCGAGCCGACCTGTATCGCGCCGGAGTCGTCTTGAGCGCTCAGCAGCCCGTTGTAGCTGCCGTAGGGGCCGTCGGTACCCAGTACGGTGGGGTCGACGGTCACCGATACGTCCGCGGATCCGTTCGCGGGGACGGTCACCGTGTCCGTGCTGAGGGTGAACAACTTCGCCGGGGCTGCTCTGCCGTCGCCGAAGGTGACCGGCAGCGTCAGGTGCAACGTGACCGCCCTGTCGGTGCTGTTGGTGTACGTGATCTTCTTCGTCAGCGCCGGCTGCGGGTAGGCGAGACGGTCGAAGTTCAGGTTCCCCTTCGGGACGATCTGCGGGTTGGTGGCGGTCGCGAGGTCCACGAGGCCCGCGCCCTGGGCGTAGAGGTCGTGGCCCAGATCGGAGGCGGTGTCCATCAGGAGTGCCTTGATCTGCCGGCCGGTCATCTCGGGGTGCTGCTGGGCGACGATCGCCGCGGCGCCGGCCACATGGGGCGTGGCCATCGAGGTTCCGCTGGCGGTGGTGTAGTACTGGTCCACCGGAGTGCCCATGGTCGTACCCGCGGCGCGGGCCGCGGTGATGTCGACGCCCGGGGCCGCGATGTCGGGCTTGGCGGCTCCGTCTCCGATGCGCGGTCCCCGGTTGGAGAACGTCGCCATCGCGTCGTTCTTGTCGACGGCGGCCACGGTCAGCGCATCGTCGGCCGAGCCGGGGGCGACGACCTTCTGCGCGATGAACCCGGAGTTGCCGGCCGCGACCACGAACAGGGTTCCGGTGGACCGGCTGAGTTCGTTCAGCGCCTGGCTCAGCGGGTCGGTGCCGTCGGTGGGCTCACCGCCCAGGCTCATGTTGACGACCTTGGCCCCGGAGTGGGCTGCCCAGTCCATGCCCGCGATGATCGCGTCGTCGGGACACTGCCCCTCGTCGTCGCAGACCTTGCCCACGAGCAGCCTGGCGCCGGGTGCCACGCCCTTGCGCAGCCCGTTGGAGGCGGCGCCGCTTCCCAGGACGGTGGACGCGACGTGGGTGCCGTGCCCGTGCCCGTCCTTGGCACCGTGGGGACTGCCGGTGAAGTCGACCTCCCCGGCGATGCTCCCGGACACGTCCGGGTGGGTGTCGTCGATACCGGTGTCCAGTACCGCCACGGTCACGCCGGTGCCGTCGTAGCCGCGCTTCCAGGCGACCGGCGCGCCGATCTGGGGTACCGACTGCTCCAGGTCGATGTGGGACAGTCCGTCGAGCCAGACCTTCTTGACCCCGGCCAGGGAACCGGCCGACCGGGCCGTCGCCGGGGTGGAAGCCGTCTTGCCCCGCACTCCCTGCCACCACTGCCCGTTGTCGTCGATCTTCAGCGAGCGGCCGTTGATGCTCGGCAGTGCCCGCCCGCCGAGGGCGCCGGCGACCCTGCGCGTCTTGGCGCCCGTGGCGGAGTCGGTGTACGTGACGAGCACCGGTACCGTGTCGCCCCTGCCTGCCGCGTGGAGCGTCACCAGCTCGTCGAGGTCGAACAGCGACCAGTCGAGCAGGCCCTGGCCGACCAGGACGAGGGCGTCGTCCGGCACGGCGTACACCCTGCCCTGGCGCGTGAGGGTGTGCAGCACGACCGGCAGACCGTCCGGCCTCGGCGCGACGTCTGTGTCGCGGACGACCGGCTTGCCGTGGTCGTCGACTCCGACGTCCACCGTGTCGCCGGTGACCAGCGTGACCGGGACGGATCCGCCGGCCGCGGAGACGACCCGTGCCAGGTCGCCACTGGCGGCGGCCTGCGCGCTGTTCGTCCGTGCGACACCGGACGGTTCCGGCCGCGGAGCCGGCTCGACGGCGTGGGCCGTCGGCGTCACGAGCGCGCCGAAGACCGCGAGGCCGATGGTCACCGCGCCCCAGCGTCTGTGGACGCGTCTGCCTGGGCTTGACCTCATCTGAGAGTTCTCCCTTGTGAGGAACGACGTGGATCCTGGGCACAGGTTCGGGCCGCAGGTCCGCGGCGGGTGGGTGTGAGCCGCTCGTCCGTACGAGGACACCGCGCCCTCCTACGGACCCGGGGCACCTGGAGCCTCGCGGCATGGGCTGCCGCGTCAGAGCGGCTCGTACTCGGCGTCGTCGTCGGCACCGGACCCGCCGCCGCGGCTGGTGGTGACGCCCGCCGCCTCGGACGGCCCTCCGGCCGGCACGGGTTGGTCCTCCTGGGGAGGAAGTACCGGCTCGGGCTGGTCGTCTTTCGACTCGGGCGTCGGTGGCACAGCGGAAGGCATGGCAACGAGTGTGCGATCGTGCCGGCTTCCGGCACGATCGGTCAGATGCGGGAATTAATAGGGTCGTTCCGCTGCCGCTTTTTTTCGTCGTCCGGGTCGCCGGGCCGACGGAATTCACTCGTCGTTCAGGGGCGGTACGGCCAGGTCACCGATCAGGCCCGACTCGACGACCCGGACCGCGAGTGCCGTGCGCGAGGTCACAGCCAGTTTGCGCATCGCCGACTTCACCTGGCTGGCGACCGTCTGCGCCGACACCGTCAGAGCGTCGGCGATCTGCCGGTTGGTCAGCCCCTCCACCAGCAGCCGGGTCACCTCCAGCTCGCGCGGCGAGAGCCGGTTGCCGTACCCGGGACGGCCCCGGCCACGCGCCACGGGGAGGGTGTTCCCGCCTCGCCCCGTGAGGAGCCGTACGATCCGGTCGGCGTCGTTGTGAGCTCCGAGTTCCGTCAGCGCCCCTGCCACCTGAACCAGCACGGGCAGCGCGTCGTCGTCCCGGCCGTCCGCGAGCAGGCAGCGGGCGGAGCGCTCCTTGGCGAGCAGCGCGTCGTACGGGCGCGGAAGTGCCTCCCATGCGGCGGCCGCACGGACGAACAGTGTGGAGGCCTCCGCCAGGCGGCCGTCGGCCTCGGCGAGGAGCGCGTGGCACAGCGTCAACGACGCCTGGGGAGCCGGCGCATCACGGTCGCCCAGGGCCCGGGCGAAAGCGTTCGCCACCTCCCAGGCGAGGCCGAACCGGCCCGCGGCGAGCAGGGTCGCGGTGCGCACCGGTGTGAACTCGACGGTGCGCGACCACAAACCGCCGCCCACGGCGATCTCGGCGATCTGGTCGGTCAGTCGGAGCGCTTCTTCCACATCACCGTCGTGCAGGGACAGTTGGGCCAGCGCGGCCGTGGCCTCGATACGCTGCTGGTCGTCGCGTCCGGCGAATCGCAGCTGTTCCCTCGCCTCTTCCCGGTCTCCGCCGGCGGCCTGGAGCAGGCCTGCGACGAGTGCCGCCTCGCACCGGTCCTTGAGCCGTACACCGCCGGCGTCGCCGATCAGGCGTGCGGTGCACTCGGCGAGTCCTGACCAGGTGCCGGTGAACCAGTCGAGGTGAGCCCGGGAGGACGCGATGCTGTCGAGGTAGTCCAGGAGAAGGTGGCGCTCGGCAAGGGTCCTGGCCTTGGCCAGCCGGGCGCCCGCCTCCTCGTACCGTCCCCAGCGCGTCGCCTCCTCGCCGACGTTGGTGTGGCCTATCGTGACGATGGACGCCGCCCTGGGATCCAGAGCGTCGTCCGGGATCTCCCGGGCGGCGGTCCATCCCGCCTCCTCGCCCAGCGTGAGCAGCGCGAAAGCGCGATCCACCGACAGGCGGAGCCGGTCGAGGGGAGGGATCGACTGTGCCAGCAGCGGCGGCTCCTGCAGCCATCGCAGGTGCTCCGAGATCGGCCGCGGGCTCCCCAGCGGCAGCGCCAGCAGGATGCGAGCACGCGCCAACTCCGCTGATCCCAGCGGCAGATGCCCCACCGCGACAAGGATTTCGCTGCGGCCCGCGTCCATCTCGCCGGCGGCCATGAGGACCCGGCCGACCTGGAAACGGACGAACGCCTGCTCCACCGGTGTGAGGACCTGGCCGGCGAGGGCCGCGCGCAGCGACTCGACGACCGGTGCGTGCGGGTCGGAACCGGACAGGGCCTGGAACTGAATCTTCGTCACCAGGCGTACCAGCGCCGCGGCCGGAAGTGACACGGTGGCGACCAGGCTGTGCATCAGCAACGCCGAGGTGGCCACGTCCCCGGACTGGATGCACAGGTCGGCCGCTTCCTCGGTGTACCGGCACGCGGCCACCGCGTCCCCGGCCAACCTGAAATGGCGCGCCAGTTGGGCCACCGGTGGCACCGGCCACTGTTCCATGTCGCGGCCGGCTCGCAGGTGCATGGCCCGTCGGTCACCGGCCGGGATGGCGTCGTACACGGCATAGGACGCCAACGGGTGCCGGAACGACCATTGCCCGGACCTGTCCTCGCGCAGCAGGCCGCTGCCGAGCGCCTCGGCCGCCTGTGCAGCGAAGTGCTCCTCGGGCAGACCTGTGACCGCGAGCAGCGTCGTGCAGTCCGCCGGGCCGGAGAGCACCGCCGCCGCGTAGAGAACGGTGCGGGTGTCGGGGCGAAGCCGCTGCACGCGTTCGAGCACGGCGTCGCGGATCGTGGGCGGAACCTCGATGCGCTCCAGCCGACGCCGCGCCCAACCGCCGTCCCGGCGGACCAGATCGGCACGGTCGTGCATCAGCCGGACCGATTCCTCCACCGCCAGCGGCACGCCCTCCGTGCGCGCATGCAGGAACGCCGCGAACTCGTTCGACACGTGTTCCCCGGCCAGCATCGACGAGACGAACGAGGCAGTCTGCGCCACGTCCAGCGACCGCGGTGTCAGTCTGACCAGGTGGGCGTCGGACGGCAGCCGCGAGGACAGCCGCAACAGCAGGGAGGCCGAGGGCACTTCGTCCCGCCGGAAGGTCAGCACGATGCTCACCGGCTGCGGCCGGCGGGAGACGAGGAACAGCAGGAACTCAAGCGTCGCCTCATCCGCCCAGTGGACGTCCTCCAGGGCGAGGACGGAGATGTCGAGCCGGCCTAGGACCTCGATGAATGCCCGGAACAGACGGTGCCGGGCCGCGGTGGCGTCCTCCAGGGCCTCGGGCGCCGGAGGCAGGTCGTCGGCCCACTCCGGGAACAGGGGCCGCAACGCACCTCCCAGTCCGCTCAGCCCGAGACCGGCAACGTTGTCAACACCATCGCGTACCGCGTCCACCACCGCTCCGAGGGTGTACGGAACCCTCAGCTCCGGACAGGCACCGACCAGAGCCTGCCGCCCCCGCTCCTCCTGGGACGCCAGGAACTCACGCAGCAGCCTGGTCTTGCCGATACCCGCCTCACCCTCGACCAACACGACCACGGGGGCTCTCTGGACGGCCGACTCGAGCGCGTCCAGCTCACCGTCCCGGCCGACGAACCGCGGCGCGGACAGCGCCGGAAGCCGACCACGGTCCTTAGGCGTCCCCCCTGCCACTGCCAACTCCCCTCAGCCGAACGCCACTACGCAGCGCCGACCCTATCCCTGCGGTCCCGCCGTGGTGGCACCGCTTTCACCAGGGTGTCTCCGACACACCAACCGATTCGGGCCACTGTGTTCCGTTCCGTCGGGAGAATCGCGAGCGCGGCTGCGACTGCCTGCGCCCGGCCCCCTCCCCCGTTCTGGTCGCGGCCGGAACCCGCAGATCTCCGGGACGCGGTACACCGGCGACGGAGGCGGCTCGAACCCGTGCTTGGGGTCTGTCGCCCACCAGGGCGACGTGGGCTCGGCTTCTCCATGCGACCGAGGGCCGCCGTGGTGCGCCGGCCCACCGCCAAGGACCGGGCCCGGTCGAGTTCCTCGAAGAGGTGCAGGCCGAGCCGGACCGCGGGTGCCGTGAGGCCGGCCATCTACGGGTTTTCGCCACGCCGAAGGGCTTCACGGGTTCGTACGAACTGGCCACGGTGGTCATCGCCGGGAAGAGTTCGGCGTCGTCGGCGACGTCCTGGTGGCCCGACCGGTCACCACAGGTGATGTCTCCCGGCTGGACATCGGCTCCTGCCACAGCCGGAGGGTGCCGAGTGGCCCGTGACGCCACGGTGGCCCGCGCTCACCGTCACGGCGCCCAGAACACCGTCGATGCGGGCCACCGGCAGTGGAGATGGCGGGGCTGGTCTCACGTGAACGACCCGCCACCCTCCGCATGACACCTCGCGGACATCAGCTGACTGCCGGGCCCGGGTCGTTGGGGTGCGTCTGCAGCGGGGTGATCGCCGCGGTCGCCCACGGCCACATCGGCAGGCTTCCGAGGACTCCCTCGCGCAACTGCGTCTCGTCGTCGGCGCGCCACACGCCGATGACGCGAAACTCGCCGACCGGCCGCCACAGCCTGAACAGATGGCCTTGGGCGGCGAGTTCCCTGGCCCGCACGGCCTCGGCGGCACGGCGCCGGTCGACCTCCGCCGGGTCGGTGCCCTCGGGCACACGGGCGGTCAGCTCCACCAGAAACTCCTTCATGGTCTCTTCCTCTCTTGGTTCGTGGCTTCGTGTTCCGGCGTTTGTCTCCGCGGCAGAGGCGGGTCTTCGCGGCCGTCCGCAGGGGGCTCTACGGTGCGGTGGTGGCCGTGCGGTAGAACTCGGCCGCGGTGAAGGTGGCGGGGACACCGAGTTCGGCGGCGACCGCGGTGAGCCCGGCTTCTGCGGTGGCTAGATCGGTGTGGCCGTCGGTGCTGAAATGCGGGGCGATGAACTTCTCGTAGTGTGCTCGGACCTCGTCCGCGGTGTGCCGGCCGAGGAATGTCTGCAGATAGCGCACCGTGGTCTCGGGATCCTTCTGGATCACCTCCAGGGCACGCCGGTGGGCTCGTACGACGGCTTGGACCGCGGGACCGTCCGGGTCGATGTAGGTGGGGTCGACGGCCACGCCCACGGTGGGGATCCGGAAGTGGTCGCCGACGAAGGCCAGCACCTCCCAGCCGTACTCGACGGCCAGTGCCTCCGGCGCCATGGTGTCGCCGACCATGGCGGCGTCGATGTCGCCCTCCCGCAGCCGGCGCAGGTCCATGGCGTAGTCGCCGGGCCAGCGGACGATCGTCTGGACGTCACGGTCGACGTCGATGCCGGCCTGGCGGAGCACGATCCGGGTGAAGACCCCGGGGCCGGTGTGCGGCGGAGTCACCGCCAGCCGCCGGCCGGCCAGGTCGGCCAGGGAGGTCAGGCCGGGACGGGCGAGGAACCAGAACAGCGGGCGGGCGGTGTTGACATTGAGCGCGACCCACGGGATGCCTTCGTTCAGCCTGGACAGAACCGTCCGGCCGAGCCCGATGACGGCGACGCGGCGCAGTTGCTCCGAGTCCCAGGTACAGCCGTCGCGGAGGGCGACGTGCACGCCCTCGTCGGCGTAGAAGCCCTGTTGGTCGGCGATGTAGGTCACCAGTTCCTCGTGGGGGCCCCGCCCGACGTACGCGAGATCGATCATGTACACGGCGTTCTTCCTTTACGGTGATGGTGTGTTGCAGTGAGGGTGTGTTCCGGTGACGCGGGCGCCTGTCCGGCCGTCGGCCGGTGGGAGGGGACGCGGACCCGCGGACGCAGGACCCGCGACTTCGGGGCGCGCGGGGGATACCGCCGCGTGCTCGCCGGCGGGGGCACTGCTCGTATGTGTGCGGCGCGTGGAACAGCCGGGACTCCGGCACGGACCCGGGTGCGGTCGTGGAGTTCGGTCCTGCGGAAGGACGGTCGCCGCCTGTCAGCCGTTTTGTGGCGCGGCATCGGGACGCCGGCCCGCGGCCACGGTCTGGCTACCGTGGCCGCCTGTATCTGTCGACCCGGTCCCGGTCGATGTCCACGCCGAGCCCTGGGCCTTCGGGCACGACGAGGTGACCGTCGTCGTAGCGGACGGGGGTCACGGTGAGGTCGTCCTGCAGCAGCAACGGCCCGATGAGCTCACACCCCATCTCGAGTTCCGGCACCGAGGCGAACACGTGCGCGGCGGCCGCGGTACCGATCGAGGTCTCGATGGCGGTGCCGCCGTAGCACCGCAGACCGCCGTGGTTGGCGATCGTCGCCACCTCCACCGCCGCCCGCAGCCCACCGGCCTTCCCGATCTTGACGGACACCGAGTCGCACGCCCTCGCGGTGACGGCGGACATCGCGTCACCGGGCCGGCAGATGCTTTCGTCTGCCATGATGCGCAGGGTCGTCGACCGCTCGACCAGCGCCGCCATCCCCGCGAGGTCCCGGCGGCCGACCGGCTGTTCGACCACGCTCACGCCCATCGCTTCCAGCTCTGTCACGCAGGTCACCGCCGTGCGGTAGTCCCAGCTTCCGTTCGGATCGACGAGGTAGTCGCAGTCGGCGCCGATTTTGGTGATGAGCCGGCCGGCCCGCTTGAGATCCTCGGCGGGCGGCAGCGCGCCGAGCTTCAGTTTCAGCGCGGGGTGCCCCTGTCCGAGACGCTCGACGGCCTCGTCGACGACTTCTTGCTCTCCGCTGCCGCTGAGTGCCCAGCGCACGGGCAGCCGCGGGCGCGCGGCACCACCGAGCAGGCGGTGGACAGGCACTTCGAGGGCCCGACCGGTGGCGTCCAGGACTGCCATCTCCACGGCGGCCTTGGCGAATTCGTTGCCGTGGCTCGCCCTGTCCATCGCGGCGCGGATCAGCGGGAGCGCCAGGCAGTCCATGCCCTCCAGTACCGGGGCCAGGTAGAGCTCGATGAGCTGCTGCTGTCCCTCGATGCTCTCGCCGCTCCACCACGGACCGCCCGGCGACACCCCTTCACCGATGCCGATGACACCGGCATCGGTGTGCACCTCCACCAGCAGGTAACTCTGGTGGCGGATCTCGTGGTTGGCGAACCGATGCGGCCGGGACGTCGGCACGTCGACGATCGTGGTCCGCAGCTTGCCGATCCGTAGCGTGCTCACGGATGTTCCTTTCTTGGACGAAGCCTGGTGCAGGCCGATCAGGGGGTCGTCTCGTCACTCGGGCAGTTCCAGGACGAGCTCCTCGCTCAGTGCCCTGGACACGCAGATCATCAGCACCGTGTTCCCGGCGCGCTCCGCTTCGCCCAGCACGTCGTCGCGGTGGTCGGGCAGTCCCTTGACCACCTTGGTCTCGCACGTGCCGCAGATGCCGTCCCGGCAGTCGAAGTCCAGGTCGTAGCCCTCGCTTTCGAGAGCTTCGAGAATCGACTGGTCCGGGCCGACCCGCACCCGGTGTCCCGAATCGGACATGACCACGTCGAAGCCGGTGTCGTTCGGGGCGGCCGCCCGCGACGACGGCTGGAAGCGCTCGACTCTGACCGCCGACGGATCCAGTGCCAGATCCTCCACGGCCCGGGTCATTGCCTCCGGCCCGCAGCAGTACACGGTCCACCCCCTGTGTCCGTCGAGGAGCGCCTGCAGGTTCACGAGGCCCTCCTGCTCGTCATCGGCATGGATGGTGACCCTGCTGTCCGCCCAGGAGACGATCTCGTCGTGGTAGGCCATCAGCGAGCGACGGCGGCCGCAGTAGACGAACTCGAAATCCGGGACGCCGGCGGCCCGCACCTGCCGCAGCATGCTGAGGATCGGGGTGATCCCGATACCTCCGGCGAGGAAGAGATACCGGTCTGCCCGCACCAGCGGGAAGTTGTTGTAGGGACCTTCCACCGGGACGACGGACCCCACGTCCAGTTCGTCGTGGACGTACGTACTGCCGCCGCGCGACGTCGGCGACCTGTGGACGGCGATGATCCAGCTGCCGTCCTCCCGGTCGGGGCCGCACAGTGAGTACTGCCGGGTCAGGCCGGCCGGCAGACCGAGGACGATGTGCGCTCCCGGCTCCCACGCCGGGAGCGGCCCGCCCGCGGCATCGGCCAGCCGGATCTCGACGACGTCGTCTACGACCTGCCTTCGCCCCTCGACCCTCACCCGGCGTGCCGTGTTCCAGCCCCTCATGACTCTCCCGCCGCCGGCGAACCGCCGAGGTGCCCGTGGAAGAAGTGCAGCGTGCGGTGCCACGAGTCGGCGGCGGCTTCCGCCGACTCGTGTCCCTTCTCGGACAACCCGGCGAGGAAGCTGTGCCCGGCGCGCTCGTACCAGACGACCTCGTGCTCGCCGGGTGCCCGCTCCAGTGCCGCCTCCAGCAGGTCCACCTCGTCCGGGTCGATGTAGTCCTGCCGGCCCCAGAAGGCGAGCACCGGACCGGGGATCCGGGCGGCGACCGCGATCGGCTGGTCCGTCGGGACCTTCGCCCCTGCCACGCCCCTCGGGAACGCGTAGTAGGTCACGGTCGCCTGGTTCGGCCGGCTCGACGCCGCCAGCAGGGCGAAGGTACCGCCCAGGCAGAACCCCAGCATGCCGAAGCGTCCCGTCCCCCCACCGATCTCGTCGATGACCTTGCCGAGGTCGCCGACGGCCTGGACGTCGTCGAGCAGGGCACGCCGCGCGAACGCGGCTTCCCGGCTTGAGTCCCTGGCCTCGCCGACCCGGTGGAACAGGTCCGGGACTATCGTGCGGTAGCCGTGCTCCGCGAGCAGGCCGGCCAGGTACCGGTAGAACGGGTTGACCCCGAAGATGTCGGACGCGATGACGATCTGAGGCGCCTCGGCACCTCCCGCACGGACTGTGTCGGGTTCGAACACCAGGTACGGAACCGGATCGGTACCGGCTGTTCGCCGCTTTTCCTGACGAACTGTCAGCTTGGGCCGCGGAGCGGTGGAGTGGACATGGCACATCGGAGTACCGGTTCCTTTCTCGCGGCTACTGGGGCTGCAGTACGAAGGTGAATTCGCCGTGCGTCCAGCTGTCGCCGTCCACGTCGGTCTTGCTCAGCGGAATGATCAGGCCCTGCTTCACGCCCTCGGCGCAGTCGCTGTCCAGGTAGGGGTCGCCCTCGAAGTAGAGCTGCGTCACCAACGGCTTGTAGCCCTCGGCCGTGATCCTGAAATGCAGGTGAGCGGGGCGCCAGGTGTGCCGGCCCAGAACCGAGTTGAGCAGGTCGCCGGTGGGCCCGTTCTTCGGGATCTCGTACGGGGCGGGACGGATGCTGCGGAACGCCGTCGTGCCGTCCTCGTCGACGGGAACACGGGCCCGCAGGATGAAGTCGTCGGGCATGCCCGCGTCGATGAAGCTGTACAGCCCCTTGTCGGTGGCGTGCCACACGTCGATCACCGCCGCGGGCAGAGGTTCCCCGGCCGGATTGCGTACCGACGCCTTGAACAGCATCTTGTCGCCCGCCTCGTCGGGGCGCATCGGCAGCGTGTACGGCTGCCGGCTCAGCAGCGGCGCCCCGGGCTTGTAGTAGGGGCCCTCGATGGCACTCGGCGTCCACGGACCCTCGCCGTAACTGGTGGTGTCCACGGTCGCCTCGAGGAAATTGTCCATCCACAAAGGCCATTCACCCGCCTCGCTCACCCGGACCAGATACCGAGTGACCGCCGCGTAGTCCTCGTACTGAAGACGGTGACGAACAATGAAGTCCTTCACCATCTCCATGAACTCGTCGAACAACTCCACAACACGCTGATCCGCCATCTCATCCTCCTGTGGAAGCCGCCGTAACGGGAATCCAGTATCCGGGCGACCGGCAACCGGATTCGACGACGACGCTAACGGCACCCACACGACACCGGCCAATACCGGATCGGAACGGCCCACCGTGCCGTACGGGTATCACGCTATCGAGGCGAACTCCCGGGGCATGTCGGCAAGTCCGTCGCCATGAGATCCATGAGTCAGTGAACAGTGCTGGCTGAGCTGGCTGTTGGAGCGGCGGGGACTGGCCGAGCCGCCGACCGACGCGCGTCCGCACGCGACCCGGCGTACGCGATTTCGGCTGTCGTGGACCGTGGAATCCACCGGCGGTCAGAAAACACAACCGGCTGCATGACGCGGGTCGCGAAAGGTATGACGGCGGCGAGTTCTCGGTATTGGACGGCACACGACGCCGGTGCCTAACGTCTGCTGAACGTGCCCGGCGTGACCACCCGAATCCTTCCTGAATCGAAGACGACCTGGAGGACGTATGCATGCTGTGATCATCGGTGGCGGAATGGGAGGGCTTTTCGCCGCCCTGGCTCTCCGTGAAGCAGAGGGCGTGTTCGATTCGATCGACGTCTACGAGCAGACCAGGACTCCCACCACCGCGGGCGCCGGCCTGAACATATCCCCCAACGGTGCCCGGCTGTGCCACTGGCTGGGCGTCGACCTCGACGGTGGCGACCCCAAGGGCCCCGACGGCGTGCCGGACGGCGGGCGTGCCGCGATCCTGGAAGCGTCCCGGGAGATACTGGCCGACGGGTCGGTGTCTCGTAAGCCGATCCCGTACAACACGCCGGAGCAGCTGAGCCAAGGCGGTGGTTTCCACCACATGCACCGGCAGGACCTGCTGATGTGCCTGCACAAGCGGGTGAGCGAGCTCGGCCCCGAGTCCGGTGTGAAGTGCCCCGTCCGCGTGCACATGGGCAAGCGTCTGACGAAGCTGTCGCAGGACGAGCACCGCGCGACGGCCGTCTTCGAGGACGGGACGACGGTCACCGCCGACCTGGTGGTCGGAGCCGACGGAATCGGGTCCAGGGTACTGAAGGAGACGTGGCCCGGCAGGGGGCAGCGGCGCTGGACGGACGTCGTGTGTTACCGGGGACTGATCCCGCGCGACAAGGTCGCTGCCCTGCGGAAGCCGGACGGCAGCCCGCTCGACCACAACCCGATCGACTCGTACAGCATGGACACCCGCCGGCACGACACCGCGTGGGTGATGACGTACTGGGTCCGCGGCGGGGAACTGCTCAACGTGTGGTACGGCGTGTACACCCCGGACTCGGGTGAGTTCCCCGAGGACTGGGCGGGCTGGAAGCCGATCGAGAACGCCGACATCCTGGAGACGACCGAGCGTGCGTTCGCCGGCGATCCTCGCAAGGACGACATCCTCGCGATGGGCGCCGCGATGGTCGAACCGACGAAGTGGGGGCTCTACGACCGGGACGCTCTCGAAGACTGGCAGGAGGGCCGGATCTGCCTGCTCGGGGACGCGGCGCACCCGATGCTTCCGACGTTCGGTCAGGGAGTCAACCAGACCCTTGAGGACGGCGCGGCGCTGAGCAGCTGCTTCAAGCTGCACGGCGACGACGTCTACAGCGCCCTTCTGCACTACGAGCGCGTCAGGCATTACCGGGCGAGCCGCTTCCAGTTCGCGTCCAAGTTCAACTTCAAGGTCCTGGAGCCCGAGGACACACCGGAGCGCAAGGCTCTGCTGGCGGCGGCCGACGAGCGCGACTTCCCGCTGTTCGCCCACGAGCAGCGAGCCGGCAACGACGACGCGTGGATCTACGACTTCGACGCACGCAACGTCGGGGACACGCTGCCGAGGAAGAAGCTCGGCCCGTGGGACTTCCGCGACCGAGAAGTGATCGCCAGCGCGCGCAGGGAAGTGATGCGCAACCTGTGGAAACCGCAGAATCCGTCGACCGGCGACCGGGAGGTGACCAGGGACGAGCTCGCGGGGCACAACACCTTCGACGACTGCTGGATCGTCATCGGTGGCAAGGTGTACGACTTCAGCGAGTGGAAGGACCACCACCCGGGCGGAGCGTTCGTCGCCCGCATGTACGCCGGGCGGGACGCGACCGCGGAGTTCTCCGACTTCCACAGCAAGGCGGCGCTCAAGCACATGGACAACTTCTGCGTCGGCCGGCTGGTCGACTAAGGGCTGTCCCGTAATCCCTGGTGGATCAGCGCGCGGCGTCGGATGCGGTGCATCGCAAGGCGGAGGGTCGTCCTCATACTGGGCGTGTTCGGGCGAGCCCGACAACGCTGCGAGGTGCCGTAGCTGTCGTCGTGCGCCCGCCGGGGATCACGGGACAGCCCTTAGCGCCCTGCGCCTGAAGTTCGTTGTTCCGGTGCGGCTTTGCCCGCACGACGCGCACGGGGTCGGCCGTCAGCCGGACCGACGCGGACCTTCGACGAGCGCGAGACACGGGTGCGTCCGGTCGCGACGGATGGCCTCAGACCTGGCCTCCGACCTGGCCCCTGCCCGGGATGACCGGATCCGCGAGTCGCGCGGTCCGTTCAACTCCCCGCGGTCACCGGCCCGGTGCGCGACACGCGCCCCTTCTAGGCAAGCAATCGGATTCAAGGGGTTCCGCGATCGACCGCGGCCCCGGATGGAGGAAAACCCATGCCCATGTCTGAGGAGAACCACGCCGCGGTGGCGGTCACCGGTGTGACCGGTGCGCTGGGCAGCAGAATCGCCGCCCGGCTCGCCCTGCACGGCGTGCCCCAGCTCCTCGTCGGGCGCAGCCCTGACCGTATGTCCGACCTGCCGGGTGCCCAGCGGCGCGGTCCTGCCGCCTACGACGACGCCCCGGCCATGCGCAAGGCACTCGAGGGCGCGTCGACCCTCATCCTGGTCTCCGGATACCGTACGGGCCGCCGACTGGAGGAACACGCGACCGCGATCGAGGCGGCGACGGCGGTCGGCGTGGAGCGCGTCCTGTACGTGTCCCTCGTCGGCGCCTCCCCGGTCGCCACGTATCTCAACGCACGCGACCAGTGGACGACCGAACAGTTCCTGGCCGGGTCCGGAATCCGTCACACGGTGCTCCGCGCGGGCTGGTACTCGTCGACACCGGCGGCCCTCGCCGACGAGGACTTCGTCGTGAGGGGCCCGGCGCACACCGGCCGGGCCGCCTTCGTCACCCACGAGGACATCACTCGGGTGATCACGGCGGTCGCCCTCGACGACGGACCCCGCTCCGAACACGACGGCGCGGTCCTGGAGATCACCGGGCCCGAGGCGCTGACCCTCGACGAAGCGGTCACCCGGATCGCCGCGGCCACCGGCCGCCCCTACCGCTTCCAGACCGAGACCCTTGAGGAAGCCTTCGCGCGGCGCTGGCGACGGGGTGTCACCGGGGAACAGATCGAGACCTGGATCTCGTGGTTCCAGGCGATCGACAGGGGCGAGGTCTCCACGGTCACCGACGTCGTCCCCCGGCTCACCGGCTCGCCGGCGACACCGATCTCGGACGCGGCCTGGTGGCCCGAGCCCACGACAGCGCGCGGTGTCCGATGAGGGGCACGTGCATCAACAGCCGCTGAACTCCCAGGAGGCGACGGCAATGCCGGGGCCGGCGACGAGGGTGTATCCCAAAGGGGACCCCCGCGCCGGCCCCGGACGGCAGGTGAGGCCGGCCGCTCCGGACCCGCCTCCCCAGAAGGCACTTCCCGTCAACGGCGGCGGCCGGAACATCGGCCTCGTGGACCCGGGCTACGTCCCGTTGACGATCGGCATCCGGGGTGATGTGTGGCCGCGCTCGATGCCGGCGGTGATCGGCACGTCGAGAGAGCCACGGCGTTTCGACGCAGCCACCGATCAGTCTCCCCTCCGCCCCCACGGCGCCGCTCCCGTCGAACCGTGTCCTGGCACCGAGCGAGCCGAATGTGTACGCGCGTATGCCGGGGCCGGCGGCGCAGTCGTCGTAGCTGCTGGTCCGACGGCGATCGGACAGCGTCGGGCTGAACCGGTGGCCCCGGACCTGAACGTCACGCAGCGGCGGCGTTCAGGCGCTCACGCAGAGGGACGGCATCGAGGGTGTGTGCTGCGGCGCGACGACATGTCACCGCGACGCGGGCCGGTTGCCGTCGAACGCTTCCCGGATCAAGTCTCGGAGGTCGGAGGCCGTCACCGGACGCGGTGGCAGCGGGAGGTCGGCCAGCACCGCCGAGGCCGCTGCGACCGCCACGTCCACGTCTGCCTCGCGCATACCGATTCCGGCAAGCGCCGTGGGTGCGGCGAGGAGCCGGTGGAGGTCCCAGATCAGGCCGCCGGCGTCGCTCACGGGACCGGTGATTCCGAGACTCTCGAGGACGGCCTGGGTGTCGCTCGCGGCGGCCGGCGCGAGGTGCGCGACGGTGTAGGGAAGGAGCACGGTGTGCAGGGGGCTGTGCGGAAGGTCGAGCAGGCCGCCGAGGACGTGACAGAGTTTGTGGTGCAGACCGGTGGTGGCCACCTCCAGCGACCATCCGGAGAGCCAGGCGCCTCGCAGCGCGAAGCTGCGGGCGGACACCTCACGGGGCCGTTCGAGGATGGTCGGCAGAGCCCGGGCCATGGAGCGGATCCCCTCGGCGGCGGTCAGCCGCGTCAGCGGGGACGCATCGTGGGCGTACAGTGCCTCCACGCAGTGTGCGATGGCGTTGATACCGCTCGTCACCGAGATCTCCGCGGGGAGATCCAGGGTCAGTTCGGGATCGTAGACCACCGTGCGGGGCCGGACCGCGGTCGCTCGCCCGGTGGTCTTCTTGCCGTCCTGGGTCATCCCCCAGATCGACGTCATCTCACTGCCGGCGTAGGTGGTCGGAATGGCGACCAGCGGCAGTTCCAGTTTCCTGGCGACACCCTTGGCGAGACCGGTGGCCGAACCGCCGCCGATGCAGACCAGTACTCCCGCGCGGGCGTCGCGGATGGTGGTCACGGCCTTGTCGACGGCGTGCACGGGTACGTGCTGCACCACCTCGCCGATGCGCGCGCAGACCCCTCCCGCCGCATCCGCTGTCAGCCGGTCCGCGGCGCTCTGGGCGGTCGGATCGTGAATCACCGCGATCCGATCGCCGTACCGGGATGCCTCACGGGCGGCGACCGAGATCAGGCCGGGCCCGAACACGACCCGTGAAGCAGGCCATTCGTGGACGAAGCCCGTGAGTTCTGCCGAAGGCAAGGACGGATCGTTCTCGTTCATGATGACGGCTCTCCTCATTCAACAGGGCTCGTGGTTCGAGTCCAGAGATGTTCGGCCTCGTTGCCGCCGGTACCGGGTGCGGGCGGCACCTCCGACCTGCTTCCCGTCGAGGTGGTCGTGCCGCCCCCGGTGCACGCGCACCGGTCCGCCATCGGTCCGCGGCCCGCATCGGGCAGGTGACGGGGATCTGCGCAACCGGTCCACGACCGAGGGCCTCGAGCGAGGGGTGCGCTGTCACGTGGTATGGGGTTGCGGTACGAAGGTGGACAGGGATCCGGCATCCGCGCGACCGACGACCGGATTCCACGATCACGCTAACCGCGCCCGCACACCACGGGCCAATACCCGATCGGAACGGACCACCGAGCCGCACGAGTATCACGCCGGCCCGTCTCCCGGGTCATCCGGCCCCGGGCGAGGTGGCGGAGACGTGATCGAGGAACGCCTGGACGAGCGAGGGCGTGTCGTCCGCGCGGTACAGGCAACTCAGCCTCTCCTGAGGCGTGTCGGCCAGCGGTACGAAGCCGACGCCCGGGAGCGTGATTCCGGTCGCGGACCGGGGCACCACCGAGCAGAATCCGGCCGATGCCACATATCCCAGGGCGGTGAGCACGTCCCCGGCCTCTCGGACCACATGCGCCGTGAACCCGGCCTGGGTGCACAATTGGCTGACCTCGTCGGCGAAGCTGGGGCGAGGGGCCGCGGGAAAGAGAACGAGTTCCTGGTCGTGCAGATCGGCCAGCGCCGCCTTGCCCGTCTGCAGGAGCGGATGAGCCTCGGGAACGGCGAGGTAGAGGGGTTCGCTGGCGACGTGTCGCACGGCGAGCCCCGTTTCGCTTCGGTACTGGCGACTGAAACCCAAGTGCATGCGTCCGTCGCGGATCGCATCGGCCTGCACGTTCTTCGTGGCCCTTTCGAGGACCAGGCTCACCGCGGGACGGGTCTGGAGGAATCCCCGCAGCAGGCGCGGCACCGTGTCGAACATGGGGGAACCGAAGTAGCCCACCACCAGGGAGCCTGCCTGTCCCGCGTCGGCCAGCCGTGCGCGGTCGATGGCGTGGGCGGTCAGCTGCACGATCCGGTAGGCCTGTTCGAGCAGGAGTGCACCGGCCTCGGTCAACTCGACACCGCCGGGGGTGCGCATGAAGAGGCGGGCGCCGATGGCCCGTTCGAGCCGTACGATCCGCCGGGTCAACGGCGGCTGGGTCATGTGCAGCCGCGCCGCGGCCCGGCTGACGTTTCCCTCCTCGGCGACGACGATGAAACATTCGAACTGTCGGAGATCAACTGGGAGCACTCGCTACTCCAAGACTGGGAATGACCAGATTCCGTGCTCTTCGGCCCTCACGCACCCACCCGCAACCCGGCGACACCGACTCCCGAGGTACCGCGGGCGAGTCACAGCGGGAGCCGAGTCCCTTGACGTTTGCAGTAATTGCGGTGGTTACGGGGCCACTCAACAAACAAGTCCGTTTCGTCGCTGCTCACCTTGGTGACATCTCGCGTCCACATTCCAACGCCCTGGCATCCGTCGGCATCCCACAGATGGGTTATATGAAGGTGATCGCCGCATCGGGCGGTGTACGGAAACTCCGCTTTGATCAGGGTGCGTGACCACGCCGATGGGAACCCACGCTCGTAGCGGACACGACCCGTACGCCATGCTTGTTCCATGAGCAGCACGAACCCAGCCGAGAGCCAGGCCGGCGGGTGCGGGGACCAGACCGTCACCGGGCTGAGCCTGCGGGGGCGGGACCGCGAGATCTCGACGGTCCGTGAGGCCCTGGACGCGGTCCATGGCGGGCTGGGCCGCTGCGTCGTCGTAGAGGGCTCGCCCGGCGTCGGCAAGAGCCGTTTCCTCACGGAGCTCGACGGGATGGCGCGGCGGTTCGGCTTCGACGTCGTGTCGGTGCGCGCCGATGAGCTCGACCAGTACGCGGCGAGAGCCACGCTCTTGTCCGCCCTGTGCTCCTCCTCCGGTTCCGTCCGGATCGCGGAAGCCGCGGACGATCAGCGGCTCCTGCTCCTGGACTCCATCGCGGACGCCTTGGAGGAGCGGGCGCAGCGCGCGCCGGTGGCCGTTCTCGTGGACGACGCGCAGTGGGCCGATCCCGCGACCCTGTTCGTCCTGCGCACCCTGCCCGGACGGCTCGTCGCCTCCCGCATCCTCTGGGTGCTGGCCCTCCGGTCGGACAACGAGAGGCCGATCGTGGCCAGGGTCCGGGAGGACCTCGAACATCTCGGCGCCCGATGGCTGGCCCTCGGCCCGCTGCCGCAGCGAGATCTGCGGCACATCGCTGCCGACGTCCTCGGGGAGCGGCCGTCACCCGGTCTGGTAAGACGCCTGCACGGCGTAGGGGGCAATCCCTTCCTCGCGATTGAACTGGTGCGCGCTTTCACCGACGTCGCCGCGGAAGAGGGCGGAGCAAGCCTCCTCCACGACAGTATTCCCGAAAGTTTCCGGCGCAATATCGCCGCGCGTCTGGAACGGCTCCCGCCGGACGCCGTACGCCTGCTCCAGATCGGCTCCGTCCTCGGCCGTGAATTCGACTTCGGCGCGGCCGCCCGGATGCTCGGCAGACGGGTGGGCAGTCTGCTCTCGGGCGCCGAGGCGGCTTTGGACGCCGGTCTTCTCTCAGCCGACGGCCCCCGGCTGGCCTTCCGCCACGACCTCATACGGCAGGCCTTCCACGAGAACCTGCCCCAGGCCATACGAACCGCTCTGCATCAGGAGGCGGCGGACACGCTGCGCGCCGTCGGGGCACGCCCCGCCGAAGTGGCCTGGCACGTGCTGCTGTCGGGCGGCCCGGTCGACGACCAGGCCGTGACCACGCTGACCACCGCCGTACGGGACATGTCGCCCTCGGCGCCCGACGCCGCCGCGGACCTGGCCCAACGCATCGCCGGCCTGCTGCCCCGGCACGACCCGCGCCGTATCGCGCTGCTGACCGACGCCGTCGAGTACCTGGGCCGCACCCGCCGGCTCCACGAGGCGCTGGACCTGGTCGACGCCACGACGTCGGCGGGCCTCGAACCCGCGCAGGAGGCGCGGCTGCGGCTGGCGGCCGCCGAGATCCACCAGGCCGCGGGTGACGACGCCGCCGCGATGAGCCACCTGGAGACGGCCCTCGATCTGCCCGGGCTGCCGTCCGACCTGCGGGTCCGGCTGCTGAAGACGAAGGCCACGGGCCACGTCTACCTGGGAGACATCGCCGCCGCCGAGCGGACCGGGACCGGGCTGGTCGAGGCCTCCCACGGCAGCGACGACCCGGCCGTCGTGGTCAGCGCCCTGATCTTCCAGTCCCAGACCTGCTTCTACCGCGGCCGGCTGGCCCGCGCCCTCGAACTCGCCGAGGAGGCCACCCGGCGCGCCGGCACCGTGCCCGTCGCGCTCTATCTGCGGCCCCCGCGGATCGCGGCGCTGTGGCTGGCCACCGTCCTGACCGTCACCGACCGGATCGCCGACGCCCAGCAGGTCCTGCGGGAAGGACAGCGCGAAGCGGAGGCGCTGGGCCTGGGCTGGTCACTGCCCCACTGGCACGCCACCCGCGCCTGCGCGCTCCTCGAACAGGGAGCCCTGGACGACGCGGCCGTGGAGGCCGAGGCCAGCCTGGCGGTGGCGGACGAACTGGAGATCACCCTGTCCAGCCCGCAGGCCCGCGCGGTGCTGGCGCTCGTGGAGCTGCGACGCGGTGACCTCGCTAAGGCCAAGGTTCACCTCGCCGCCGCTCCCACCGGCGCCCACACGCAGCGCTACGGACCGTGGGTGAGCCTCGCCCGGGCCTGCCTGGCGGACGCGGAGGGCGACGCGGGTGCGTCGGCGGTCGCACTCGCGGAGTGCTTCGGGACCGGGGAACCGGCGTGTCTGCTGGTCCTCACACCGTCTCATTGGCCCACGGTCGTCCGCACTGCACTCCGCGGCGAGCACCAGGCGCTCGCCGAGGCTGTCTGCGGTGCCCTGCTCGACCTGACCGCGGAGGACGGGAGCCGGCAGATCACCGGGGCGGTCCGCGCCCACGTGGACGGCCTGCTGCACCACGACGCCGGCGCCCTGGAGTCCGCCGTCGCCGCCTACCGGAACACCGGCAGACCACTGGCCCTCGCCGCGGCCTGCGAGGACCTCGCCGAGCTGATGGCCAGGACGGGCCGGGCGGCTGCGGCTATCCCCTACCTCGAGGAGGCTTCACGCCTCACGTCGGCCTCGGGCGCCGATCGCGACCAGGGACGCATCAGGGAACGTCTGCGGCGGCTCGGCGTCCGTTCCGTCCTTGCGCGCACCGACACCGCCGGCCCGTGGGGCTGGCAGGACCTGACCGAGTCCGAGCGGAACCTCGTCCCACTCGTCGCCGAGGGCCTCACCAACCGCGCCGTCGCCGACCGGCTCTACGTGTCCGTACACACCGTCAACACCCACATGAAGCACATCTTCACCAAGCTCGGCATCAACTCCCGCGTCGAGCTGACCCGGCTGGCGATCGAACGGGGCATCGACAGGGACGGATGAGCGCTGCACCGGTCGCCGGGTGCGGGGGCAGCGAGCACGGCCACACCGTGGTCGTGGTCCCATCTCACCGTCACGGCCTTCACCTTGGTCACGGGCACCTCGGTCGGAGCAGACGATCGGACGAAGGAGCCCCTGTGTCCGGCGAACCCTCTGGTGAGCCACCGGGTCGAGACACCGTTCGAGGCCCGGGGAAAGAGAGCGAGATTGGTTGCGGCTGTCATTCCCCTACCTGGAAACGGCCGTCCGGGACGCCGGGATGCGTTCCAGGACCCCGCCCGCGAACACGTCGTACAGCGGCAGCGTCTCCAGGTGGACGTAGCCGATGTGGCAGTCGCAGACGGCCAGCGGGCAGGCCCGGGGCCGGAGCGCGGCGCGGAAGGAGCCGTCGTAGAGGTTGCCGAGCGGCGCCGGGACGAAGTGGCAGCGGCGGACCGTACCCGCCCCGTCCACCGAGACCACCGACTCGCCCGTCCGGCACGGCAGTCCGCCGCTGGCGTGCGGGGTCCGGCTGTAGGGGAACAGCGGGTCGAGGTCCGTCCAGAGGGCGGCCTCCGCGTCGGTGTAGGTGTGGCCCTCGGCCGCGTTGCCCCAGAGGTAGACATGGTCCGGCAGGTCCGCGCGCAGCCGTCGGGCCGCGTCCAGGTGGTCCGTGAGGCCGACGCCCCCACGCTGTACCGGATGCCGCGCGCCGCCAGGTCCCGGCACTTGGCGAGGAACCGGTCGTAGGGCGTCTGGTCAGGGTGGTACGTGCACCACAGGGCGAGCGTGCCGGGGTCGGCGTCGGCGAGCCAGTCGGTGCGGCAGCTCAGGTTGGTCTGGATGGCCACCCGGCGCACATGCGGCCGGTGGGACAGTTCCACGAGGGCCCGCCGGTACCAGGACCGGGCCAGCCCCTCGCCCCAGGGCGTGAACAGGACCGACAGCCGGTCCTCGGTCTGCGCCCCGGCCCACTGAGTGAAGCGTTCCAACGCGGCGCGGTCCGATCGCAGTTGCTCGGTGGAGTCGCGCCGCTTGGCGAACGGGCAGTACGGGCAGTCGTAGTCGCAGGAGGCGAGCGGGCCGCGGTAGAGCAGGGTCAGGTCCATGGCGTCGCGGTCACTTCCGCTCGTAGGCGGACATCTGCCGGGTGGACGACGTGGACCTCGCCCCGCTGCTCGACGACGACGGTACGCCGGTGACCTTCGCGCGCTGGTACACCGGATGGTTGGAGAAGGCCGAGAGCACGGCTCTGTCGGCACCGTAGACCCGTTGCGCTCCTGTTGGCTCTGCGCCCTCGGTCAACAGGGCGACCGCCAGTGATCACGAACCCGATGGTCAAGGCATGCGGACGGGACGCCGGGGCTCGGTCCTCGCCGTCCGCGCGGCGCGGAACCTGGTCTTGGCGCCTCCTCCGCACCAACACGGTGCAGGTTGCGGGACCATCCCTGGAGAACCGCTGAGCGGCGCGTTCGGGCTCGGCTGGACGGCGTCTTCGGCCGTCGGGAGCTGGTCTGGCTGGGCCGTGCCCGGCGGACCGGGATGAGCCGGCTCGGCCGCCGGCCTGTCACCGGCGTCGGTAATCGCCCGTCGGACTGGCGGAGTTCTCGGCTACGATCACGTCGGCTGTGGTCGTCACGGTCGCCGTCGCGACCGGAGAGGGAGCCATGTGGCGGAGGCTGATCGGCGCGGTGGCCGCTCTGCTCGTGCTGTTCGTTGGCAGCCTCGCCTTCAACGCCGCCTCCGGACAGAGTCACTGGCCCGGACCGCTCGACATCGTGCGCGTGCACCCGTGGGTGGCGCTCCTGCTCCTGGTGCCGCTCGCACTGCTCGAACTGCGGCGGGAGTCAATCGGAAGCCGCACACCGCGCCCGGCAGCGCCCACGACGTACCGGCTGCCGCCACGCAACGCCCACTTCACCGGTCGCGACGCCGACATGCGGGAGTTGCGCCGGCAACTCGCCTCGGCAGGCGAGACCGCCGTCCAGGTGGTGCACGGCCTCGGTGGCGTGGGCAAGACACAGCTCGCTGTCGAGTACGCGTACCGGTACCTGTCGAAGTACCGGTTCGTCGCGTTCGTCGACGCAGAGGACCCCGACCTGGTGGCGTCGCAGTTCACCTCCCTGGCCAGGGAGCTGGGGCTGGTTGAAGTGGGCTCGGAACAAGTCGTCCCGGAGGTGTACGGCAAGTTGCGGGACCGCAGGCCCTGGCTGGTGATCTTCGACAACGGGGAGAGGCCGGGCATGCTCGTGCCGGCACTGCCGTCGGGAGAGCTGGCGAGGAAGGGGCACGTCCTCGTCACGACCAGAGTGAGCGGATGGTCGGGCACGGCCACAGTGATGGACCTGGAGGTGTTCACCAGGCAGGAGTCGGTGGCACTGCTGGTCCGGCGGGTTCCCGGCACGACCGAGGGGACGGCGGACCGGATCGCGGAGCAACTGGGCGACCTGCCGCTCGCGTTGGAGCAGGCAGCCGGTTACATGGACTACAACCGGACGGCGCCGGAGGAGTACCTGAGCCTGCTGACGTCGCGGTTGGAGGACATGCTCTCAAGGGGCGAGCTGGCCGACCGGCCGTCGGTCGTCGTCTCGACTCTGTGGCAGCTCAGCGTGCACAGGCTGGAGCGGGAACGGCCGCAAGCAGTGCGGCTGCTGGAGCTGTGCGCTCTGCTCGCGCCCGAGCCGATCCCGCTGGACCTGTTCACCGCCGGCCCGGAACCGCTGATCGCGGCGGCCGCCGATCCGCTGACGTGGGACACGACGGTCGGCGCCCTGGCCGGTTTGGGGCTCGCACGGCGCGAGCGCTCCTCCCTGGTACTGCACCGGCTGGTCCAGGCAGCGATCCGGGCCGCGACACCGGACGACGTGCTTGCGACCGCCGGGGTCCGGCTGCGCCGTGCACTGCTGGCGGCCGTACCGCACGACATCCACGGCGACCCGGACGCGCGGCCCCGCTGGCATGCGCTCCTCCCGCACGTGCTGGCCATGACCAAGGACGAACCGCCGGCCGAATGCGCCGCGGACACCGCAGTGCTGCTGCGCCTTGCCTCCGAGTTCCTCCTGCAGATCGGCACCTACGGGGCGGCACTGTCGCTCTGCGAACGCGCCCTCGCACTCGACGAAGCGCTCGGGGGGCGGGACACCGAGGTCGGCTTCGACCTGATCACCCTCGCGCAGATCCACCGCGACCTCGGTACGCCGGAAAGGGCTCGTCCGTTGGCGGAGCGTGCACTGCGCCTGCACGAGTCCTGTCTGCCGACAGGGAGCCCCGCCATCGCGACGGACCTGGCGACGCTCGCCCGGACGCTCTGCCTTCTCGGCGATCACGAGGCGGCACTGCCGCTTGCCGAGCGGGCACTGCGGATCGACGAGGAGGCGTACGGGCCGGACAACCCCTACGTGAGCTTTGATCTCATCGCCCTGGCAACCGTCCACTTCGACCTCGGCGACGCCGCCACGGCCGTGCCACTGATCTCACGGGCGCTGCGGATCCGCGAGACCCTCTACGCCCCGGACCACCTGTACATCGGCTACGCGCTGCTCTTCAAGGCCAAGGCCCTGCACGCCGTGGACGATTCGTCCGCGGTGAGCCTCGCACGCCGGGGCGCACAGATCCTGCGCACGCGGCTTGGGAGCACCCATCCCAAGACCGAGAACGCCCTCGCGCTGGTGGACCAGCTCAGCGGCTGACCCACTCCGAGCCAGGGGGACCCTCCTGGCGGCCTGCACACCCCGAAACCCGGCCGGTGGGCCGGACACGCTCGTCGGGGAGCCTCGCCACCCGGTCACTGCGAAGGGGACGGAGTGGCCTGGTCCAGGCGGGTCTCGATGCATTCCTTCCCGCCGCCCGCCGCGGGGCTGAAGCAGGCTTGCACGGAGGTCGCGGGGCTCACCACGCTCATCCGGGTGTGAACATATGTGTCCGCCTCGCCGCGAGTGGTGACCCGGGCGTACCGCAGGGCGCCGTCCTGGCCGCCCGCCCGCATCTCGACGCGGTCCTCCAGGGCCGCGCCCCACATCCGGGCCCAACTGGTACCGCATTCCGGGCTGTAGCGGATCTGGATCCAGGCACCTGTGGCCGTCTCATGCTCGGCCAGGGTCAACGGGGCGGCGGCACAGTTCATCGTGATCGGGTCCTTGTTCTGACATGCGGTCCGCCGGCAGCGCACCCCCGTGGCGGGAGAGGACGTGGCGGCCACTGACGCCCCCTTGCGGTGCGAGGGGGGAAGGTGGGTGAGCACGAGCGCCCCAAGAACCACGGCACAGGCTGACGCGAGGGCGGTGAGGACGGTTGCGTGCCGGTGCCCGGCGGGGCCGGAGGGGGTGGCGTCGGCGCGTCTCCGGTCCGTCCGGTCCGCTTCGCTGTCGGGTGATCGCGTCTGAGTCCGGTTCCGGATCTGGCCCGTCGTGTCGCCCGCGTCGCCCGCGTCGCCCGCGTCGCCCGCGTCGCCCGCGTCGCCCGCGTCGCCCGGGACCGTATCCCCACCGTCGTTGTCGGGCGGGGTCTCGGGGCGCCGTCGATCCGGCGTCGGCCTGCCGGCCTCCCTCCGGTCCGTCCGGGCAATGTCCAGGAGTGCCAACGGGTGGTCAGCGCTTTCACCGGCGAGGCGGCACAGCTCCTCGACCGCACTGCGCGGCGGCAGGCTCTTGGAGTTGAGATATCGCTCCCAGGACGACTTGCTGAAAGTCGTCGCGTCCGCGAGCTGGGCCAGGCTCAGGCCGGTGTGCTGCTTCAACTGCTGAAGCACCAGGGCCAGTCGGGCGCCCGACGGTGAGGGTGCGCCGGGCGTCATCCGCGGAGCGCCTTCCAGGACCTCGGCCCCAGCATGCCGTCGACGACCAGGCCCGCGCGGTCCTGGAATGTCCTGACCGCCCGCAGGGTCAGCGGGCCGAACATGCCGTCGATCCCTCCGGGCGAGATGCCTGCCCGGCGGAGCAGACACTGAGCCTCGGCGACGTCGGCGCCTGTGTCGCCGTAGGTGATCTCGGTGTCACGGCCGTTGTTGATGCCTGCCGACCAGCGGCCGTCCGCACGGATGATGCGGCACGTGTAGGAAGGGGGCGACGAGGTCGCGGCGGTGCCGGCCGGAGTGGCGACGGCTGCCGGGGTGACGTCCTCACCCAGACGCAGTACCAGCAGCAGCGCCGCCATGAATGCCGCGGTCAGGGCGACGACACCGGCGGTGAGGGCGACGTGCGGCAATCCGCGTCCGGCCAATGCCGTGGCGGGTGATGCCGTCAGCGCCAACGGTGTGGGCGGTGGCCCCGGATCCGGCTCCTGCTCCTGCTCCTGCTCCTGCTCCTGCTCAGTGGGCTGCGGCTGTGCGGCAGGCTCGGCACGGTGGAGGTCCCACGAGTCGGCGGCGATCTCGTGCAACGCGAGCAGGTGAACGGAATCGGCACCGGTGATACGGGCCAGCGCCTCCACCGCTGCCCGGGGCGGCAGTGACGTACCTCCCAGGTACCGTTCCCACGATCTGGCGCTGTAGCCGGTCTTGGCCGCGAGCTGGCGGACCGTCAGCTCAGCGTGACTCTTCAGCTCGCGTAACCGCACCGCCAACTGCCGTGCGGGAGGGTCGAGTTCGGCGGGTAGCGGCTTGAAGCGCGACATGTTTCCCCCAAAGCGGACATGATCGAATACGCGGCCCCCTCCACTACTCCGCATTCTGCATGAGCCCGCCACATCTGTCACAGCTGTCCCATGCGGCGTCCCGCAACACTGTCCCGCCCGACGCTGTCGCCGCAGCTCAGCAGGGTGATCGTCCCGTAAATCCGCCACTTGCCCCACAGCCGTGGCCCCCTCGCCCAGACACCCTGCACCTTTGATCTCGCCACCTGCCCGCCGAGCGGGACAGGTGCCGACCCACGACCGAAAGAGGAACGCATGCGACCGAACGCTCTGGGCAGGACCATCGCCGGCCTCGTCACCGTTGCCAGTCTCACCGCCGGCAGTGTGGCGATCGCGGGCACCAGCTACGCGGCGACCGCGACGACCGCGCACACGGCGGTGACCGCCCAGCCCGCCGCCGTGGCCGCGACGCAGAACTTCGGTCTGACCACCTCCGAGGCCAAGAACGTCCAGGAGTTCCTCGCGGACTACTGGGGCTACACCGACAGCATCGACGGCCAGCTGGGCACCAACAGCTGGAAGGCCTTCCAGCGCTGCCTCCAGACGTACTGGGGCTACACCGGCGCCATCGACGGCGACCCCGGCACCAACACCATCAAGGCGCTGCAGCGTCTGCTGGCCGCCGACTACGGCTACACGGGCGCGATCGACGGTATCGCGGGTGCGGGTACCAAGGCGGCGTTCAAGCGCTTCGCCGCCTGACCGTGCTCGCCCCGCCCAACCGGTCGGCCCGGCTGCCCTGTTGAGTGAGCGCCCCGGCCCGTCCGTGCCCGGCAGGGACGGGCCGGGGACCGCGTTCCCGCTCGGCAACCGGCCGGGACCGGGTCACTCGGGACAGCTGTCACGGCGAGCGGAGCACAGCGACTTCTCCGGACCGCATCGACCGCCGGGGCGTCGAACCGCTCCGTCGAGCACTCATCCGGGTCGGCGTCGAGCAGGTCGTCGTGCGAGACCTCCGTTCTGACTCCGGCGATGACCTCCCCCGCCCCGCCGCCCGTCTCGCACCGCATCTCCTCGTCCCGCCTCGCCAGGCGTCTCAAGCGCGCCGGCCGGGCTGGAGACCACCGGACGAACACGGCGGTCTCCCCCACGACGCATCGTCAGACGACGCCCCGGCACCCCGAAGGAGAACCTCGCCACCATGGGAAGACTCGCATTCCTCGTTCCCGCCGAAGACGAGAGATCACGGCACCGCAACGCACGTCGCACCGGAACGACGTGGCGGATCCGCGTCGGGACCTTCGCCGCCACCGCCGCGATGGTCTCGGCCGGCATCGTGCTCGGTGCGGGACCGGCGAACGCTGCCCCAGTCGCCGTCAAGCTGACCTCCGCGTCCTGCCCCACCGAGATCGTGCAGGGTCAGGTGAGCGGCTGCGTCACCGAGTTGCAGAACCTCCTCAACGCGCACGGTGCCGGTCTGGTCGTGGACGGTCAGTTCGGGTCGAGCACGCTCCACGCCGTCCGTGAGTACCAGGCCGCCACCGCGATCGCCGTGGACGGGCGGGTCGGCCCCCAGACCAAGAGCAGGCTGTACGCGACCGCGGGCACGGCACCCGCGGCCATCAACCTCCGGTCCTCCTCCTGCGCCGCGAACATCGTCCAGGGGGACAAGGGCGGCTGCGTCACCGAACTCCAGCGGCTGCTGGGCCACTTCGGCTACGCGGTCGACGTGGACGGGGACTTCGGCCCCGGCACGGCGAGTGCCGTCCGCAGCTTCCAGTCCTCCCACGGACTGACAGCCGACGGCCAGGTCGGCGCCAACACCAAGCGCGCCCTGTACGACGACGACGAGTCTCCGTCGACGAGCCTGGACCTGAGGTCGTCGTCCTGCCCGGAGAACATCGTGGAAGGCCAGAGTGGTGGCTGCGTCGCCACTCTGCAGTCCCTGCTCAACGGCAAGGGCCAGAGCCTCGACGTCGACGGCAGCTTCGGCCCGCAGACCCTGGCAGCGGTGAAGGCGTTCCAGTCCTCCGCCGGTCTCACCGCCGACGGCCAGGTCGGCCCTAACACCAAGGCCGCGCTGTACGCGAACATCGGCGGTGGCGGCGGCAGCGGCGCGCCCACGCCGATCAACCTCACCTCCGCCTCCTGCCCCGCCGAGATCGTGCAGGGACAGCGCAGCGGCTGCGTCACGGAACTGCAGAGCCTGCTCAACCACCACGGTGCCGATCTCGCCGTCGACGGCGACTTCGGTCCGCTCACCGACAGCGCCGTCCGGGACTTCCAGGCCGAGAAGGGCCTCTCGGTCGACGGCCATGTCGGACCGAACACCAAGGCCGCCCTGTACGGCGCGGTGACGCCGCCGTCGTCTCCCGCGCCCGGGGGCGGCTACGCCAAGATCCTCGACGTGGCCGAGGCCGAGGTGGGCACCGTCGAGGGCAGCGCCCGCGCGAACAGTTACGGCTCGGCCGTGGGTCTCTCGCTGTCCACCAGCGACTACGCCTGGTGCGCGACCTTCGTGAGCTGGGTGGCGAAGCAGACCGGAGCCACCTCCTACCGCAACTCCTACGTGTCGGGCTGGGTCAAGCAGGCGCGGGCCGGCAACTACCATCTGTCGGTGACGACCAGTCCGCAGCCGGGTGACATCGTGGCCTTCGACTGGGACGGCGGGAGCGATTTCACCGGCGGCAACGAACACATAGGCATCGTGCGGACGGTGTCGGGGTCGTCCTTCACCACCGTCGAGGGCAACACGAGCAACCCCAACGGCGGCAGCGACGGCGTCTACGTCAAGTCGCGTGCGAGCAACAGCAGTTACGACGTGGTCTTCATCCGGGTCCGCTGAGCGGCCGGACCGGACTTCTCGGGGGGCTCGGTTACGCCGAGCCCCCCGTCATGTACTCCGTCAGGTCTTCCTTGCCCTCGGAGTCGTTCTGCTGGGCAGAGCTTGGTGGCAGGTGGTGCCGTTGCGGATGCCGGTCCGGCAGCTCAGCAGGTCCTGGAGGGCGCCGAGGATCTGGTGCAGGGTGAGCCCGCTATATCGGCTCCGGGGCCAGGGGGACCTTGGGCTGGCCGGACAGCCACATACGGATTCGTTCGTCTTGGAGGGTCTGGGACGGCCGACCCGTTCGCGACCGCGATGGTGGGCCAGGTCAGCGCCGCAGCCTGCTGTCAGGCTCCGTAGGATCTACGCTCGCGTGAATCCGTGGCTCCGTTCCACTTTCGCCACGTGCAGTGTGTAGCTCTGGTACCACTCGGCTTGCCCGCGCCTCTGTGCTGCGCGGTGCTCGGCGTTGGTCCGCCACTCCGTGAGGGCGTCGGCATCCCGGAAGTACCCGACGGTGATGCCCAGCCCGCCAGGAGTCTGCGCATGGTCCATTCCCAGGTACCCGGGAATGTCCTTCACCAGGTCTTCCATGCGAGCGTTTGTCTCGCTGTAGCCGCTCTGATCTCGGGCTCGCACCGCAGTGAAAACAGCTACGTAGTACGGAGGTTCATAGGCTTGGACGGGCGTGACAGGTGCTTCCGGATGTTCGCTCATGGCGTCACCGTAAAGCGGGCAGTGCCCGACGATCCATCGTCTTTCCCGACTGGGACAGATGGGGTATCGGGTTCTGACCACCCGTCCGCGCTCTCTCCAGTCTCCGGCAACTGAGGCCGGGGAGGGACGGGGGACGTCCAGCCCGAACGAGGCCTGATGCGGTACTGGCTCTCGCGACGCGCTGCCAGGACCTGGGTGCTGTGAAGATGTCAGGCGCTGATGCCGAAGGTGTGCAGCCACCACAGGCCTGGGCAAAGGTGATGCCTCGGATCAAGGAGCCGATGTCGAGCAGCACGGCCAGTAGCGTGATGATGGCGGCGGCCATGAGGAGTGTGGTGAGGGACCCGGTCAGGAGGCGTCGAAGGGTCCGTCGCCGAGCAGGCCGGAACGGTCGGGCAGACCGGCGGCGACCCGGAGCCTGGCGAATTCCACGGCCAGAGCCGCGGGCGGGTAGTGGGCGTTGAGACCGCTCGGGTTGGGCAGGACCCACACACGGGTGCCGCCGATAGACGCGGCCTGCGGACCGACGGCGGCGTCGCCGACTCCGAAGGCCGCGCGGTACCCGGTCACACCCAGCAGAGCGAGCCACCTCGGGCGCAGAACCTCCACCCGGCGGCGCAGGTCCTCGCCTCCCCGGACGTACTCGCTGCGCGTGAGCTCCGCCGCGCGGGCCGTCGGCCTGCGCACGATACTCGTGATGCCGAGCCCCAGGGCCAGCAGGTCACGCTCCTGCTCGGGCCGGAACCGGAACGCGGTGAAACCGGAGCGGTGCAGGGCCGGCCACATCCTGTTGCCGGGGGTGGCGAAGTTGTGGCCCCGCAGTGCCGACGGGAGACCCGGATTGATGCCGACGAAGACGACGTCCAGCCCGGGGGCGAGGACATCCTCCAGCATGGGCTGACTCCCGGTGACGATGGCTGCCTCACAGAGCTTCGAAGGGAACGTACTGCCCATACTCTGTCAGCATCCCTGTCTCGCACCGCAACCGCATGGATCCGAACTGAAGACCGCTGACCTGGATCGCCCTGGGCGAGGGGAAGTGGACAAACCCAAGCCACCAACCGTACTGGTCCAGCCGCAGACGGCAATGGGCACGCTGACGGGGACCGAAGGGGCCCGGCCGAGTCCTGGCGCCCGCAGCCGTCAACCGCGAAGCAGAAGACGCAGGAACGCATTCACCTCCAACGTCACCGGATCGTCTCGGTGGACACCAGCACGTACACCCAGACCGCCAGTTACTCCGTCGGCGTGGCCCCCGGCGACCTGGAGGTGGTGGACGGGAGGGTCTGGTTCACCTACAACACCGACATCGGTGTCCTGGACCTCTCCGGTCCTGAGCCCGTCGTCCACCGTGGCCAACGCGGTGACGTCGACTTCTACGGCGCCTTCGGCATGTTCCTGGCCTCCGACCCGGCGGTCCCCGGCGTCCTGGTGGCCGGCAACGGCGGTGCTCTCGCCGTCTACGACGTGTCGGGCGACGGCGCCTCGCTTCGGGTCAAGGGCTCCATGGACACCTCGGTGCGGCAGTTGGACCTGACGTCCGACGGCAGCCAGGTCCTGACCTCCTGGGGCGACCCCGCCCCCGACCGCGGCTACGGCATCGGCGCCTACTCGGCCACCGCCCTGTCCACGGCGGCGGGGTATCCGATCGACCCCTACCCGAACGCCGTACGAGTCGCCCCCGACGGCACCGTCGCCGGCGGCAGCGAATCCTGGTACGGACCCGACGTGCACGTCTACCGCCCCGACGCGGCGTCACCCCTGCGGGAGTGGGACTTCCCCAACACCGGCGACAGCAGTGGCGCCGACACCCTGGTGGAGGGCGCGCTCGCCTGGGCACCCGACGAGAGCCGCCTCTTCGCCGTCTCGGTCAACACCGCCAGCACCTACACGCTGCGTGTCCTGACCGACCCCACCAAGGAGCTGCCCACCCTCACGGTGGCGGCCCCCGCGACGTCGGACCGCGCGAAGAAGCTCACCGTCACGGGCAAGCTGACCTCGAAGACGCCGGTCCCCGCGGGCACAAGCCTGAAGGTGACCCGGACGGACGTCGAGTCCCCCACCGGCAAGGCGCTGACCGCCGTCACGACCAAGGCGGACGGCGGGTTCTCCTTCGCCGACACCCCGCCGGCCGGCGGCAAGGTCACCTTCAGGGTGTCCTACGCAGGCGACACCGCCCACAGCTCCACCACCGGATCCGACACGGTCACGGTCGCCCGCAAGGCGACCGCGCTGACGCTGACGAACAACGGCAAGATGTACTCGTACGGCACAGACGTCACGTTCACCGCGCACCTGGGAACGACGTACCAGAACCGTACCGTCGCGATCTACGCGGACCCCTTCGGCTCCGACAAGCCCGAGAAGCTGCTGAGGACCGCCAAGGTCAACTCCAAGGGGAATCTGTCGGCGACCGACGACATGACCCGCGACACCACCGTCAGCGCCGTCTTCACCGGGGACGGCCGGTACGCCGGAAAGACCGTCAACTCGACCGCGTACGCCCACGTGAAGGTGTCCACCACCGTCTCCAAGCACTACAAGACGGGCCGGATCGGCTCCACGACGTACTCCTGCTTCCACAAGAACACCGACCCGGTGTTCACCACGACCATGACCTACTACAAGGGGCGCAAGCAGCGCCTCCAGGTCCAGGTGTACCACCAGGGCCGCTGGTACGACTCCGCCTCCGGCTACTTCGCCCTGGCGACCAACGGCAAGTCGGCGGTCAGCCTGGAAGCACCGGGCACATCGGGGGTCCGCGCCCGGGTGCGTTCCTCGTACATCAACTCCTCCTCCGGCGACACGGTCAACTCCACGACCCACGGCGCCTGGAAGTACATCACCTTCACCGGCTGACATCCTCACGCGTGGCCCGCCGGTCCTCGTCCGTCCGTCGTCTCGGCGACCGAGACCCGCAAGCCGATACGGCGGGCCCACCCTTCACCAGATCCCCCAGGACCCCCTGCTAGGGCACGGACGCGACAGCCGAGGGCACCGGTTGCGGGTCGGTGGAGGGAGGGGTCGCGGTGGGGCTGGAGTGCTGTGCGGGTGGTGCCGGGCGGGGGCGGTCCGGGGTGTGGGAGGACAGCAGGAGGACGACGGCGGCGGCGGCTGCCGCAGTGGCGGCGACGGCGACGGACAGCATCCGCCGGATCCGGCGTGTGCCCCAGGTCCTGCCGGCCGGCGGCCGGGCCGGCGACAGGTCATGAGCGCTGATGAGCTGCCCGCGCGCTTCCAGCGCGGCGCGCAGCCGTTCCTCGAGCGGCGCCCGGCTGCTCATCGGTCCACCTCCAGGAGTCCTTCCAAAGTGGCGAGCGCACGGCTCGCGGTGGACTTGACGGTGCCACGGGACACGCCGAGAGTCTCGGCGATCTGCGCCTCACTCAGGTCGGACCAGTAGCGCAGAACCAGTACCTCACGCTGGCGGGCGGTGAGCTGGGCCAGTGCGTCGAAGACCTGTCGGTGCTCCTCGGCGAGCAGCAGCAGTTCGTCGACCGGTGCTCCCGGGCCCTGGTACGGCGGGGTGTACGTGCGCGCGGTGCGCCGCCGGCGCAGCACCGAACGGGCGGCGTTGACCACCGCGGTGTGGAGGTAGGCGTGCGCGTCCTGGAGGTCGTCCAACTGTTCGCCGTGCCGGCGGCAGACGGCGGCGAAGGCATCCTGGACGACATCCTCGGCGGTGTGCAGGTCGTCCACCAGGAAGGCCGCAAGCCGGACCATGTCGAGACGCCGGGTCCGGTACAGATCGGCGAGTGTGGGGGAACCTTCCTCACCGTCCCGGTCCGCCACCGGACTCAGGTGCCGGAATCGCCGGCCGGGGTGCGGCGCGCCCGGCGCCGTAGAGGGGGTGGTCCCGGTGCGGCGCAGGAGCCGGACCCACCATGGCAGGGCAAGGGTGAGCTGCATCGTCCTCGTTCGGATCAGGGGTGCGGCGGGGCCGGATCCGGTCCGGCCCCACCGCACCCATGGTCGGTGGCTCAGCGGCCGGTGGTACCCGGGTAGGGGTTGCCGTTCGCGTCACCGGGCACCGGAATCGGGTCGGTGCCGTGGGAGGTGTGCGTCCCCGGAGTGGACGGGACGGGCTTCGGGTACGGCTTGCCGTTCGCGTCACCCGGCACCGGAGACGGGTCACTGTCGCCGGAGGTGTGCGTCCCCGGAGTGGACGGGACGGGCTTCGGGTACGGCTTGCCGTTCGCGTCACCCGGCACCGGAGACGGGTCACTGTCGCCGGAGGTGTGCGTCCCCGGAGTGGACGGGACGGGCTTCGGCTCGGCCGGCGCGGACTTGGCCGGGTGGGCGTGGCCGGCGGTGGCCGCCTGAGCGGCGATGCCGCCGCCCGCCACCAGGGCGAGACCGGCAGCCGACCCCAGCACCCAGGTGCGCAGGGGACGGTTCGACTTCTTGGCGCGGGAATGCCGCATGGGAAACGACTCCAAAGAGTTCAGACAACGTTGACAGGTCAGACAGCGCCCGGACCGCAAACCCCGCCCCGGAAACCGCCTTTCACCCCACCAGACGTGCGGACCCACCCGAGGTTGTCGCGAGCCGCGAAAAAATCTGCGCCCTGCTCGAGCCGTCGGGTGAACGACCACACATACGGCCGGCGGTGGTCCCGAGCCCCCTGGGCGCGGCGCGGGCGGTGCTGGAGTAACCAAACGTCCTCGTTTTCTCCCCGCCGTCGGCTACCCTCCGAAGGATTCCCCAGGGCTGTACAAAGCCCGGCGGTATCGGCTTCGTCCCGGGGCTGGGCGCCAACTCGCCGGACCGCGGGCCTTGTTCTCCTCCCCGTACACCGATCGTGCCCATCGGCTTTCCCGGAGTCTCGAAGGAGCGTGAAGCGCAGGTGAAGGTGCGTGTTCGACGGCGCCCGCGACTGGCGGGGTTTCGCGCGATGGCGACCGTCGCGGTGTCCGCGGCCCTCGTCGTGCCCCTCGCCGCGACCCCGTCGCGTGCGGACGCGGTCCGCGGGAGTGCGGCCGTCGGCTCTCGGACGGTCTCGGAGGCCCGGCACGACGGCACTGCGCAAACACGCGCTCGCCTGCGGGAGTTGGCGCGGAAGTTGGTGGAAGAGGGAGTACCCGGGGTGATCGTGCGGGTGAACGACGGTCACGGCAGGCCCATCGAGATCTCCGAGCAGGCCGCCTGGACGAAGAAGGACCATCGGCTCAGGGCGGACGACGAGGTGCGGGAAGCGTCCAACACCAAGACGGTGATGGCCACCCTCGTCCTGCAACTGGTCGCCGAGCACAGACTCGCCCTCACCGACCCCGTCGGCAAGTGGCTGCCCGGCCAGGTGCGCAACGGCAGGGCGATCACCCTGCGCATGCTGCTCAACCACACGAGTGGGTTGTTCGACTACACCGAGGACCCCGCCCTCGCACCGGCGCTCACCGGCCGGGACTCCCACGTGTGGACGTCGAGGGAGATCCTGGGCCTGGTGAGCGGACACCCGGCGCTGTTCGAGCCCGGCACCCAGTGGTCGTACAGCAACACCAACTACATCGCGATCGGTGCCGTCCTGGAGAAGGCCACCGGGAAGAGCCTCGCGGCGCTGGTGCGGGACCGGATCGCCGGGCCCCTGGGGCTCCGGCACACCTTCTACGCCACCGGCCCCGCCTGGCGCGACCGGCACGCGCACGGCTACGAACCTGACGCCGCCCACATGCCACCGGACGTCCCCGAGGAGTTCAGGGTCTACGCCGGACCGCGGCACGACGACCACGTGGACGTCACCGGCGACTACGTCACGGCCGACGGAGCGGATGCCGCGATCGTGTCCACCGCCGGCGACTGGTCCCGTTTCTACGGCGCGCTGATGTCGGGCCGTCTGCTGCCCGCCGCCCAACTGGCGGAGATGCGCACCACCGTGCCGGAGAGCGGGCCGGATGACCCGGAGGAGCTCGGCTACGGCTTGGGCATCGAGAGGGCGAAGACCGACTGCGGCACGGTCTGGGACCATGTCGGCATCGTCCCGGGCTATGCGACCTACAACGTCACCGACTCCACCGGCCGCCGCACCGCCGCCTTCTTCTTCGCCACCTCCACCCTCGGCAAACAGGCACACCAGACCGGCGCGGCCCTCATGGACGCCGTCAACTGCGCCATCTTCGACTGAGCAGCGCGTCCGTCGGGGCCACGATCGAGTACGCCGGTGTCAGGGTGAGCCGGGCGATCCGCCACCCTTCGTCGTGACCACAACAGTGCCTCGCCACCGCCGGCGGGAGGTCGGCGCTCACGGGGCCACCGTCAGCACGATCTTTCCCTGGATGTGGCCCTGCGCGGCTCGCGTGTGTGCGCTGTGCGCCTCGGACAGCGGGTAGGTGCTGTCCACCCCGACCTGGAGCCTGCCATCCCCCAGCAGGCGCCCGATCTCGGCGAGTTGGGCGCCGTTGGAGCGCACCTGAATGTTCGAGACGCTGATGCCCAGACTCGCCGTCTCTTCGGGGTCGTACTGGGCGAAGAACACCGGAAGCATGGTGCCGCCACGCTTGAGCACGCTCAGAAAGCGTGAGCTGTCCGGGCCACCGACCGTGTCGATCACCAGGTCGACACCGCTGACCACGTCCGCGGCACGTGTCCTGGTGTAGTCGATGAACTCGTCGGCGCCGAGTTCGCGCAGGAACTGCTCGTGGCGTCCCGAGGCCACTGCGATCACGTGGGCGCCCTTCCATGCCGCCAGCTGGACGGCGAAGTGGCCCACTCCCCCGGCGGCCCCGTTGACCAGTACGGTCATGCCCGGCGTCAGCGGCACCGGCTGGTGTACCTGGCCGGTGAAGGGAGACGGCACGTCGTGGCCGAGATCGACCAGGTACTGCCAGGCCGTAAGCGCGGCCATCGGGGCGCCGGCCGCCTGTACGTGGTCGAGTCCGGTCGGCTTGTGGGCCAGGTCCGAGGCCGGCGCGGCCACGTACTCGGCGTATGTCCGGCCGTCGAATCCGGGGAAACGCAGCATGCCGAAGACCTCGTCACCGACGGCGAACCCCCGTACATCCGGAGCGACCGCCTCGACCACGCCCGACATGTCCGTTCCGGGGATCAGGGGGTATTCCAGTGCCGGCCTCATCTCGGCCGGCATGACCTTCATCCCCTCACGCAGGTACCAGTCCGGCGGATTGATGCCCACCGCGTGCACCCGGACGAGCACCTCCCCCGGACCGGTCCGGGGAACCGGAACCTCGTCGTACTGCAGGACTTCCGGGCCGCCCGCCTCGTGGAACTGGATCGCCTTCATCACGCCTGTCTCTTTCCTGGAAAACGCCGGGATCGCGTCGCTCTTTCAGTCAAGGCCCACGGCGGCATGACCGTCCAAGACCGGTTCGGCAACCTGATCATTCCGAAAAGGCATGGCGCGTTAAGCTGGCGATGTGAACGATCTCGGACAGGATCTGGAACTGCGGCTCGTGCGCTACTTCACCGTGGTGGCCGCGCACCAGCACTTCGGCCGGGCGGCCACCGAGCTGCATGTGGCCCAGCCGGCGCTGAGCCGCCAGATCCAGCGGCTCGAGAAGTACCTCGGCGTACGGCTGCTGGACCGCGTACCCCAGGGCACCCGGCTCACCGCGGCCGGCCAGAGGTTCCTCCCTCAGGCCCGAGCCCTGCTGCGGGCAGCTCGCCAGGCCGAGCTGGCCGTACGCGAACAAGCCGAGACCGAACGAATCAGCATCGGCTACGTCGAAGACCTGGTGATCACTGCCGTCGTACGGGAACTGCGCCGCCGTCACCCGGACGCCGAGATCACCACCCGGTACCTGAGCTGCCGCGACGTCGGTGCGCTGCCCGACAAGCACGTCGACGCCCTCATCGCGCGGGCCCCGCTGCCGCTCCCCACCGACGACGTGGTCACCTCCCCGCTGTACGAGGAGCCCCGGATGCTCGTGGTCCCGCGCGGCCATCCCCTGGCCGGCCGCACGTCGGTGACCGCGGAAGAACTGGCCGGTGAAGAGGCGGCGCCCTGTGCGTTCGAGACCGCGGACTGGACTTCCTACCGGATCCTCGGGGCCGGTGTGCCGCCGATCGAGAGCTATGAGGACAAGCTCGAACTCGTCGCGAGTGGCAGGGCGATCGCCGTGCTACCGGTCGGCGACCGGCGCAGCTCTCTGCGTCCCAACCTCGTGACCGTCCCGGTCGAGGGCGCTCCTCCCAGCCAGGTCGTCCTGGCCAGCCGCAGGGGCGACCTGAATCCGATGATCAGGAATCTCCGGCTGGCGGCCGAGGCCGTGCACACGTCTCCGGCAGCCTGACCCGACCGGCCGGCCGCACCCCACCTGACGGCACACCGGCCCGCCCTCCCCCACGACTCCGTTACAAGATCGCCCGTACACCGCCTAGCGCTTGATGCCTACGCCCGCCAGCAGACTGATCTGGGCGTCCGTGGGCTCCGTTCCATCGGCCGGTCCGGCAGGCCGCCAGCGCTGGCAGCACACGATGCCGGGCTCGATCAGGTCGAGTCCGTCGAAGAAACGGCGCACGTCGCTGTGGGAACGGAATTGCACGGGTGCCCCGGACTTGGTGTAGACCTCCGCGACCTTGTTCCAGGTATCGGGATCGAAGTCAGGCGTGCAGTGGTTCATTGCGAGGGCGCTGCCGACCGGAAGCGGGTCGAGCAGCCGGTGGATGATGGCGTACGGGTCGTGCGGGTCGGTGATGAAGTGCATGAGCGCGTTGAGGGAGAGCGCGACGGGCTGGTCGAAGTCCAGGACGCCCGCGTCCTGTACGGCGCTCATCAGCGCGTCGGGGTCTCTGACGTCGGCCTCGACGTAGGCCGTACGTCCCTGCTTCGTGCTGCGCATGAGGCGTTCGGCGTACTTCAGGACGAGAGGGTCGTTGTCGGCGTACACGACGCGGGCATCGGTCGCGACGGACTGGGCGACCTGGTGCAGGTTCGGTTCGGTCGGGATGCCCGTGCCGATGTCGAGCCACTGGCGGATGCCGTGCTCCTGCGCCAGGACACGGGTGGCACGGTGCATAAACGCCCGGTTCTCGCGGGCTGTCACATAGATGCCGGGGTGGGCGGTGGCGGCGACCAGGGCCGCTTCCTTGTCTATCTCGAAGTGGTCCTTCCCGCCCAGGAAGTAGTCGTACATCCGGGCCGAGTGCGCCTTGCTCGTGTCGAGTTCCCGGCCGGCCTGACTGGTGGTCATGTTCTCCCCTTCGTGCGTGTATGTATGTCAGCCCGCAGGCCAGGAATGGGACCCCACTGCAGTCCCTGCCGTTCACCGCCCGTCACCTTGCGGCCAGGGCGGAACGGTCGCCGACGAGCGGGCTCGTCACGGCGAACGGCCCGCGGTCCGGTCCGCCGCACAAGCGCTTCGTATCCCGTGGCCCAGGCCGGACGACGCGAGCCGCACGCACTGCAGCCGATGCCCGCGCATCTCACGAACGGCCGTCGGTGCGTTGCTGCTGGAACGGGGACCAGTCACGCCCAACCTCCTGGGGAGCTGCCAACGACCCTACCTGCAGAACGACTTGACGTCGTCACCAAGGTGATAACCGCGTTGCTGAAATTATCAGGGCAAAGGCGCAGCCTGTCACCGCCACGGAAGGGGTGCGAGACCGGCCGACCCGAGGGGAGCGGCGACGGCCGGCCTCCGTCCGGCATCCCGCTCGTTCGCGTCCTGCCGTTCCGACCCGGCGCACAGCAGGGCCGAGCACGCCTCAGCGGTGCCTGACGGTGGGGCGGGGGCCCGGTTGCCGGGGCCCCGCGGTCGCCGCTGTCGCAACCGCTCGAAGGACACAGTCGGCCGGCGCCGCACCAGCGCGCCGCTCCCGCTCATCTCCGACCACCCCGACGCCGTCCTCTCCCCGGTACGGCCTGCCGCGCTCCGCCTGGCAGGCGCATTACCAGAACGCTACGGCAGGCGCACGGGCCACGGCACGTCGTGGTACGGCAGCAATCCCTACGGGTGAACCGGGGTTGACGACAGCCTGGAGGGGGTTGGTGCCAAAGGCGCCTGAAGGCTCTCGGCGATGACGCCGCGGCCCGAAGATCTCTCGACTGCTCACCTTCGCCGGCCCGGTTCAGCGCGGAAGCTGTCCCCCGTCCGGTGCCGTGCCGTTTCCCGCCTGCCCGGAGGCCGCCGATGCGAGAAGTTGTCGGCGGGGGGGGCGGCGGCGGCCGACGGTTCGGCAGACAGCAGGCCGTCCTGGAGTTCGCTGGACGGGATGGTCGGTGGCGGGAACCTCGACCATGGCATTGAGGAGCGGGCAGCCGCGCAACGCTCCGTCCACCGGTGTCGTTGAAGACCATGTTGCGGGCCACGGCGCCGTCGTGGAGCAGGGCGAGCTGTTCGCCCAGCGCCTCCGGGTCGCGCGCCTCCAGCCGGCGGGCGAGTGCGGTGAGGCGGCGGGCGAGTTCGCGCCCGGCCCGGCGGAGGGCTCGCCCGCCGCCTGAGACGTGTGGTGTCGCCTGGCGCTCCGCCGTCCGGCATCCGCACCCTCGCCGTCAACGAGGCCAGGATCGCCGAGCAGGCGGTCACCTCCCTCGGGGCGGTCGCGTACCCGCGGGTGGCGGCTGCCGCATGCGCCGACGGACGGTTCAGGCGGTGACGACGTCGATGCCGGCTTCCTGAAGTGCGGCCAGTTGGGCCTGGTCGGCGGTGGCGTCGGTGACCACCGCCTGCACGACGGTCGGCGGGCCGACGTACGCGCGGGCGGTCCGGCCGATCTTGCTGCCGTCGGTGGCCGCGATCACGCGGCGCGCGGACGCGACGGCGGCCTTCTTCACCATGGCCTCGTCGAGGTCGTAGGCCGTCAGTCCGTCGTCGGCGGTGAGGCCGCAGCAGCCCAGGACGGCGGTGTCGAAGCGCAGCGCGCCCAACGAGGCCAGGGTCAGCGGTCCCACGAGGGCCCCCTCCGGAAGGCGTGGCCGGCCGCCCGGGACCAGAAGTCCGGTCGGTTCGGGGCCCTCGGCCAGGACGGCGAGTGCCTGCAGCGACAGCGGCATGACGGTGATCTTCCGTCCCCGCAGCAGCCGTGCGACTTCCAGGCAGGTGGTGCCGCTGTCGAGCAGCACGGTCTCGCCGTCGGTGAGGGACGAGGCCACCGCGGCGGCGATACGGCGCTTGGCCTCGACGGCCTCGTGGACGCGCAGGGCGAACGGCGGCTCCTCGCCCCGTAGCAGCAGTGCGCGGGCACCGCCGCGCATGCGTTCCAGGACCCCCTGCACCGCGAGGTGGTCGAGATCACGGCGGATGGTCATCTCGGAGGCGCCCGTCAGACGCGCCAGGTCCGTGACGGTGGCCGTCCCCGCGTCCTGGACCTGCTGGGCGATGAGGCGATGCCGTTCCGCAGTGCTGCTCATAGCCGTGATTCAACACCATAAATTTCAAACATTTGCGGTGTGCGATAGGCGATGTTTCAAACATCAGTTGTGTTCGTTATGGTGTCCGGCATGGACAGAGGGTTGCGCGTCGGACGCGCCGTGACATTCGTGTACTTCATCCTCAACGGCACACTGCTGGGCATGTGGGTGGTGATGATCCCCGCCGTCGAGGATCGCGTGGGCATCAGCCACGCGACCCTGGGAGGATTCCTCGTCCTGCTGGGGGTGGGAGCCTTCGCCGGCATGCAGCTGGGCGGAAGGCTGTGCGACCGGATCGGCTCCCGTGTCGTCGTCCCCGGCGCCGCGGTGCTCTGCTCCGCGACCCTCGTGCTGCCCGGCCTGGCCGACCGGCCCTGGGCCCTCGCAGCCGCCCTCCTGGCCTTCGGCTTCGGCAACGGCACCCTGGACGCCAGCATGAACGCCCACGCCGTACAGGTCGAACACGCCTACGGCCGCCCGGTGATGTCGGCCTTCCACGCCACGTTCTCCGTCGGCGGCGTCCTGGCCGCACTCGCCGGCGCCGCCGCCTTCGGCCTCGGCTGGGGCGTGCCCGCCGCGCTCACCGCCGTCGGCATCCTCAGCGCCGTCGTCTCCCTGACAGCGGCACGCGGCCTCCTGCCCGCCATGGCCCTCGCGCCCGAGGACGGCGACGCGGCCGGCGCCCCTGTGCTCGGGAGCCGGGCCGTCCCCACGAGAATCTGGCTCCTGGCCGTCCTGGCCTTCCTGATCATGCTGTGCGAAGGCGCCGCCAACGACTGGAGCGCCCTGCACCTGAGGACCGTCCTGGGCGCACCGGAGAGCACCGCCGCCTTCGCCTACGGCACCTTCGCCGCCGCCATGACCATCGGCCGGCTCCTCGCGGACGGCATCTCCGCCCGCTTCGGGGCGACGAACGTGCTGCGCCACGGCTCGGCCCTGGCCGCGGGAGGCATCACGCTCGTGGCTCTCGTCCCGTGGATCCCGGCGGCCCTGACCGGCTGGGCCCTGTTCGGCCTGGGCCTGTCCGGCTGTGTCCCCCAGCTGTTCAGCGCCGCCGGACACACCGACCCGACCGCGGCCGGAGCCAACGTGTCGCGCGTGGCCGGCCTCGGCTACATCGGCATGCTCGCCGGTCCCGCTGTGATCGGCTGGATGACCCACCTGATGGACCTCAACCACACCTTCCTGCTTCCGGCCCTCTTCTGCGCCATCGCCGCGGCGGCTGCCGGAGTCCTGCGCGCCCCTGCCGTCACCGACGCCCGGCCCCAGCCCGCCGAAGCGGCCTCCTGACCGCCGGTGCGCACCAGGTCGTCCTGGCCTGGACCGGCCACCGAGGGGTGCCTTTGTGGCTCTGCGGTGCCTCGTGGTTTTGTTGAGGGTCGTCGGCGGACCCCGCTCGCGGCCATGAGACCCCTGGGGAAGTGAGGCATGTCGGTGATCGTCGTCGGAGGCATGATCGGGATCGGCAAGACGAGCGTCGCCGAACTGCTCGCCAAGGAGCTGGGCAGCAAGGTCTTCTACGAAAGCGTGGACGACAACCCGATCCTTCCGCTGTTCTACACGGCGAGCCCCGAGGAGATCCGGGCACAGCGTTATCCCTTCCTGCTTCAGCTCTACTTCCTGCGGACCCGTTTCGCCTCGATCAAGGAGGCGTACAAGCAGAACGACAACGTTCTCGACCGGTCCATCTACGAGGACTGGTACTTCGCCAAGGTCAATCACGACCTGGGCAGGATCAGCGCCCTGGAGATGCAGGTGTACGAGGGGCTGCTCGACGAGATGATGCGCGAGATCGAGGACCTGCCCTACCGCAAGGCACCCGATCTCATGGTCTATCTGACGGCAAGCTTCGAGACGGTGATGAGTCGCATCGGGCTGCGGGGCCGCAATTTCGAGCAGGACGACGCTCTCGTCGAGTATTACCGGGCGCTGTGGTCCGGCTACGACGAGTGGGTACACACGCATTACTCGGCCAGTGAAGTTCTGATCATCGACATGAACAACACCGACGTGGTCAACAACCCGGAGGACGCGGCCCGCGTGACCCGGCAGGTCCGCGACACCCTCGCGGAGGCCGGGCGCCACGCCTGAAGCTGTTCGTACAGGTGTGAGCAGCTGTGCGAGGACGACGCGGCCGTACTCGCGCAGGGCCATGGCCGCCGCACGCGTCGCCGAGCCGGATGCCCCCGGGCGACGACGGGAATGGTCAGACGGGCCCTATGACACCGGAGGTCCGCTGGTGAGCCAGTCGGAATAGTGCACGGCGCCGATGCGGGCTCCTGGCGGGGCGATGATGGCGGTTTCGGGGACGGCGCCGAACAGACCCGCCGACTCGTCGACCACGACGGTGCGTTCGTCACCGCGCGCCCGCAGAGTGATGCGGCCCAGTTCGTCCAGCGGGAAGACGTCGGGTCCGGCGACGTCGACGATGCCGTCGACGGGTGTGCCGGTCGCCACGTCGGCCAGCGTGCCGACGGCGTCGTCCACGGCGATCGGCTGCAGCCGGGTCGTGGGGAGGCGGACCACGTCACCGTCGCTGGTCCACGACATGATGGGCTCGACGAACTCCATGAACTGCGTGGCCCGTACGACCGAGGAGGGGATCGGGCCCGACCTGATCAGGTCCTCCTGCAGGATCTTGGCCGTGTAGTAGTCGACTCCCGGTACCCGGTCGATCCCGACGATCGACAGCAGGACGATGTGGCCGACGCCCGCCCTTCCGGCGCCGTCGAGAAGATTCTGCGTGGTGCTGCGGAAGAACGGGGAGGCGGCCGCGTCGAAGGACGGCGCGTCGATCGTGAGCACGACGACGTCGACGGAGCGGAGCGCATCCGGCAGTCCCGCGCCGGTCAGGAGGTCGAGACCCGTGGACCTGCCGTGGGACGTCGTCTCGTGCCCCCTCGATCGCAGCCTTTCCACGAGTCTCGTACCGACGAAACCGGTGCCACCGATCACGGCTGTCTTCATTCTTGTGCCCCCTGGTGGAGTGACCTGTGATCCCGACCGTAGGTCGGCACGGTCGCGGTTGCCGCCAGGGCTACGCCATGTGGGGCCGGGCGTCGCCCCGTTGCTCCTCAGCAGCCGCATCGGCGCCCGTCGTCCGCTCCGGACTACGACCCCGGGTCGTCCGACTTGAGGCTGTCCCCGGTGTGGGAGACGAAGACGACCAGGAGCCTCGCCGCCGTGGTCTGGCTGGTGTTCTCGGTCAGGAGGTGATGGGCGCCCGGCTGCTCGACCCAGTTCTGGCCCTGGTGGTAGGTGGTCACCGGTTTGCCGTCGAGCTGACTGCGCACCGTGCCTTCGAGGACGTAGGCGTAGACGAACGCCTGCCCGTGCCGGTGCGGCGCGGCGCGTGCGTCGGGCGGGAGGTCGACGATCGCCGCCGTGAACGTCTTGCCCTTCACCTGCGGAAGAGCCTGCTGCAGCAGCGGTTCGAGGCGATCGGTGGGGCGTGCCGATGCCGCGGCCACCGGTGCTTCCTCAGCCCGTGCACTCGGATCCAGGCCTGCGCAGGCGGTGGCCGTGGCCAGCGTGGCGACTGCCAGCAGGCCACCGGCGATCCGTGGTCCGATCATGATCGGTCTCCTGTCCGGTCTGCGGTGACGTTGATGATCGTTCGCCGAGGGTGTGGCCGACGCGGGCGGACGCGGAGGGTGACCGGCCCACGACCGCGCGGTGACGTCGTTCCCTGCCGCGGGGAAACGGCGGGTCCGCGGGGGGGCTCTCGCGCCGCGGAGACACGACAGCCCTACACGGCAGCGCCCCCGCTCGTGCTCGCGGACATGAACACCTCCGGCGGGTCCCGAGCGTTTCCAGCTTAGGAGCCCCGCCACGGCCCGGCATCGGCAGTAGCTGTGAGCCGGGTCCTCCGCCCGATCGACCTGGCGCGCCGTTCTGACCTGCGACATCGTCCCGTGCCCTTCGGAGGAGCCGTCGTCTCCGTAGCCGTCCGTGGCGCCGGCGAGGGCTACCCGGCCGCGAGCACTACGTCGTGACGGGGGGAGAGCCTCAGCGACATCGCGTATGAGATCGTCCTCCGGCTCAGTGGACAGAGCCGTCCGTCGAGGCGTCGAGAGGCTCGGCGAACTCAGCTCTCGCCAAGGCTGAGACACAGACGCCGTCGCGGTGGCCTGCGGCGACATCGAGTCGACCACCGCTGGCGGCAGGGGCGCTAACATGTCATCCGATGGACGACAGGTGTGATGTCGTCGATGTGACGACCGCCCGAGGAAGGTGACCATGACCGCAGCCGACCAGCCGTCCTCGACCAGCACCGACGGCCACGGCCCGGCTTCCTTTCTTGCCGCCGCCGCGGCCCTCGCCGCCATAGACGACGCGCTGCGCGAGGCACGGCGCGAGAACCATGACTCCGTCGGCCCCGGCCCCGAGCAGGCGCTGGCCTCGCTCATGCTGCTTCGGCAGGTGCGTGAGCAACTCGCCGGCTGGGAGACCGGCCTGATCGAAACCGCCCGCGAGGCGGGCGCCAGTTGGGCCGACCTCGCGCGTCCCCTCGGCGTCGCCAGCCGCCAGGCCGCCGAACGCCGATACCTGCGAGGCCGCCCCGGTACCGCCGGCACCACCGGTGAGCAACGCGTGACGGCCACCCGCCAGGCCAGGGCCGCCGAGCGCGCCGCTGTCACCTGGGCCCGCGCCAACGCCGCCGACCTGCGTCGTCTGGCTGGACAGATCACCGCGCTCGCTCACCTCGCGCCCGAAGCGCGCCCGGTTCAGGACGCTCTGCATGTCGCCCTCGGGGCCACCGATGCCGCCGAACTCCTTGCCCCTCTCTCTGACATGCGCCCCCACCTCAACGCCCACCATGCCGACCTCGTCACACGCCTGGACGCCGTCGACGACCGGATCCGGGAGACGGCAACCGACGATGCCTGATTCCCGTCACGGACGGGTCGGTCCGCCTCCGATCACACCGACGGCGGGAACCGGTTCGCCTCCGCCTGGTCCATTCATCTCCTTCCCTCAGACATGACATTCCACAGAGAGGTCCCACATGAGCAGCAGCGTCGAGACGCTGGAATTCCAGGCCGAGACACGCCAGTTGCTCCGGCTGGTGATTCACTCGATCTACTCCAACAAGGACATCTTCCTTCGCGAGCTGATCTCGAACGCCTCCGACGCACTGGACAAACTGCGGCTGGAATCACTGACCGACTCCAGCCTCGTCGAGGACAGCACCGACCTGCACATCTCGTTGGAGGTCGACAAGGACGCCCGCACACTGACCGTCCGTGACAACGGGATCGGCATGAGCCGGGACGATCTCGTCGACCTGATCGGCACGATCGCCAAGTCGGGCACCGCCGACCTGCTGGAGAAGCTCAAGGAGTCCAAGGACGCCGCCACCGCCGAGAACCTGATCGGGCAGTTCGGCGTCGGCTTCTACTCGGCGTTCATGGTTGCCGACAAGGTCACCCTGCGGACCCGGAGGGCCGGCACCGACTCCGGCACCCAATGGGAGTCCGACGGCGAGGGCGCCTACACCATCCAGGCCGTCGACGGTCTGCCCGTGGGCACCTCGGTCACCCTGCACCTCAAGGCCGCCGACAGCGAGGACGGGCTCGCCGACTATCTGTCCGGGTCGAAGCTCCGTCAGATCGTCAAGCAGTACTCGGACTTCATCCGCTGGCCGATCCGGATGGCCACCGAGCGCACCGACGCCGAGGGCGCGACCACCCACGACGTGGACACCCTCAACTCGATGAAGGCCCTGTGGGCCCGGCCGCGCACCGAGGTGACCGAGGACGAGTACCACGAGTTCTACCAGCAGATCAGTCACGACTGGACGGCCCCGGCCGAGACGATCCACATGCGGGCCGAAGGCACCTTCGAGTACGAGGCGCTGCTGTTCATTCCCTCGCAGGCGCCCTTCGACCTGTATTCCCGCGAGACCAGGCGCGGCGTGCAGCTGTACGTCAAGCGGGTGTTCATCATGGACGACTGCGAAGCGCTCATGCCCCACTACCTGCGCTTCGTCAAGGGAGTCGTGGACGCCCACGACCTGTCGCTGAACGTCTCCCGGGAGATCCTCCAGCACGACCGCCAGATCCGCGGCGTGCGCCGGCGCCTGACGAAGAAGGTCCTCGGTGCCATCAAGGACATGCAGTCCAAGGATGCCGAGCGCTACGCGAACGTGTGGTCACAGTTCGGCCGGGCGCTGAAGGAAGGCCTCATCGAGGACACCGACAACACCGCGACCCTGCTCGAACTGGTGTCGGCCGCCTCGACTCAGGACGCGGAGAAGACCACCACGCTGCGCGAGTACGTCGAGCGCATGAAAGACGGACAGGACGCCATCTACTACCTGACCGGCGAGACCCGCGCGATGGTGGAGAACTCCCCGCACATGGAGGCCTTCGCCGCCAAGGGGTACGAGGTCCTGATCCTCACCGACCCCGTCGACGAGGTGTGGGTGGACCAGGTGCCGGACTTCGAGGGCCATCGCCTGCAGTCCATCGCCAAGGGCCAGGTCGACCTCGACGACTCCGCCGACGGGGACCAGGACGCCGACGCCGACAAGGCCCAGCGCGAGCAGGACTTCGCCGCCCTGCTGCCGTGGCTGACCACCGCCCTGTCCGAGCAGGTCAAGGAGGTTCGCCTGTCGTCACGCCTGACGACCTCGGCGGCATGCATCGTCGGTGACGCTCACGACATGACGCCGACCCTGGAGAAGATGTACCGAGCGATGGGACAGCAACTCCCCACCGTCAAGAGGATCCTGGAACTCAACCCCGCACACCCTCTGATCACCACCCTGCGCACCGCGCACGACGCCAACCCGGCCGACCCCGCCCTCGCTGAGATCGCCGAGCTGATCTACGGCAGCGCGCTGCTCGCCGAAGGGGGCGACCTGCCCGACCCGGCCCGCTTCACCCGGCTGCTCACCGACCGGCTGACCCGCACTCTCTGACCGTGGTGCGGCCGAGCGCGAGGGAGGCGCCCGGCCGCACCAGCCTCTCCTCACCGCCCTCACCACTCCCGGTGGCGCACAGCGCCTGGAGGAGAGCGCCAAGGGCCGGGCCGACTGGGAGTCCGTCGGACCGGACCGGCCCGACGGCGGCACGATCACCGTGACCGGCGTCCCCGCCGTCCACGGCCCCGGCCCGCGTGAGGAGGTCGAGCCGATCACCGGCCAGGTCGTCGGCTCCGTCCTGACCGGAGAGGTTCTGCCGACCGTCTGCGGCAGCGGCGACAACGCCTCCCTCGACGCGGTCAAGGAGATAGCCGAGCGCTTCGGCCCCCCATGGACACCGCCCTCCTGTTCGCCGGAACCCCCCGCTTCCCCGCGCTCTTCGACAACCAGCTGATCATCCTGAGCAGCGCCCAGGCCGCCGAGGCCGCCCAACTCCTCGGCGCCCGCCGCGTGGTCCCCGTCCGCTACGACAGTTGGGCCCACTTCGCCGAAGGCCACGACGAACTGGCGGCCGCGTTCACCGCCGCCGGTCTCGCCGACCGCCTCGCTGGGGCCGGCGAGGCTGACCTTCGCCGCCCGGCCAGACAACAGCTCCTGCGGGAAGTTCGCCGATGAGGCCGATGAGTTCGCGCACTCTCCGGTGTCTTCAACGCGACAGGCAACTCCCGCTCGCGCATGTGGAGGCATGGTGAGGCTCTTGCTCACGTCAGGCGGCGTCACGAACCCGAGCATCCACTCGGCGCTCGTGCAGCTTCTCGGCAAACCGGTCTCGGAGTGCCATGCTCTTTGCATCCCGACAGCTCAGTGGGGGCACCCCATGTGCGGTCCGGCATCGGTGCGGGGCTTCGTAGCCGCCGAGCCCAGGTGGCAGCACATGTCCGGCCTGGGCTGGGCATCGCTCGGCGTCATCGAGCTCACCGCACTGCCCACCATCGGACCGCAGCGATGGATCCCCTGGATCCAGGCGGCCGACGTGCTCCTGGTCGACGGCGGCGACGCCACCTACCTGTGCCACTGGATGCGGGAGTCCGGGCTGGCCGATCTCCTGCCTTCGCTGCCCGACATGGTCTGGGTGGGGGTCAGCGCCGGCAGCATGGTGATGACGCCCAGGATCGGGAAGTACTTCGCCGAGTGGCCGCCGGCGCCGGACGACCGCACCCTGGGAGTCGTCGACTTCTCGATCTTCCCGCACCTGGACGCATGGCCGGGAAACATGCTGGCTGACGCGGAGCGATGGGCGGCCGACATCGGCTGCCCCGCCTACGCCATCGACGAACAGACGGCCATCAAGGTCGTCGACGGAACCGTCGAGGTGATCTCCGAAGGGCATTGGACGAAGTTCGGGCCATCATGCTGACTCACCGGAGTGCTGCTGAGGTCATGCCTCCAGGGACTGGAGAACCTCAGCGGTCGTAGTGGGTCGGCGGAAACGGTTTGCGATCCTTCCGCGGGGCTGGGCTCGACCGCAGTTCGCCTGTGCCGGCCTGGCGGTCGACCTCCGCTGTGGCTTCCTCGTACTGCGCGCCGGCAGACTCCGGCGCGTCCACGGGCAACCCGACATCGCGCCGGTCCTCCTCGGTACGCCGCTCCAGCTCCGTCTCGTCGGGCCGGCGGGGCATGCCGCGTCCGTGGTCGATGTCCGGATCTCCCTCGACCTGCCGGTTGGCCTTGTGGTGATGCACCATGGTCTTCTCCTCGAGGTGAGTACCGGGTGCGGGGGTGCGACCGGGTCTTCCCGCGACGGGTGGGCACCGGATTCAGACTGGCGACCGTGACCGATGTGGCAGGAATCGCCCGTTCTCGCCCCACTTTATATGGCTGACGGCGCACCTTCTCGCTCAGCTGCCTCCTCGCCCGGATCACCCCATCACGGCCACCCTCGCGCGCTGGACAGAGGTCTGGCCCGTCACACCATGGATGGGGATGACGGGCCAGACGTACATCACACTGCGCGAACACCAGCCACGGTCGGCTCCGGTCCGCAAGGCTGTCTCGTACGGCGTCCTGGTCTGCCGGAGGGGGCCGCAATACCGGTGGCCGTCAGGGCTGGGCGACCCGCAGATGCCGTCGTTCGGCCAGTTCCTCCGCGCTGACCACGGTCAGAACCGGAGTGCCAGGAGGCGCGAACATGGTCACCACCATCTGCGACTGCGCGTCCTGAAGGTTGTTGGCGCCCTGGTAGTGGATCACGTCGCCCCCGGGCTCGAAAAGGGCGTCGCCCGCCTTGAGTACCCGGGGCGGCTGTCCCTCCAGCTCGAAGAGGACCTCGCCCTGGGTCACGTAGCCGAAGATCGGTCCGGGGTGCCGGTGCGGGGGCGCACCGGGATCACCGGGCTTCAGGGTGATCCGGACGGTCCTGGCCTCGGCGGCGGCGGGGATCCCGGCCGCCGCGTCCGGCCGGATCGCAATGATTTCAACCCCGGGGGGCAGGTGCGCGTGGTCGGCACTCATGGATTCCTCCCAATGGAAAACGTCATGAGCAAAGACCGGACGGCCTCCCCGTCTGTGACAGACCGACGTGGCGAACCTGTCCGCAGACAGTCCCTTGGCCTTGTTCAGGCGTCCGGGGCACCCTCCGAGTCCGGCTGGAAGGTGCTCGACGCTGCCATGGCGACGAACAGCGGCATCTTGTACAGCGAAGGAGGCTCGCCCGCCAGCCCCAGTCGCTGCCAGGCCAGCCTGGCCGAGATCTTCAGCACCCGGCGCGCGCGCAGCACGAGCAGGCAGGCGAGGGGCAGTTCCACCAGCACAGCCGAAGCGACGCTCTCCCACACGTCGCCTCCGCCCAGGTTCAGGGAGATGTCGAACCAGGCATCGCAGACCAGGAGTGTGGCCGCGACGAACGACATCGGAATCAGAGCCTGCCGTCTCAGCCAGACCGCCGCCCCGGCGCCGACCAGCGAGACGAGCAGCATGATGTCGAAGCCCACCCACACCATGGGCCAGTAACGGGCCTCGAAGCGATGGGGCAGTGAGACGGCCAGGTAGACGGTCCAGGGCACGAGCACACACACGCACAACGCGAATTGCCCCACCGCCCTTCGGTGGCGGCGGCGCAACGTGGAACCGTCCGGTAGGAATGCCCTGATCCTCTGGACCGCCGAGTCGGCGGGGTCGTGCTGCTCGCTCAACGTCGCCTGTCCCTGCTGTCGGCTCCGGGTGGGCCGCTCCCGGGCCGACGCCGTCGATGACCGCACGGTCGCTCGCCTCGCACGGCCGCACACGGGCATCAGGCCGGGCCGGGCCCGGAAACCCGTGGATCGTCCCCTGATAGTACGGTGCGCTCATATTCCGTCGGCAACCGGATGCGGCACCCTGCCCTCCCCCGGTTCTATCGTCCGGGCAGCGGGACACCCCCTGTCATCGTCACTCCGGCCTCGGCGGCGCGGGTCGCGATCCCGGCGGTGGCACGTTCGGCCAGCGCGGCGATGGTCAGGGACGGGTTGACGGTGAGCGAGGCGGGAACAGCCGAGCCGTCCGTGACGAACAGGCCCCGGTATCCTCGGAGTTCGTGCTTGTCGTCGAGGGCACTGGTGGTCGGGTCGTCGCCGATGCGGGCGGACCCGAGCGGGTGGGCCGTGACCGTACCGGCCAGGGCCTCGGTCCACGGACGGACCCGGGACAGACCGTCCTTCTCCAGGATTGCGCGGAGCGCCGTGTCCGCCCGGTCCCATGCCTGGCGGGTTCGCGTGGTGGGGTGGAAGGACATCGTGCCCTGCCCGAGACCGGGTGCCAGGCGGATGAAGCTCCCGGTGGGAGGGACGACTCCGAAGCTGCCTTCGTTGTCGTCCTCGGTCATGGCGAGCAGGGTGAGCCACGACGGCCAACGGGCCCGCATCTGCCGCTTGTCCACGCCGAGCCAGCCTGGTGTGCCGGTCGTCTGGGCGAGGACGTTGGTCAGGGGCGGGAAGTAGATCTGCTGGAGCATGAACCGGCTGTACTCCGGTGCGGACGGATCCAGGTAGTCGTACGTGGCGGAGGTGATCGGCCGGCCGATCGGCAGCCCCTGGTAGACCGTCCCGTCGGGGCGGGAGAGTCCGAGCAGCGACCCTGCCTTGCTCTCGTCGACGTCGGCGACGCTGACGTGGTCGCCGTTGCCGGAGAAGTAGCGGCCGACAGCACCCGGGATACCGCCGAGCAGCGGGGAGGACCGCTGGAGGATCACCGGCGTGCCCACCGCGCCCGCCGCCAGCACCACGACCTTGGCGTGGATGATCCCCACGCTCGCGATGCAGGTGTAGTCGTCGGGGTCGAGGACGGTGTAGGCGACCGCGTAGCGGTAGCCGGACTCCAGGGAGGGGGTGATCAGCTGAACCTCGTGGAGTGGCCGGACGACCGCGCCGTGGGCTTCCGCCGCGGGAAGATAGTTGAGCAGCATGGAGCGCTTGGCGTCGAACGCACAGCCCGACAGCATCCAGTTGCAGTTGGTGCAGGTCGCGGTGTCCACCGCCACCGGAACCGGATTACAGGTGTGCCCGGCCCGCCGGCAGGCGGCCGCCAGCACCCCGCCCGCGTAGGAGACGTCCGACCAGCCGGTGCGGGCGACCGGCAGTGCCTGCTCCACGCGGTCGTACCAGGGGTCGAGCGTGGCACGGCTGATGGACGCCGGCCACATCCGCCGTCCGATGCTGCCGTGGCGTTCGAAGGCGTACGACGGCGCCCGGAGGGAGGCGGCGAAGTAGACGACGCTGCCGCCGCCCACGCAGTTGCCCGCGACCACCGAGACGCCGTCGCCGCGGATGACATCGACGATCTTGTTGTAGGTTCCCAGGCGCATGGAGTGGCTGAACTGCTCCGCACCCCAGCGGGGTCCGCGCTCAAGAACGGTGACGCGTGCTCCGCCCGCGGCCATGTAGTAGGCGGGGATGGCCCCACCGAAGCCGCTGCCGATCACCAGAACGTCCGTGGTCTCGGTCATGCCGGGCTCCCGGAAGGGGTCGTGGCGGGGTGGAGCGCCGCGAGCGCGCGGCCGTAGGAGAAGTCCCCGAACCGCCACAGGCCGTCCGGGTCCGGCTTGGGAAACCTCAGCCAGGTCAGGCCCGGATGGCCCTGGGCCAGCGCGGCGGCCGTGTCGGACTGCCCGGCGGTGTCGAACGCGATGCCGACGATCAGGCTCATCACCTGCCAGACCGGCTCGTCGATGTCGCCCGAACCGAACAGGCCGCTGACCAGGTTGGTCCGATGCGAGAAGGACAGGTCGACGAAGGGCGGCCGGCTCGGTGACAGCCAGATCAGCCGGACCGCCGCATAGGCGACGGCACGGGCGTCGAGGAGGGCCGCGATCTCCGGCAGCAGCGGGGCCAGCGGCAACTGAGGTGAGTTCAGGACGTCGATGACGCCCGCCTGGACGGCGCCCGGACCGGTGACCGCTCCGGCACACACCTGGTCACCCTGGAACCGGTGCTCACCTGGGATGAGGGTGTCGGCGAACGCCCCCAGGGTCTGTGTCGTCCAGCTCTCAAAAGCATGCGCCGCGGCGGCCGCCGGGGTGGCGGTGAGCCCCCCGGTGGCCAGCACGGCGACCGATGCGGTGAGCGCCTTGAGGATCGCTCGTCGGTCGATGGTGGACATGGCCGGTCAGCCGATCAGCGCGCAGCCGAGGTCGTACGGCAGCGCCACCGTCAGACCGGTCTCTCCGGCCTCCTGGCCGTATTCGGACAGCGCGTCGGCGAGGTTGTCGAAGTCCGAGGCGCGCAGGGCGGCGACGGCGTCGCCGACGCCCACCGTCCGGCCGTCGATGCTGAAGTGGGTCAGGCGGGCGCCGGCCCGTCGGGCGGTCTTGTCCCACCAGTACTGGCCGTCCCACGCCACGTACGGTACGGCGCCGTGGGTGGCCTGCACGCTCCAGTGGTCCTTCTGGTAGTAGCGGCAGGTCAGCATGGTGATGGCGAAGCGGGAGGGCTCGGCGACCAGGAAGCGCAGGGCTCCACCGTCGTCGAAAGTGATGTCGCGCTTGCTGTACTCCACGCACAGCGGGTTCGTGAACATCAGCCACAGGGGCGGCTGTTCACCCTCGCCGAAGTCGTGCCAGGTGCACGTGGCCGCGAAGCCCGGCTCGGTGAAGGGCCCGACCGGAGGCGCGTCGGAGGACGTCCGGACCGCGGAGGTGCTCGCGGTCTGCGCCGCACGGACGGCGGTGGCCGATCCCGCGGGTGCGGCGGGTGCGGCGGATGCGTCATGGCTCGGGAGCAGCGCGGCGCAGAACGCGAGGGCCAGCGCGAAGCCGGCCGCGGTCGTACGCAGGTGCACAGGGGAGACAGGGGACACAGGACCTCCTGGACGCGGAAACGGGTGGTGTCGCTCGGGAGAGACCGCCGATGGCGGGTGTCCGGCAGCCCGAGGACGGGGCGCTCTGCTCAGGAGCAGAGGTGGAAGGCGTGAGCCGACCGGGTCACGATGACGACGACCCGTATCCCGGCACGGGCGAAGTGGGGACGGCCGGCTCTTCGCCGGCGCCGGTGGGAACCGGACGTGCCCATGGCCTGCCCCCGCCCAGCCGCGCCCGAGGCGGAGAGCCGGGCGACCACGTGTCCGCCGAGGCGCGGGGATCTCGATGGTTCATCGGTCGCCGACCTCAGCGTGCGCGGAACCCGACAGCCGCCATTCGGCTTCCCGCCGCCATCTGCCCCACCAGCGCTCCAGACTGACCACCGCGTCCGCCCTCTCGCTGTTGCGGCAGACCGCGGCGGAGCCGTCGGGGTCGGTGTAGCCGAGCGTCAGTGTCCGGTCGGGCGGCTGGGTGACCGTCACCTTGATGCGTCGCAGGCCCGCCCTGCCCTCGACCCGCCACTCGGGCAGGCCGAGGTCCGCGCGGAACCGGCCGATGCCCGCCCAGCCCACGGCGGAGCGTTCCGCGCGCCGGGGCCATTCGCGGCCGTTGCGGTGCAGGCGCAGGAAGACCAGGGGCGGCAGCCTGTCGAGTCCGCGTCGCATGGACACCGCGGCAACGATCTCCAGGACGTCACCGCCACCCAGGTCGGCGTGGAGCCAGGCCCAGCGGCGGGCGTTGCCATGGCCGTAGATGCGGGCGTCGGCCCCCGGAACATGGTCCAGTCGCAGCTCACCGGCGCCGTACCGGATGGTTCCGCTGTAGCGGGAGCGGCCGGCGGGGAGCATGTGCGACGCCGGAAGCCAGGGGCGTCGCCAGGACCAGCGGGGAAACGTGTACAGCGGCGGGCCCTCGGGGCTCTCGGTGAGCGCCCAGGTGAACGTGCCCGCGGAGCCCGTGAGTTGCCCGGGTCGGACGCTGATGTCCTCGGTGGTGAAGCCTTCCGGATGCCCCGTCCACGGTACGGGGCCGAAGCGTGCGTGTTCGACGTGGCCGTCCTTGGGGAAGACGGCGATCCAGCCGTGCGCGTACGCGGCGGAACCGTCGGAGGGCGCCACCAGTTCGTGGTGCAGCCAGACCCCGCTGTCGGTGGCCGGATCGGTCAGGGTCGTGTACCAGACCTCGGTCCGCCCCGGTGTGCCGTCCCAGCGCGACGCCAGATGTCTGTCGGCGGAGGACGCGCCGGCGCGCGGGAAGCGGAAGCTCGCGAGGAAGGGCAGCAGGCCGGTGACGAGGGGAAAGCGCAGCGTTCCCTCGCCCACGCGGTCACCGCTCTCGTACAGGGTGTACGGCAGTACGGTCAGCGAGGCGATCGGACGCCTGGGCGACATCGACTTGCGTCCGACCAGAGTGAGGCGGCGGCCTTCCATGGTGAAGGTGATCCGGTAGCGGATCCAGTCGCGCGAACGGGGCGCGGTCTCCAGTTCGCCCACGGCTTCGGTGTCGTCGGCGCGTCCCGCCACGCGTACGCGTGCGGTCACCTGCGCCCGCGTCGTGCGATGAGGCAGCGGCACCATGTCGGAACGGACCAGCAGGTCCAGCCGGACGGCGCGGTCGCGGTCCTCGTCGGCCAGACGCACACGGCCCAGCAGGGTCTCGCTGAACATCGTTCCGCGTGAGGTCACAGGGCACCTTCCCGGCGTCGGCGGGAGCGTGCCAGCCCGTCGAGCATCATGGCTTCCGTTGCCGACAGATAGTCGCCCGCGGCGGTGCGTGCCGCCTCCCGGTCGCCGGCGGCCACGGCCTCGACGACCGGAGCCAGACGGTCACGAGCGGCCCGGGGATCCTCGAAGGGCCCGACCAGCGCTCCGCGCACCGGCAGATAGGCGTTGAACAGGGTGTTGGTCAGCAGGACGTACACCCGGTTGCCCGTCGCCCGGGCCAGCGCACGGTGCACCTCGACATCCGCCAGTTGCACGGGTTCCCCGCCCGCCGCGTCCCCTACGGCCGCCAACAGCAGGCGCAGTTCGGTGACTTGGACTGCCGTGGCACGGGTCGCCGCGCGTTCCGCGATCAACATGCCGACGGAACGGCGGACTTCGAAGATCTCACCGATCCAGTCGGGACTGTGGAGCACCAGCATCGGCAGGAGGTCCGCCCCGCCCAGGCGCAGGAAGTCCCTGACCCGGGTCCCCACTCCGTGGCGCGTCTCCAGGAGCCCGGCGTGCGTCAGTCGCCCGAAGGCGTGCTTGAGGGAGGTGCGGGTGACCCCGAATCCGTCGGCGAGTTCACGTTCGGGAGGCAGATAGCTTCCGGCGGGATGACGCTCGGCGAGGATGTCCTCGCGCAGTCGCTTCTCCAGCGCGTCGACGATCGTCTCGCGTGGCAGTGCCTCCACCTCGGCTCCCGGTGATTGGTGGTTCAGTGGCTGAGCCACTGAACCACCGTCGATGACACGGCGTCAATAACTCTGACCGGGACAGCGACGAGACCGTTGACCGAGGGGCAGCGGGGCTGCGGGGCAGCGGGGCTGCGGGGCTGCGGGGCTGCGGGAGGACCCGAACCCTCCCACAGCCCCGCTCACCGATGCGGGCTGGGCCACCTGGCGCCGTCGGCAGACCTTCACGTACCGGACGTGGGTCCAGCCCTCGTATCTCCCGTGTCCGCGGAGCGTGATGGGCACCTTGGGACCGCGCTTGAAGACGTCCGAGCGACGACCGGCGCCGTCCTGGCCGCAGAAGCGCCCGCCGGCCCAGGACATGGTCGCGCGGGCGCCGTTCGCCGCGATCGTCCGTCCAGGCGGACCCCGCCGAGGGCCACCGGCTGTCCGCCGCGCCGCTTGCGCCGGGCCGCGGCCGGGGAAGCAACCCTTGCTCACGTCCTGGCAAATACCCTCCCCCCGCTCTTGACTGGTCTGGACCAATCAGGCTTTGCTGCTGAAGCCACCACTCACCCCCCTACCTCTGGAGTGGCAGATGAGCACAACCATGCCCAGCAGGCAGCAGAGATCCAGCTATGGCAGGTACATGGCGGTCGTACTGACCGTCCTGGCCTGCCTCCTCAGCGCGTTCACCGTCCTCGGTACCGCGAGCCCGGCGGCCGCGGCGGACTGCGCTGCGGCGTGGAGCTCCGGCTCGGTCTACACCGGCGGCATGACCGCCTCCTACAACGGCCACAACTGGCAGGCCAAGTGGTGGACACAGGGTGAGACACCCGGCGCCGCCGACGTCTGGGCCGACCAAGGAGCCTGCGGTGGCTCCAGTGGCGGAGGCACCGGCGGCAGCTGCAACTACCCCGCATGGGCGGCCGGGCAGTCCTATGCGACCGGTGCCATCGTGCGGTACACCCCCAACGGCCAGTACTACATCGCCACCCACGACAACCCCGGATACGACCCCACCATCAGCACCTGGTACTGGTCCCCCTACACCTGCACCGGAGGCTCCGGCGGAGGCGGCACGGGCGGATTCGTGGTCAGCGAGGCCCAGTTCAACCAGATGTTCCCGAGCCGGAACTCCTTCTACACCTACAGCGGCCTGGTGGCCGCGCTCAGCGCCTACCCCGGCTTCGCCACCACCGGCAGCGCCACCGTGCAGAAGCAGGAGGCCGCGGCGTTCCTGGCCAACGTCGACCACGAGACCGGGGGCCTGGTCTACATCAACGAGGTCGATCAGTCCGGGAACTACTGCGCGAGCGAGCCGTACGGCTGCCCGGCCGGCACGTACTCCTACTACGGACGCGGCCCGATGCAGCTCAGCTGGAACTTCAACTACAAGGCGGCCGGCGACGCCCTCGGCATCGACCTGCTCGACAACCCGGGCCTGGTTGCCTCGGACCCGGCAGTCTCCTGGAAGACCGGCCTCTGGTACTGGAACACGCAGACCGGCCCCGGCACGATGACCGGACACAACGCCATGGTCAACGGCGCGGGCTTCGGCGAGACCATCCGCAGCATCAACGGCAGCATCGAGTGCAACGGCGGCAACACCGCCGAGATGCAGGACCGCGTCAACGACTACGTCTCCTTCACCTCCATCCTCGGCGTCCCGACAGGCTCCAACCTCACCTGCTGAGCGGGGTGGCACCGCACGGCGGCGAAGCTCCTGGCAGATGGGATGCCCAAGAGGAACACTCCCTCCCGCCAGGAGCCTCGCGCACTCGCGAGCCCGGTGACGTCACCCGCCCTGCGGCCGGCATCTTGTCGGCAACCGGGCGGGTGCAGGGCGGTAGTCGATCGGGCCGCCCTTCGATAGCGTACCGACCAGACGGTACGCCTGGTCGCCCGTCCTCGGAATCTCCAGCAGCCACGGCTCCGTCCCCGACATGGCGGCCTCCATCAGCCCGTGGGCCGAGAACACCACCGGAGTGGTCGTCCCCGACGCCGGGCACTTCATCCCCGATGAGCAGCCCGAAGCCGTCGCCGCCGCCATAGCCGGATTCATCGACTGCAGCGGCCGGGGCACCGCCGCCGCCGGTCATCAACGGCGCCTGCAGTGACCCGATCAGTTTCCGTCGCCCGAACGGACCGAGGGCGCAGGGCTTCGGTCATCATGCGTCAGCCCCGAAGACACCGTCCCTGGTTCGCGCGCCCCGGCCTACGGTCCGTGCATGGGACGAGGCCGTGACAACCGGTCTCGTCGCCACCGACATCCAAAGGGGAGGCGCCGTCATGGCGAGCGTGGAAGTGTCACTGAAGGAAATGATGACCGCCGTCGAGGGATCGCTGGGGGCCGCGGTCGTCGACTACACCACCGGCATGGCCCTGGGGACGCTGGGTGGGGGCAAGGGCCTCGACCTGACCATCGCCGCGGCCGGGAACACGGACGTCATCAGGGCCAAGGTACGCACGATGGACGAGCTGGGCCTCAAGAGCCGGATCGAGGACATCCTGATCACACTCGAGAAGCAGTATCACCTCATCCGTCTGATCACCGGCCGCAACGGGAACGGCCTCTTCCTGTATCTGGTTCTCGACAAGGAGCGCTCGAACCTGGCCATGGCCCGTCACCAACTCAGGCGGGTGGAGGAACAGCTCGAGGTCTAGCGCCACTCCAGAACACCGGGCTTCCTGCGCCCACGATGTGAAGACTTCTGCAAGTCACCACATCAGCATGATCCCAAATCATGTCTGCACACGGCCTCGGAAGGCAAGGATCGGCTGTGCAGGGCCGATGCGGCGGCGTCGCGAGGCGCCGCCGCACCCAGACATCCCCTACAGATCCGACCGGCAGAGAGCGAGCGGTCATGCAAGTCCCCCTCTACCAGGCCAAGGCAGACTTCTTCCGCATGCTCGGGCACCCCGTACGGATCAGGGTCCTTGAACTGCTCCAGTACGGTCCCGTCCCGGTACGGGACCTTCTCGCCGACATCGAGATCGAACCGTCCAGCCTCTCGCAGCAGCTGGCCGTCCTGCGCCGGTCCGGCATCGTGATCTCCATCCGGGAGGGATCCAGCGTCAGTTACGCGCTGGCCGGCGGCGACGTCGCCGAACTCCTCCGCGCCGCCCGCCGCATCCTCACCGAACTCCTCGACGGGCAGAACGTGCTCCTCGCGGAACTCCGGCAGGCCGACGCGTCCGCCGCCCCGCCCCTGCCCGCCAACAACCGCGGCTGACCGGCACCGCGGGGTGCCGATCGGGCCTTGTGGAGGCGGAATCCGAAACGGGTCACCGCCGGAGAGGGGACGGTCACGTCAGCAGGGACAGGTCGACCGCGTTGGCCAGCGCCTGCATGCCGGCCTCGTTGGGGTGGATGTGGTCGCCCGAGTCGTAGGCCGGGTTGAGGGCGGCGGGGTCGTCCGGGTCGGCGGCGGCCTTGGCGAAGTCCACCACCCCGTCGAAGGCCCCGCTGGTGCGGATCCACTGGTTGGCCGCCTGGCGGATCGCCTCCGCGGAGTCGCTGTAGTAGCCGTTGCCCTTGTCCGGCAGCATGGTGCCGCCGATGATCCGGACTCCCGCGGCGTGCGCCTGCCGGATCAGGTCGCGGTAGCCGTCGATCAGGTCCTGCGCGGTCAGTGGCGCGCCGCCGGGACCGGCGTTGTTGCCGATGTCGTTGATGCCCTCCAAGAGGATCACGTCCCTGACGCCTGGCTGGCCGAGCGCGTCATGGGCGAAGCGCTTGGTGGCGCTGACGCCCTGCCAGATGTTGGGGACGTCCGTCAGGACGCGGTTGCCGCCGATACCGGCGTCCACGACGCCCATCGGGCTGGTGGCGGCCAACCGCCGGGCCAGGTCGTCGGGCCAGCGGCGGTAGGCCCCCGCCGGGGTGTTGTAACCGTCGGTTATCGAGTCGCCGAAGGCCACCACGGTGCCGCGGGCGTGCGTCGGGACGACGTCGATCCCGGACAGGTAGTACCAGGAGGTTCTCGCCGCGACGTAGGACGCGTCGGAGGTCTCGGCGGTGTGGTCGCCCGGCGTCGACAGGTAGCTGGTGTCGAAGGCGTCGGAGTGCCAGGTGGCGGAACTGGTCGCATGGGGCAGGTAGATGCTGATCAGGATGCTCTGGTCGGCCTTGACGTGCATGGCCACCGGGTCGCTGACCACTTCCCCGCCGGTGGGGACGGTCACGGACCGCCGGCGGTCGAAGGTGACCGGGAGCAGCGACCGGGCGACCGCCGTGGCCCGGTCGGCCTGCGCGCCGATGGTGACGTGTGCCACCGACAGCGGGATCGTGCCGCGCAGGTTGGACAGGTGGATGCGCAGTGCGTCGCCGTCGACGGTGGAGTGGGCGACCATCCGTATGGTCTGGTCGTTGAAGTTCGGTCCGCCGACCGTCATGCTCGGCGACCAGGCCGCGACCCGCCGGTCCTGAGGCGCCTGGGCGTGCGAGGCGGTGGACGCGGTCGCCGGGGAGTCGGCGGTGCGGCCTACGGCGAGTTGCGCGCCGGCGAGCAGTGCGACGACCGCGGCGGGTGCCGTCAGCACGGTGAGCAGTTTACGTCTGGGTGCGGCAAACATGGGTGTTTCCTTTCTCCCGGCGCATGGCCGGCCCGGTGGCGGTGAGTTGCCTGTGACCGCGGTCAGTCGAGGGTGAAGCCGTCCACCAGGAGGTAGTCGCCGCCGGCCTTGGTGAGAGTCAGGGTGTGCGTGCCGGCCGGCAGGTTCGAGACCGTGAACACGCTCTGCTGGGCGTGCCGTTGCGGGGTGTTCGCGCTGACGGTCTCCTTGGAGTGGCCGTCCAGCGTGACGGCGATGTCGCCTTCGTCGGAGTTCGTCTCGGTGAGGAAGCTGATGCCGGTGCCGGTGAAGGTGATCGTGGCGGCGGCGCCGTCGTGCTGCGCGTAGTGCACCCCGTTGTCGAGGTCGCCGTAGCCGCGGGAACCGCTGGAGGACCAGTTGCCGGTGTACGAGATCCGCAGGTCGTCGTCGTCGACGGTGCGGCCGGGCAGGGTGCCGGGGCCGGCGGCGTCGACGATGGCCCTGGCCGCCGGCGGCCAGTTCCCGTCCGTCACCACGGTGGCCTGCTCGAACGAGATGTCGGTGCCGCTGTTGTTGTAGGAGGCGGTGTCGCTGTAGTTGTCGTGGATCGAGTCGTCGTGGATGCTCGGCGTCCACAGGTTCGTCCAGAGCGACCCGTTGGCGAAGCGCACGACGTTGTCGTGGGTGTTCCACATCGAGCTGCCCTCGTCGTGGTAGATCATGTTGCAGCCGTCGATGCACTCCGACAGCACGTTGCCGGCGAATTCCGAGGGTGCGGACTGGCCGCCGAGGGTGTAGATCGGACCGCCGTCGAAGAGCGCGCCCATCACGCTGTGCACGTGGTTGCCGAGGATCTTGTTGCCGCCGGCGTACGTGGTGCCGTGCAGGCAGGGGTCGGGCAGACCTTGCTTGGCCTGCAGGGTGCAGTTCGACGCCCATCCCCAGCCCCAGCCGATGGACATGCCGGAGTACGGGGTGTAGCCGACGTCGTTGTGGGAGACGGTCGTCGCCCTGCTGTGGCCGACCCAGACGCCGACCGCGTCCTGGTACTCCTGGCCGGGGAACTGCACGGTGTTGCCCGAGACGGTGTTGCCGCTCGTCATCAGGGCGGGGTCGGTCTGGTAGTAGTCGTCCACCTCGCCGACCGAGACACCGCTGCCGGAGGTGTCGGTGACGGAGCTGTCCTCGATCGTGGAGTCCTGTGTCTGGTCGGCCAGGTCGATGCCGCTGGTCCCGGTGTGCTGGACCACGTCGCCGGAGAAGGAGATCCGTTTGCCCCGGTGCACCTGGACCGCCGCGGGGATACGGATCGGGGTGCGGGTCGCCGGGTCCCAGAGCACCCCGGCCTGGTTGTCCACGTAGCCCTCGGCGGACGGGGCGTTCCATGTGGTGTAGGCGAAGGTCAGCCCGGAGAAGACGATGTCGTGCACGGGTGCCACGACGTCGGGGATCACGGTGAATCCGTCGACGAGCAGGTAGGTCCCGCCGGTCTTGACCAGACGCAGGGTGTGCTTGCCCTTCGGGAGTCCGGTGACGGAGACCATGGCCTGCTGGGCCAGCCGCTCCGGGCCGTCGCCGGAGACCGTCGAGACCTTCTTCCCGTCGATGTACACGTCCGCGGTGCCCTCGTCGGAGTTGGTCTCCGACACCACCTGGATCCCGGTGCCGGTGAAGGTGTAGCTGACCGCGTCGCCGTTGCCGGAGGTGTAGTGCACGTCCGCGTTCAGGTCGCCGAGGTGGCGGCCGTCGGAGTAGCCCCAGTTGCCGGTGTAGGTCGCCCGCCAGTCGGTGTCGTTGACCGGGGCCAGGTGTCCCGGGGTGCCCGAGGCGTCGACGAGTTCGGGCGCCACCGGCAGTTCGACGTCCGCCGTCGCCAGGTTCTCGCCCGCGCGTGGCACGTAGTAGAGGTACCCGGCGTTCTCGTCGAGATAGAACTGGCCTGGTGTGCCGAGGAGTTGGTAGGCGTTCTCCAGCCAGGTGATGCCGTCCATCGACGGCAGTCCGGCGCCGTTGAAGGGAAAGCTCGGGTTGGGCACCGCGTTGTGGTTGTTGTTCCAGCAACCGGGATCGACGGTGAGGTCCGAGCCGCCGTGCGCGGAGCGGGTGATGGACGCCAGCGGGCAACGCATCTGCTTCCAGCCGCTGTTGTGCACGACCTCGACCTGCGCGGGGTTCGTCCACGCGGTGTACGAGGCGTCAGCGGTGGTGAAGCCGGTGGCGGTCACGGAGAACCCCGACGGGTTGCGCGTCCCGCGGGCGCGGTCGGCACGCTTCCCGTCGACGAACAACTCCCGACTGGTGATGCCTGCGGGAACCTTGGCCCGGTAGATGTTCTTCGCCGCGTCGACGCGCGCGAAGCCGGTGATCCGGGTCGCGCCGCTGAGCACCGGCGTCTGCCCCGCGGCCGCCCGGTACACCACCGGGTGGCCGGGCCGGCCGGAGTTCTGGACGCCCAGCCGGAAGGGAGCGGTGAGCCGGTAGGTCCCGCCGTCCAGTTCGACCACGACATCGCCCGGGGCCTGCGGGACGAGAGATCTCGCACGGTCGCGAGCGGTCTCGAGACTGCACGGATTCCGGTCACTGCACGCCGAACCGCGCCCGTCTGGCGCGACATGCAGAGTGTCCGCCGCGTGGGCGGACGCGTCGGCGGCGACGGCTTCGGGCGGGCCGCCGGTGAAACCCAGACAGGCCACGGCGGCAGCAAGGCACGCGGCGACATTGGTGCGCATAGTCGATCTCCCACAGGACGAGCGAAGGCTCAGACATCCGATGAATGTACGGAACCGTGTCGCCAAGTCCTAGACCTGGGACGGAATTTGTATGACGACATCCGACCTGTCTCGGAGCGAGTCCGGAAACGCGAGGGTGTTCACCGGCTTCGACGACTTCTCCGCTCCGGGCGTCCGTGCGCTTGGGGGCAGCCCGAAGGCACTGACATCGATGTGCGGTGTCGCTGTCAGTGCCTTCGGGGGTTCAGGGGGCTGGGGCGAACGGGAGGGGTTCCCCTTGGTGTCGTAGGCCCGCGCGCGGTGCGCGGGCCTCGACGCGATCAGGCCTTGCGGGCCCGGATCTCCTCGGTGAGACGGGGCACGACCTCGAACAGGTCGCCGACCACGCCGTAGTCGGCCAGGTCGAAGATCGGTGCCTCGGCGTCCTTGTTGATCGCCACGATCGTCTTCGAGGTCTGCATGCCGGCCCGGTGCTGGATCGCGCCCGAGATACCCGCCGCGACGTACAGCTGCGGCGACACGCTCTTGCCCGTCTGGCCGATCTGGTGCGCGTGCGGATACCAGCCGGAGTCGACGGCCGCGCGGGACGCGCCCACCGCCGCGCCGAGCGAATCGGCCAGGGCTTCGATGATCCGGAAGTTCTCCGCGCCGTTGACACCGCGGCCACCGGCGACGACGGTCTCCGCCTCCGTCAGCTCCGGGCGTCCCGTCGACTCGCGCCGGGTCCGCGAGGTGATCCTGGTGCCCGTCGCCCGGTCCGCGAAGACCACTGCCAGCTCCTCGACCGTGCCGGCGGCCGGGGCGGCCTCCACCGGGGCCGAGTTGGGCTTGACGGTGATGACCGCGACGTCCCGGGTCACGCGCGAGCGGGTGGTGAAGGCCGCGGCGAACGCCGACTGCGTGGTGACCGGGCCGTCGGGGCCCGCCTCGACGTCGACGGCGTCGGTGACCAGGCCGGCGCCGACGCGCAGCGCCAGGCGGGCGGCGATCTCCTTGGACTCGGCCGAGGACGGCAGGAGGACCACGGCCGGGGAGACGGCGGCGCAGGCGGCCTGCAACGCGTCGGCCTTGGGGGCCACCAGGTACTCGGAGTACTCGGGGGCGTCGTGCGCGAGGATCCTGACCGCGCCGTGGTCGCCCAGGATCTCGGCGGCGGCCTGCGCGCCGGCGCCGAGATGCACGGCGACCGGCTCGCCCAGGCGGCGGGCGAGTGTGAGCAGTTCGAGGGTGGGTTTGCGCACCGCTCCGTCGACGTGGTCGACGTACACGAGGATGTGGGTCATGGACGTGTCTCCTGCGGATGAAGAAGAAGGACGTGGACGGGTGGGCGTCGGCCCGGGCTCAGATGTACTTCCGGGCCGCCAGGAACTCCGCGAGCTGCTTGCCGCCCTCGCCCTCGTCCTGGACGATCGTGCCCGCGGTGCGGGCCGGGCGCTCGGCCACCGCCTCCACCGCGGTCCAGGCGCCCTTGAGTCCCACCTCGTCGGGGTCGATGCCGAGGTCCGACAGGTCCAGGGAGTCCACCGGCTTCTTCTTGGCCGCCATGATGCCCTTGAACGACGGGTAACGGGCCTCACCGGACTGGTCGGTCACCGACACGACCGCCGGCAGGGACGCCTGAAGCCGCTCGGACGCCGCGTCGCTGTCCCGGCGGCCCGTGACCTGACCGCCGGCCACCGAGACCTCGGACAGCAGGGTGGCCTGCGGGACGGCCAGGCGCTCGGCCAGCAGCGCGGGCAGGACCCCCATGGCGCCGTCCGTGGAGGCCATGCCGCAGACGACGAGGTCGTAGCCGATGTGCTCGATGGCCTTGGCGAGCACGAGCGAGGTGCCCAGCACGTCCGTGCCGTGCAGGCCGTCGTCCTCCACGTGGACGGCGCGGTCGGCGCCCATGGACAGCGCCTTGCGCAGCGCCTCCCTGGCGTCCTCGGGACCCACCGTCAGTACGGTGATCTCCGCGTCGTCCGACTCGTCGGCGATCCGGAGGGCCTGCTCGACCGCGTACTCGTCGAGTTCCGAGAGAAGTCCGTCGACGTCTTCGCGGGCGACCGTCGAGTCGTCGGCGAAGTGCCGGTCGCCTGTCGCGTCGGGCACGTATTTCACGCAGACGGTGATCCTCAGGGTCATGACTGTTCTTCCTTCGCTCGTGCGTTGTCGTGCGATTCGTTCGTCGTGCCGGGGCGCTCGCCCCGGCGATGCGTTCCCGGAAGCGGGAGGGGGCGCGTGCCTCAGGCGTCGGCGACCGGCGGGACGGCGCCCGGTTCGGTGAGCGGCAGGCCGAGATGCGCGCGCTCGGTGACCCAGCGGGTCGGCCGGTAGCGGGGGTCACCGGTGCTGCGGTGGAGCCCTTCCTGCAGGGCGAGCAGGCGCCGGGCCCCGATCCGGTCGCCCCAGGCCAACGGACCGACCGGGTAGCCGAGTCCCGCCGTGACGGCGAGGTCGATGTCGCCGGGGGCCGCGAGGCAACGCTCCGCGACGGAGGCCGCCACCGAGATGATCGACGCCAGCACCCGCTGGGCGACCGAGCCCGCCGTGTCGCGCACGACGGACACCGGGACGGCCTCTGCACCGCCGGCCGCCCGTGCCAGCACCGCGCGCGCGTCGCGCACCGCGGTCCCGTCGGACGCCGGGGTCATGGCCAGCACCCGGCGACGGGCGGTGAGGGACAGGGGGTCGACGCCCAGGGTGCGCTCGGCCGGCAGGCCGCCCTCGGCGATCGCGGAGGCGACGGTCGTTCCCCAGACCGGGCACAGCACGAGAGCCTGCTCCGAGGGCGCGGACGCCTTTTCGAGGGCCGCCCCCGACTCGCTGAGCACCGTGCGCAGCGTGTCGCCGTCCCGGCCCTCGCCGGCGACCCACACCGGCCGGCCCGGATCGCCGGTGACGGGTTGTTCCGTCAGGTCGGCGGGGGCCGGGATGCCGGGGCCGTACGCGTAGAAGCCGCGCCCGGTCTTGCGGCCGTGCAGGCCCGCCGCCACCCGGTTGGGAGCGAGGTAGGAGGGGCGCAGCCGGTCGGAGTGCCGGAAGCCCTGCCAGATGGAGTCGGTCACCGCGGCGGTCACGTCCAGGCCGGTGAGGTCCATCAGCTCGAAGGGGCCCATGCGCAGTCCGAGTACGTCGCGGGCGATGCGGTCGATGCCCGTCGTGTCGCTGACGGACTCCTCCAGCAGGGCGAACGCCTCGGTGATCAGGCCGCGGCCGACGTGGTTGATCAGGAAGCCGGGGGTGTCCGAGGCGACTACCGCGGCGTGTCCGGTGGCCCGGACCAGTTCGACGAGGGTCCGGGGGATCTCGGGGCGCGTCAGCGCGCCCGGAACGACCTCGACGATCCTCATCAGCGGCACGGGATTGAAGAAGTGCAGGCCGCAGAGGCGGGACGGATCAAGGAGTCCCGACGCGATCTGTGTCACAGGCAGCGAGGACGTGTTGGTCGCGAAGACCGTGCCCGCGGGCAGGATGTCCTCCAGCTGCCGGAACAGCTCCGTCTTGGTGGCCAGGTCCTCGCGGACAGCCTCGATGACCAGCCCCACGTCGTCGCCCGGCGCGGCCGGCGAGTCCACCGGCAGCAGCCGTGCCGAAGCGGCTCCGGCGGCCTCTTCGGTCATCCGCTGCTTCTGGGCGGCGCGTTCGAGCATGTGCTGGACGAAGACGACGGCCTCGCCGACGGCCTCCTGCCGCACATCGGCGAGTTCGACGGTGTGGCCGGCGACCGCCGCCCACTGGGCGATGCCGCGGCCCATGGCGCCGGCGCCGACAATCCTGATGCGCATGTGGATCTCGCCTCCCTCTCGGTTCTCGGATTTCCGCTCCCGCTCCGGTGGTGCGGGAGCCGGATGCGTTCTGCTGACCCGGCCGCTTCGGTCCGCGGCCGCCGGCGGATCGCCGGCACTCCGCGCCTCCCGTGCCCGGGCCCCGTTGACACCCGGCGTGTCGCGGCCCGGGTGCGGTGACCACCCACCGCCGACGCACCCCGCGGGGCCCTGTCGCCCTGACCTCCCGACTCTGGGGAGACCGAAGTCCGCGCGAACGGCCGCCGTCCGAGGTGGACGGACGTGTCCGCCGGTGTGCCACGCGGGAACGCCCGCGCCCGGACGCCAGGCCGGAGCTGCGCGGACCGGTTCAGCGGACGGTCTTACGCTGCCAGCCGTAATCCATTAATGTCCAATACTAAATGGCACACGCTTTAAGACGTTCATTCGATGAATGACCGGGATTCCTCCCGGAGTCGGAACAGTGGGAACCACCATGGAACTGCGCCGCCTGGTCGCCTTCGTAGCCGTCGCCGAGGAACTGCACTTCGGCCGTGCCGCCAAGCGGCTCCAGATGGCCCAGCCACCGCTGAGCCAGCAGATCCGGCAGTTGGAGAAGGAGCTGGGGGTCCAGCTCTTCGAGCGCAACACCCGCTCGGTCAGGCTCACCAGCGCCGGCCAGTCCTACCTGGAACCGGTGCGTACCGTGCTCAAGGACCTCGACCTGGCCACCCGGGCCGCCAGGGCCGCCGGGCTGGGCCAGTACGGGCGCGTGACCGTGGGCTTCGCCGGCGCCTCCAGCCACGAGAGCCTGCCCCGGCTGACCCGGGCCGTCAGAGCCGTCCACCCCGGCATCGAGCTGGTCCTGAAGGGCCAGACCTACGCCAACGCGGCCCTGGCGGGCGTCGCGGAGGGCTCGCTGGACCTCGGTTTCGTCCGGCTCTCGGCAACTCCCCCGGGTGTGACACTGCGGGTCATCGGGGAGGAGGAGATGATCTGCGCGCTGCCCTCCTACCACCCCCTGGCCCAGCGCGATCGGATCCCGATCGCCGCCCTGGGCGAGGAGCCCTTCGTGAGTTTCCCCGCCAACGCCGGCTCCAGCCTGCGCGACGCCACGTTCCAGGTCTGCGACACGGCCGGGTTCACGCCGCGGGTGGTCCAGGAGGCTCCGGACTCCCACACCATCCTGGCGCTGGTGGCCGCCGGAGTCGGGGTGACGCTGACCCTGACGTCCTGCCTGCACGTCCAGCAGACCGGCCTGGTGTACCGCCCGCTGGCCGGGCCGCCCATCCGGCTCCAGGCGGCGCTGGCCTGGCGTACGGACAATCCCTCGGCCGCGCTGCACTCGGTCCTCACCGTGGCCGAGGAGGCGCTGCCGACCCCCACCCTGAGCACCTAGACGATTTCCGTCCGAGTCCGGCGTGAATCAGGTATTGGATCTTCTTGGTGCCGGAGTGCGAGGCTCGGTGGGAACGGTTCCGCCGTAGAGCTTCCCCCACCAGGGAAAGGCAGTCGCATGTCCGAACAAGCCGATGTCGTCATCTGCGAGCCGCTGCGCACACCGATCGGGCGCTTCGGCGGCGCGCTCGCGGACCAGCGTCCGGCCGGTCTCGCGGCGCTCGTCATCGCCGAGATCGTCGGCCGCACCGGGATCGGTCCCGAGCGGATCGACGAGGTGATCCTGGGCCACGCCTACCCGACCTCCGACGCCCCCGCGATCGGCCGGGTCGCCGCCCTCGACGCTGGGCTGCCCGACTCGGTCACCGGCGTCCAGGTCGACCGCCGTTGCGGATCGGGCCTCCAGGCCGTCCTCGACGCCGCCATGCAGATCCGCAGCGGCTTCAGCGATGTCGTCGTCGCGGGCGGGGTGGACGTCATGAGCGCGGCCCCCTTCTACACCCACGACGGCCGGTGGGGTATCAGGACGCCGAGTCTCGAACTCCACGACTCCCTGGCGCGTGGCCGGGCCACCGCCGGCGGCGTCAACCACCCCGTTCCCGGGGGCATGATCGAGACCGCGGAGAACCTCCGCCGCGCCTACTCCATCTCCCGCGAGGACCAGGACACCCTCGCGGTGCGCTCCCAGCAGCGCACCGCTGCCGCCGTGGCGGCCGGGCTGTTCAAGGACGAGATCGTCCCCGTCACGGTGCGCACCCGCAAGGGCGAGGTCACCGTGGCGGAGGACGAACACCCCCGCCCCGGCACGACGGCGGAGCAACTGGCCGCACTCCGGCCGATCATGGGCAGGTCCGACCCGGAGGCGACCGTCACCGCGGGCAACGCCAGCGGTCAGAACGACGCGGCGGCCGCCTGCCTGGTGACCACCCGTGCCACGGCCGGGCGTCTGGGCCTGACCCCGCTGGTGCGGCTGGTGTCCTTCGCCCGCGCCGGGGTGCCCGCCGAGACCATGGGGATCGGCCCGGTGCCGGCCACCCGGAAAGCCCTGGACAGGGCCGGGCTCACGCTCACCGACATGGGCCTGATCGAGCTCAACGAGGCCTTCGCCGCCCAGGTACTGGCCTGCACACGGGTGCTGGGTCTGACCAACGCCGACCACGAGCGGATCAACGTCAACGGCTCCGGCATCTCCCTCGGCCACCCCGTCGGGGCGACCGGCGCCCGGATCCTGGCCACCCTGGTGCGCGAGATGCACCGCAGGGGAACCCGCTACGGCCTGGAGACGATGTGCATCGGCGGAGGCCAGGGCCTGGCCGCGGTGTTCGAACGCATCACCGGCTGACGTCCCGCCGGACCGCAGGCACCGACCGGCCGATGACCGGCCGTCATCCAACCAGGAACTGAACCAAGGAAATCGGAGTCCATCGTGACACTGACCGCCAACGGCATACCGGAGATCGCGAAGCTGGCCGGCCGCGATCTCGGACACTCCGAGTGGAGGGAAGTCACTCAGGAGCTCATCGACGCCTTCGCGGCGGTCTCCGGCGACGGCCAGTGGATCCACACCGACGTCGAACGCGCGGCCGCGGGCCCGTTCGGGCGCACGATCGCGCACGGCTACATGGTGCTCAGCTGGGGCATCCCCATGGTGGCGGAACTCCTCCAGGTCACCGGCGTGGGCATGGCCCTCAACTACGGTGTGAACAAGGTGCGTTTCCCCGCGCCCGTGCCGGTCGGCAGCAGGATCCGCCTGCACGCCGGGATCACCGAGGTGCGCGAGGTGAGCCGGGGCGGCATCCAGGTGCACCGCGCCTTCACCTTCGAACTCGAAGGATCCGACAAGCCCGCCTGCGTCGCGGAGTCCCTCACGCACTACTACCCGTAAAGAGAGCCATCCCCGAAGAACAACGGCCTTGGCGGCCGGGCACCCTCGATCTCTCCGGCCGCCAAGGTCGTTCTCATGCCCGCGGCGGGTGACGTACGACGCCCGGCGGCGCGGTACGGCCGGGGAGGCCGGGGAGGCCGGGGAGGTACGAAGCGTCCACGAGGGACGGTACGGGCCGCAGACGGGCGAGGACGTCGGAGAGGTGGGTGTGTCGTGCCGGGGGTGGCACGAGGGCGAGGTGGGCGAGGCAGTCGAGGTCGTAACGCAGCGCGGCGAGGCCGGGTCCGGTCAGTTCGACGGCGCCGGAACGGCGGTGGGCCTCGCGGGAGCCGATTCCGTAGACGGGACCGAGCGCGTGTCCGGGACGGGCGGTGAGGAGCGTGGTGCCCTCGTCGTCCGCGTCGGGGAGGAACGCCCGGTCGTGGGCCCCGGCCTCGGCCAGGGCCCGGCCGAGGAGCGCGGGTTCGATCAGCGGCAGGTCGGCGGGGAGCGCGGCGACACCGCATCCGGGGTGGCCGGCACGGGCGGCCCGTTCTCCCTGGTGCAGTGCCTCGTTGAGACCCGGGCCGGTCCCGAGGACATGTCCGACACCGAGACCGGCGACGGGTTCGAGGTCCTGGATCCGGTCGACGACGACGATCACCGTGGCCACGCCAGGCGTGTGCTGCGCGGCGGCCACGGTGTCGCGGAACAGGGCGCTCGCGACCCGCTGCCGGTCGGGCGAGTCGAGTGCGAGGCGGCTCTTCGCCAGGCGGAGGTCCTTCTGCGGGACGACGACGGCCCAACGCACCTCACCGCGCGCACGGTTGTCGCGGTGTCCGTCCCTGTCGGCGGGGTGGTGGGCCCGGCCGTGCGTACCCCCGTCCGCGCGGCCGCGGCCGGGCCGGCCGGTGGTCATCGTACGAATCCGACACTCAGCGGCACGACCCGGTGGACCTCCGTGTCGAACCGGCGGGCCGCTTCGGCGCGTTCCGCGCTGACCTGGCCGTAGGTCGTCGAGCGCTGCCGGGCCGGCCGGCCGGCGGCCGCGGCGAGGGCCTCGATGTCCGCGATGGTCTTCATCGACCCGTTCGTCGAGCCCGCCATCCGGCTGATGGTCTCCTCCATCAGTGTCCCGCCCAGGTCGTTGGCGCCCCCGCGCAGCATCTGCACGCACTGCTCGGGCGACAGTTTGACCCACGAGCACTCGATGTTGTCGATGTGCCCGTGCATCAGCAGGCGCGCGAGGGCGTGGACGGCTCTGTTGTCCCGGTGGGTGGGGCCCGGCCGGGCGATCCCGGCGAGGTAGATCGGGGAGGAGTGGTGCACGAAGGGCAGCGGTACGAACTCGGTGAACCCGCCCGTCTCCCGCTGGATGCCGACCAGGGTGCGCAGGTGCCCCACCCAGTGCCGGGGCTCGTCGACGTGCCCGTACATCATGGTCGCGGTCGTGGGGATCCCCAGTCCGTGCGCGGTCTTCACCACCCGGATCCATTCCGCGGCGGGGAGTTTGCCCTTGGTCAGGATCCAGCGGATCTCGTCGTCGAGGATCTCCGCGGCGGTGCCCGGGACGGAGTCCAGCCCCGCCTCGCGCGCCCCGGCGAGCCACTCGGCGACGGAGATCCCCATCCGGGACGCGCCGCTGATGATCTCCATCGGGGAGAAGGCGTGCAGGTGCATGTCGGGGCAGCGTTCCTTGACCGCGCGGGCCAGGTCGTGGTGGACGCTGCTGGGCAGGGCCGGGTCGATACCGCCCTGCATGCACACCTCCGTCGCGCCCACGGCCCAGGCCTGTTCGACCCGGTCGCCCACTTCGCCCAGCGACAGCCGGTAGGCGTCCGCGTCGGTCTCCCGTTGCGCGAACGCGCAGAACCGGCAGCCGACGTAGCAGACGTTGCTGAAGTTGACATTCCGGTTCACCACGTAGGTCACGGTGTCTCCGACGGCGGACCGGCGGACCTGATCCGCGAGCCTGCACATCGCGTCGAGCCCCGGACCGTCCGCGTAGGCCAGCGCCAACGCCTGTCCGTCCGTAAGGCCCGCCGGGTCCCGCTCGGCCGCCCGCAGGGCGTCGGCGACGTCACTGTCGAGGCGCTCCGGTGCACCCGCGCCGGCTCCGGTGGGGAGGTCGTGCACCTGGTCGGCCAGGACCTGCCAGTCGCCGAACGCGTTGTCGAAGTCACCGCGCGCGGTGGTGAGCCGGCCTTCCCTGTCGATCGCGGTGTGCAGGTCGGTACGCCCGGACGAGACGGCCTCGGCTGCTTCCTGCCACGGCATCCCCACCGGCAGCACGTCGGCGGCGAGGCCGGTGTCCGGGTCGGCGAGTGCCCGCAGGTGCGGCTGGACGCGGGCGTCCGCCCAGGGGCTGCCCGCGCGGATGTACTCCGGCTGTGCCGCGAGGCGTTCACGCAGTTCGAATCCGGCCCCGGCGGTCAGTTCCGCGAGGCGTTCCAGGTGCGGCCAGGGCCGTTCGGGGTTGACGTGGTCGGGCGTCAGGGGCGACACACCGCCCCAGTCGTCGACGCCGGCCGCGAGCAGGAGCCGCAGCTCGTCCGGGTCGGACAGGTTCGGCGGGGCCTGGATCCGCGTCTTCGGGCCCAGCAGGATGCGCGCGACCGCGATCGCCGCGAGGTACTCCTCCAGGTCCGCGTCCGGCACCGCCCGCATGGCCGTGTCGGGCTTGGCCCGGAAGTTCTGCACGATCACTTCCTGGACCGCCCCGTACTGCCGGGCGATGCGGCGGATCTCCAGGATCGACTCGACCCGGTCCTCGGCGCTCTCGCCGATACCGATCAGGATCCCCGTCGTGAAGGGGATACTGCTGCGGGAGGCGTCCTCGATGGTCCGCAGCCGCACCGCGGGGTCCTTGTCCGGGGACCCGTAGTGGCAGCCCCCCGGCTCCGACCACAGCGACCGTGCCGTCGACTCCAGCATCAGGCCCATCGACCCCGCGACGGGCTTCAGTCGCTGCAGTTCCGTCCAGCTCATCACCCCGGGGTTCAGGTGCGGGATCAGGCCGGTCTCCTCCAGCACCAGGATCGCCATCGCCCGCACGTACGCGAGGGTGTCCTCGTAGCCGTGCGCGTCCAGCCACTCCCGGGCGGCCTTCCAGCGGTCCTCCGGCCGGTCCCCGAGCGTGAACAGGGCCTCCTTGCAGCCCAGTCGGGCACCCTCGCGGGCGATGTCCAGGACCTGCCCGGGCGTGAGGTAGGCCTCCTCGACCCGGCCCGGGGTGGTCGCGAAGGTGCAGTAGTGGCACCGGTCCCGGCACAGCCGGGTGAGCGGTACGAACACCTTCTTGCTGTAGGTGACGATGCCGGGCCGCCCCGCGTCGAGGAGACCCGCGGAGCGCACGGACCCCGCGACCTCGCACAGCGAGGCCAGGTCGTCGCCGCGCGCCCCGAGCAGGGCCGCCGCCTCCCGGCGGTCGATGTTCTTGCCCGCCCTGGCCCTGGCCAGCGCACGGCGTACGGGTGCGGAAGTCACCGCGGTCTCCTCACATGGACGCTCAGGCATGGTCAGTTGCCGCGCAGGCCCATGGACCGCGCGATGAAGTTCAGCTGCACCGACGGCGGGCCGGCCACGACCCGCGCGATGATTCCGTCCGAGTGGTGCATCGGCAGGGTGTGGTCGCGGACATAGCCGTACGCGCCCTGCAGCTGGACCGCCAGCGCCGACGCCTCGGCGTATATCTGGCCGCACAGGAACTTCGCCATCGTGCTCTCCGTCTCGCACGGCAGGCCCGCGTCGAAGAACGCCGCCGACCGCTGCACCGCGCAGCGCGCCGCGTCCTTGCGGACGAACATCTCCGCGAGCGGCAGCGTCACACCCTGGTACGAGGAGATCGTCTTCCCGAACTGCTCGCGCTCGTTGGCGTACTCGACCGTCATGTCCAGGACCTGTCCGACACTGCCCAGGAACCCCGAGCTGATCATGATCCGCTCCAGGACCAGCCGCTCCTTGAGGATCTGCCAGCCCTGGCCCGGCTCGCCCAGCAGGGCCTCGTCGGGGACCAGGACGTCGTGGAGGAACACCTCGTAGATCCCGCTGATGTTGCGGCCCAGGGCCGGCATCCGGCGGATCTCGACACCCGGGTGGTCGGAGGGGACCAGGAACACGGCGAGGTCGTCCCGCTTGCGGCCGCTGTCGCCGGTCTTCGCGAACAGCTCCATCACCGTGCCCGGGATCCCCGCGCCCTCGCAGTACGTCTTCTGCCCGTTCAGCAGCCAGCCGCCCTCGACGCGCTCCGCGGTCGTCGCCACGCTCGCCGCGTCCGAGCCGACGTCCGGCTCCGAGACCGCGATGGAGAACCGGCCGTCGCCCCGCAGCACGGGCTCGGCGTACTTCTCCTGCTGTTCGAGGGTGCCCCAGCGGATCAGGTCGCGGATCCCGCTGATGTTCAGGTTCAGCAGCGCGACCAGATCGGAACTGGCCCGCCCGACCTCCTCGCACAGCGCGATCAGCAGGCCGGCCATGCCCTCGAGGGGCTCGTCGTCCGCGACGATGTCGTACCAGCCCAGCTTCGCGATCTCGCGGTAGAGGTGCTCGGGGTAGGAGCCCTCCTCGTCCCAGATCCGCACGTCACGCTGCGGAGCGTGCCGTGCGATCACCGCACGGGCCGTGGCCCGCAACTGCTCCTGGTCCTCGGACTCGATGAAGGGGTTCGCACTCATGGTTGTCGCCTTTCCGGAGGGGATCGGGCGGCCGGTGGATCGGGTGGTCCGAACGGTGCGGTCGCCGCGGGGGAAATCAGGTGGTGAGAGCCGTCCGAAGGGTCTGGACAAGATCCGACGGCGCGGCCGCGAACTGCTCGGCGAGGTGCCGGGCCCGGTGGCCGAGGTCCGCGGCCCCGACCACGTCGACCAGGCCCAGCCGGGCCAGGTCGTCCCCGGTGAAACGTTCGTCTGCCACCAGCAGCCGGAACGCCGCGGCGGGACCGACAGCGGCCCGCAGGCGGCGGACCGTCTGGTCCGGGGGCAGGAAGCCCAGCCGGAGCTCCGGGAAGCGGAACATCGCGCCCGGAGCCGCCAGGGTGACCACGGCGGCGGCGGCCAGGGCCCACCCGCCGCCCACGGCCGGGCCCTGCACGGCGGCGACCGAGGCGGGGAACGCCTCGACGAGGTCGCACGCCTCCTCGATCAGTTGCCGGCGCAGGCCCGGCCGGCCCATCGCGGTGCCGTCGTCCGACCGCACGTCGGCACCCGCGCAGAAGGCCGGGCCCTCGGCCTTCAGCAGCAGGACGCCGACACCCTGTTCGCGGGCGCCCTTGAGCGCCGCGACCAGTTGCTGGAGCAGCGGGATGTTCATGGCGTTGCGCGCGTCGGGGCGGTTCAGCGTCACCGTCGCGACGCCGCCCCCGGTCTCCGACAGGCACAGCGGTGTCTCGTCCGCGACGGCGTTCATATGAGCTCCGGGAGAACTTCGGTGGTGAGCAGGTCCACGGCTTCCGCCGGGTCGGGACCGACGGGGGCTCCGACGTATGCCTCGGTGAAGCCGGCCCCGCGGGCGTACTCGAGGAGTTCGGCGAGCGACGCGATGCAGTCGCCGGGAGTTCCCGAGATGACGAGCTGGTCGGCCACGTGCTGGGGCAGGAGTTCGGCCGCGGCGGCGATGCCCCGGCCCGTGTGGACGGCCTCACGGGTCGCCGCGTAGTCGGACTGTTCGAAGCCGACCTGCTGCAGACTCTCGTGCGGCTGCTGGGAGACGATCAGGGCGGCCTGCCGGCGGGCGGCGGCGTTGGCGCGGTCGCGGTCCGCCGAGACGGACACGTTCACCCCGTAGATACGGGTCAGCTCCGGGCGGTCGCTGCGCTCCCGGCCGGCGTCGAGGCGGTCGAGGTTGCTGACCGCGTCGAACTGGCCGCTGCGGAAGGCCGCGAGGCTGTGTGCCGGGAAGTTGCTGGCGCAGATCACACCGTCGGCCAGCTCGCCCGTCATCTCAAGGATCTTGGGACCCGTGCCGGCCACGATCACCCGGACCGCGGGGTCGTCCACCCAGTCGAGGGACGCCCGGCCCTCCGCACGCAGACCCAGGTCCGCGCAGGTGAGGGGGTAGTCGCCCATGCGGACGCTCTCACCCCGCCAGAGCGCGCGGCAGAACCTGATGAGTTCGGCGACGCGGCCGACGGGCTGCTGCCGCTCCATCAGGGCGCTCACCAGGCCACCGCCGGTGCCGATCCCCATGCTCACCTGGCGGCCGGCCGGCATGAACTCGGCCAACGTGGCCATCGTGGAAGCCTGTTCCAGGGGGTTGCGCCCGAACGGGAACGTCACCGCCGTGCCGACACCCGCACCGGTCCTGGCCGCGATCGCCCCCAGGACGGCGCCCACTCCTCGCGACTGCATCTGGTCGGTGACCCAGATCGTCTCGAAGGTCCGAGCGGCGACCTCGGCGACCTCGACCAGGCTCGGTCCACCTGCCCAGGCGTGTAGCTGAATGCCCTTGATCATCGACTCTCGATTCACGATGGTGAACAGTGTCCACGGCAATGGATAAAAGGGAATTGCGAATCCATTCCGGCCGAGGCTTGAACGACCGTCGGCCGGTCACGGCGGGGCCGCATGCGCGACCGCATCCGGCCCCGCCGGAAATTCAGCGATGAGCCGCCACGTACTCGGGTTCGGTGAGGTACGTGCTCACGATTTCCTCGATCAGCGGGCCATCGGCCTCACTGCGTTCCTTCAGCTCGATCCACCGCGGATCCGCCCTGAAGGCATCCCAGAACTCGATCGCCGCGTTCACATCCTCGAACGCACACAGGTAGTAGATCCGCCGTCGATCGTCGACGACATGCCAGAAACCCCTGAGGTCGAGACCGAAATCCCTGAAGAGGCCGAGGGTCTCGTCGGCGAAGCGCCTGTGCAGGTCCTCGGTCCGGTCCGGCAGCGCGGTGTACTCGCGCAGTTCGAGGATCATGCCGGGATCCCGGAGACCGAGACGCCCGAACGGGTCTTGTAGCGCCGGTTGATGTTGATGAGGACGGCGGTGAGCGGCTCCAGCTGACGGGCCAGCCGCAGGACCCCGCCGTCGATGCCGGGCCGGCCTGTGATCGTCGCGGCGAGGGCGGCGACCTTCTCCTTGGCGTCCCTGTCGTCACCCACCACCAGGACGTCCTCGTGCCCGAGGGGACCCTCGGCCTCCCACAGGGAGACGGCGGACAGGTGATGGAAGGCGCCGACGACCACGGCGTCGGGCACGAGCCTCTGCGTCTGCTCGGCGGCGCTGCCTTCCTCGACGTCCAGGCCGTACGCGCCGCGCTTGTCGAAGCCGAGCGGGTTGACGCAGCTGATGACCAGCTTCCCCGCCAGCACCGGCGCGAGCGCCGCGACCAGTTCCTCGTGGCCGTCCCACGGCACGACGATCAGGACCGCGTCGGCCGCCTCGACGGCACCCTTGTTGTCGAGGCCGAGCACGTCGACGGCCGAGCCGGCACGCGCGCGGATCTCGGCCGCGGCCTCCTCGGCGCGCCCGGCCGAGCGGGATCCGATGACGACCTTGTGGCCGGCGCGGGCGAAGTGCAGGGCCAGGCCCTTGCCCTGTGGTCCGGTACCTCCCACAACGGCGATGGTGTGGCTGTCCATGGTTCGTGCTCCTCAAGGAAGTGCCCGCGACCGGCGGTGCGGGTTCACAGGACCGGCGTGCGGGCGCCGGTCCTGTGGGTCTGATGGGGTCAGCCGGCGGATCCCTCCGGTCCGGCCTCCGGGTAGTCGGCCGGTACCCGGCCGCCGCTGCGCACGGTGATGGCACGCGCGGCGGTGACCAGGTAGGGGGCCAACTCGTCGATGTCCTGCGGCGTGAGATCCGTTCCCATGCCGAGCAGGCTGATCACGAGGCAGGGCTGCCCGTCACGGTCGAAGACGGGGAAACCCATGACGTTCAGCTCGGGGGCGTACTCCCCGAAGACGACTCCGAAACCGCGGGAGCGCACTTCCTCGCGGCGCGCATCGTCGTCCGCGGCCGGCACGACGTCATGCCACGCGTCGGTCAGCCGGCTGAGCAGCGGCGCGTCCCGGTCGAACCGGGAGCCGATCTCGATGGTGATCTTGATGTCCTTGCGGCTCTCGATCTTCGCGATCGCGGTGAAGTGCCCGTCGGGCATCGGCGAGATCGCGAGACACGCCAGCTCGGTCCGCTCGGCCAGCCGCTCCATGAACGGCCGCGCCTCCGCGACCGGGGTGGTCCTGGTGACCGCCGCCACGCCGTACTCCACGAGCAGCGGTCCCAGGTTGTAACGCCGGGTGTCGGAGTCGTACTCGATGAGACCTTCGCTGACCATCGTCCGGATCAGGTTCGATGCCGTGCTCTTGGCCAGCCCACATGATTTGGCGAGTTCGGTGACCGTCGCCCCGTCGACATGCCGGACCAGGTGGTCGAGTACCCGTACCGTGCGTGACACCGCCGGTACGAGAACCCCGGCTCCCTGCTCGGCATCGTCGTCGGCGACCACGTCGCTGGATTCGGAAGGCCCCTTCGCCACGTCTCCTACTTTCCGGTCAGGGAAGCCTCAGTGCTTGGCTGAGTCCCCTACCAACTCGACAAAGTGGAACAGCGTACCGTCGGGGTCCGCCGCGAAGAGGATCTTCCAGCCGTTCACCCCGTCGGGAGCCATCACGGTCTGCGGGGTGTGCAGGAACTTGACGCCCGCGACGCTCAGTCGGTCGTACTCGCCCTGGATGTCGTCCGTGAGGATCGAGAAGCGGCACAGGCCCGGGTTGACGGTGTCGGCGACGGCCCGTTCGCGGGTCGCCGGCACGTCGTGCCACTCGATGATGTCGAGCAGCGCCTCGTCGGGCGAGTTGTTCAGGCGCATGTGCGCGAAGCGCAGCCTGCTGCCCTGGTCGATCATGAACGCCCGCGCGAGGTTGGCGTCGTCGACCTCCTTGTCCTGCACGACCTCGAAGCCGACGAGCCGGTAGAACTCGATGGTGCGGTCCATGTCGGTGACGTTGAGACCGACATGCCAGAATCTACGCATAGGTGGTCCCTCTCGTGATGTGTGTCTGTGTGTGACAACCGGGCACGGACGCCGCCGGACGCCGTCTCGGGCGGTGGTGCCTCGGAAGGGGCCCGGTCAGTGCGGGGCCGGAGCGAGTTCGCGACGCAGGAGTTTCCCGGTCTCCGTCCTCGGCAGGGACGAGACCACTTCGAACTCCCGGGGTCTGGCGTGCGGACCGACCGTGGCGGCCACCAGGTCGCACAGCTCCGCGCGGAGCGCCTCCCCGACCTCGCCGCCGGTCTCGCCGCCGGTGAACCGCAGGAAGACCTTCACCCGCTGGCCGATGCTGTCGTCCGGGATGCCGACCGCGGCGGCCTCGGCCACCAGCGGGTGGTTCACCAGGGCGTCCTCGATCTCCGAGGGGCCGATCCGGTAGCCGCGGCTCTTGATGACGTCGTCCGCGCGGCCCAGGTACTCCAGGCGCCGTCCATGAGCACGCCTGGCCAGGTCGTTCGTCCGGTGCCACTCGCCGGCCGGGGGTACCGGCCCCTCGGTCCTCGCATCCCAGATCCCCAGCAGCGCGACCGGGTCGGGAAGCCGCAGGGCGATCTCGCCGACCTCACCGTGGGCGACCTCCCGGCCGTCCTCGCCGAGCAGGGCGATGGTGTGACCCGGATACGGGGCGCCCATCGTGTCGTCGTCGACGGAGCCCAGCGCCGCCGAGTCACCGATGAGAGCGTTCGCCTCGGTCTGGCCGTACGCCTTGTTCACGGCCTGCGACAGGTGCAGCCGGGACCACGCCATCTCCGAGCGCCCCGCCGGTTCGCCGCCGGTGACGACGGCACGCAGCCTGCGCTCCGGCGTCCGGCCGTTCGCCTGCAACAGGCGCAGGACGGAAGGCGGCAGGAAGGCGGTCGTGACGCCGCACCGCTCGAACAGCTCCAGCGTGGCGTTCGCATCGAAACGCGTCTGCCGCTGCGCGACGACCGGGACGCCGAACGACCACGGGACGAGGAGCCCCAGCATGAGGCCGCCGATCCACCCCCAGTCGGCCGTCCCGTAGTAGACGTCCCCGGGCTGGAACAGCTCGAAGGCGTAGTCCACTCCGGCGTGGCCGAGCAGCACCTGGTGGCCGTGCAGGATGCCCTTGGGCGGACCGCTGGTGCCCGAGGTGTACATCAGCAGCGCGGGGGTCGTCGGACCGGCCGGCCAGGGTGCGGCGGAGTGGTCGTCGACCTTACGGCCGGCAATCCCCCTCCCCTCGGTCCCGTCGACCGTCAGCACGGCGAGGCCCTCGACGTCGCAGCCCGTCGACCGCAGCCGGTCAAGACCCAGCCCGTCGGTGACGAGCACCTTCGCCCCCGAGTCGCTCAGGCGGTGAGCGACCGAGCCGCCGGCCATGAGACGCGGGATCGGAAGGAGCACCGCCCCGGCGGCCAGCACTCCGAAGACGGCCTCCGCCGCGGCCGGCGAGGGGTCGAGGTAGAGCGCGACCCGGTCGCCCGGAGCGACTCCTTGCGCCCGCAGTACATCGCCGACCCGCAGCGCGGCCTCCTGGACCTCGCCGAACGTGATCTCGCCGACTTCCTGCGGTCCGGCCGTGAGCACGGCCACCGCGTCCGGATCCTGCGCGAAGAGCGCGTCCTGCGCGATCGAGTAGTCCGCGGCCGGCGACCACCGGGAGACACCCCGAAGGTCCCGCAGGCGGGCGACGACCGGGACGTCGGCGCCCTGCGGCGCTAGTCCAGACGTGCCCATACGCTCTTCTCCTTCGTGAAGCTCTCGATCGCGCTGCGCCCGAGATCACTGCCGTAGCCGCTGTGGCGGAACCCGCGGTACGGCGAGGCCGGGTTGAGCACGCCCCAGCTGTTGATCCACACGTTCCCGGCGTCCAGCGTCCCCGCGAAGCGCAGGGCCCGGCCGACGTCGCGGGTGAACACGCCGGCCGCGAGGCCGTAGATCGTGTCGTTCGCCAGCCCGATCGCCTGCTCCTCACCCTCGAACGGCAGTACGCCGAGGACAGGGCCGAAGATCTCCTCGCGAGCGATCCGCATGTCCGGGGCCACGTCCGCGAACAGCGCCGGCTGGTAGAAGAAGCCCGGACCGTCTGCCGGAGCCTCGGTGCTCCCCGCCAGCAGACGGGCACCCTCCTCGGCACCCGACACCACGTAGGAGTGAACCGAGTCCCGCTGTGCCGCGTTGACCAGCGGACCGATCTCCGTCTCGGGGTCGAGCGGGTCTCCGACCCTGGCCGCGTCGACCCGCGCCCTGACCAGCTCCACGACCTCGTCGTAGATCGGGCGCTCGACCAGGAGCCGGCTGGGCGCGGTGCAGGTCTCGCCCTGGTTGCCGTACATGGCCGTGAAGACCACGTCGGCGACCGCCTTCGGGGACGCGTCCGCGAAGGCGACCAGTGCCGACTTGCCGCCCAGCTCCAGGGAGGTGGTGATCAGCCGGTCCGCCGCCATCCTGCCGATCTCCTGGCCGATCTCGGTCGAACCGGTGAAGGTGATCTTGCCGACGCCCGGGTGCTGGACCAGCGCGTTGCCCGCCACCGAGCCGCGGCCCGGCAGGACGTTCACGACACCGGCGGGGATGCCGGCCTCCAGGGCCAGCTCACCCAGCGCCACCGGCACGAGGGGCGCAAGCTGCGCCGGCTTCAGCACGATGGAGTTGCCCATGGCCAGCGCCGGCGCGATCTTCCAGATCGACTGCACGGCGGGGAAGTTCCACGGGGTGATCGCACCGACCACACCGATCGGCTCGCGCACGGTGTAGTTCAGGAAGCGGCCGGGGGCGGGGGTCGTCCGCCCCTCGATCTTGGTCACCAGCCCGGCGAAGTACTCGACGGTCTCGACCATGACCGGCAGGTCGATCTTCGCGGACTCGCGGATCGGCTTGCCCATGTCGCGGGTCTGCAGCTCCGCGAGCCGCTCCTTGTTCGCTTCGATGAGCGCCGCGTAGCGCAGCATCAGGCGGGTGCGCTGCGAAGGCCGCATCCGCTGCCAGGCCTTGGCGCCGGCTCGCGCGGCCTGGACGGCGCGGGCGACGTCGTCCACGGTCGCCTCGGCGACCTTCGCTATGACACTGCCGTCGGCGGGGTTGACGGTCTCGAACGTGGCTCCGTTCGAGGCGTCCGTGAGCTGGTCACCGAGGACCAGCGGAACACTGGAGGTCAGTGCACGCATGATCGGCTCTCTTTCGTTCGGGCCTCAGGGGAGGCGGTGCGCGGTCGGCAGGACCGCCTCGGCGAGGGCCTGCAGCTCCTCCATCGCGGAGTCGAGCGTGGCGTGCTCGAACGAGGTGTCGCAGATGAAGTGCGTGACGCCGAGGTCGCCGTACGCCTCGATCGTCTCGGCGTTGTAGGGCGCCTTGCGCAGCGGGCGCGCGGTGAGCGTGATCTCGCTCATGTCACGGCCGGCCTCCGCCACGTACGACTTCAGCGTGGCGAGGTAGCCGGCGTAGTCCTCCGGGCCCACGGCCAGCGGGTGCCAGCCGTCACCGATCGCGGCGATACGGCGCAGCGACGCCTCGCTGTAGCCGGCGAACCAGACCGGGATCGTGCCCCGCACGGGCTTGGGGAACATCATGAAGTCGTGCAGGTTGTAGAAGTCGCCGTCCCAGGAGACCTCGTCCTCGGTCCACATCTGGCGCATGGCCTTGACCATCTCGGTCACCCGGCGGCCGCGGTCCTTGAAGGGCGCGCCCAGCGCCTCGAACTGCTCCTTCATCCAGCCGACGCCGATGGCGACGGACAGCCGGCCCTTGGACAGGACGTCGATGCTCACGAGCGTCTTCGACGTCTGCACCAGCGGGCGCCAGGGCAGGATCAGGCAGGACGTACCCAGCTCGACGGTCTCCGTCGCGGCCGCGGCCCAGGTCAGCGCGGTGAGGCAGTCCAGGTAGGGGGTTTCGGGCGCCCAGAGGAACTTGCCGTCGGCGGTGTACGGGTAGGCCGTCTCCACCTTCGTGGGCAGGGCCACGTGGTCAGTCATCCACAGCGAGTCGAAGCCGATCTTCTCCGCGTAGCGGGAGACCTCGCTGATCGCGTCCGGTCCGGCCCAGGGACCGGCGCCGGGGATCCTGATACCAACCTTCATGTGATGCTCCTGTCAGGACGTTGTGTGTTCAGCGGACGACGCGCGCGGCCAGCAGCCGTGCGATGTCTTGGTCGTTGTGTCCGAGCTCCTTGAGAAGCTCGGCGGTGTGCTCGCCCAGGGCGGTCGGCGGACGCTCCACACGGCCCGGAGTGTCCGACAGCTTGATCGGCAGGCCCGGTACCCGGACCTCGCCGAGTGCCTCGCTCTCCAGGCCGACGACCATCTCGAGCGCGCGGATCTGGGGGTGCTCGACGGCCTCGTCGTACGCGAGGACCGGGGCGCAGATGATGTTCTGGTCGGTGAGCAGGGTGACGATGTCGTCGCGGTCGCGCTCGGCGAACCAGGGAGCGAGCACCACGTCGAGTTCCTCGCGGTGGGCCAGCCGGCTCGCCGCGTTCGTGAACCGCTCGTCGTCGAGCAGGTGCTCGGCGCCGGCCGCCTTCGCGAACCGCTCGAAGTGCCGGTCGTTGAAGGCGACGATGTGGACGGCCCCGCCGTCGCGTGTCGCGTACGCGTTGTACGGCGCGTAGAAGTTGCTCGCGTTGCCGACGCGCGGTGCCACGTAGTCGGCCAGCATGTACTGGCCCAGCCACGGTGACTGAAGGTGGAACAGCGAGGCCACCAGTGACACCGAGCCGTTCTGGCCGGCTCCGGTCTTCTGCCTGGCGAAGAGTGAGACCAGGGCCGCGATGGCGACAAGGTATCCGGCCGAGCTGTCGGCGACCGGCGGGCCGGCCTTGATGCCGCGGCCGTCGGGGTCCCCGGTGCCCTGGATCATGCCGGTGAGTGCCTGGGCGACGGGATCCAGCGCGGGCCGGCCGGCCGACGGGCCGCTGTCACCGTAGCCGCTCACGTTCAGGCAGATCAGGTGGGGGTGGCGCTCCCGGAGCTCCTCGTCGGTCAGGCCGAACTTGGCACGCACCGCGGGCAGCATGTTCTCGATCAGCACGTCGGCGCCGGCGCACAGCTCGTGGAAGAGTTCCCGGCCCTCCTCCGTGCGCAGATCAAGTGCGATCGCCCGCTTGTTCCGGTTGACCCCGGCGTAGACACCGCTCATACCGTCCCGGCCGGGGCCGAACGTACGGGACTCGTCCCCCGCGATGGGCTCCACCTTGACCACGTCGGCACCGAAGTCAGCCAGGATCGACGCGCCCAGCGGGCCCGCAACCATCGTTGCGGCGTCGATCACCCGCGTTCCTGCCAGAGCCCGCACCTGCTGAGTCATCTTTGACCACCCGTGTTCATTATCTCGAACTCGCGCCAGCATTTGGAACGACCATAGGTAGGGTGTTCACCGGCGTCAAGACTCACCTGGGGACTTCCTGAGGAGGCGTCCTCACCCCGGGGACCTGACACCGGCACGTCGAGGACCGGACCGCAGGGCCGGCGCGCAGACGTGACACATCGCCAAATCGCTTCACCTGACGGCAACTTGGAGTTGAACTCATGGCACATCACGGGAGAGCGGCAAAGCACCCCGACCGGGCCCGGAGGGGCCGCGAAGAGACCTCGGCCGACGGAAGTCGATCAAGGAATCCGCCGCCCGCCGGGAACTTCGCTCGCACGTTCGGCCATGCCGGAGACGGCGTGTACAGTGCTGCCGATCACTCACACCCCCGGGAATGGCCCCGCTCTGCCGCCGTCGCCATGCCGTGCGGGAGATCCTTCGGCACCCCGGAATTCCCGGCTTTCCGGCGCCCCGCACGATCGGCGGCCGGCTCGCCGGGTCCACCCCCATCCGCACAGCGGGCATGTGACGCATTCCACACCAGAAGCGGCATTTCGGTCGGATCCCTACAGGACGTCCCTGTAGCGACACGCCGTCCCGGACCCACCTCCGCCGGGCACTCCCGGATGCGACCGGCGGGCGGACCGCGTCCAGAACACAGCCACCTCCGAGGAAGGCGCTCATGCACACGATCGATCTCGCCTACGTGGGGCGCGGACCCCATGAAGAGCTGGTCACCTACATCGCGGACCAGCAGGACTTCTACGCCGACGCCGGTGTCCACGTCGCCGTGCGGGACGGCTCGGTCTGGGACCCGGAACGGCTGCGCCGCGGGGCCGTCATCGGGCTGGGCCGGACTCTGCTGTCCCGGCTGGTCGGCGGCATCCCCTGGGTCGCGCTCAATGTGAACACCCAGCGGCCCCAGTTCTGGTTCCTCGCCCGTCCCGGCCTGGACTCGTTGGCCGACCTGGCCGGGAAGCGTCTGGCCGTGCATCCGCCCCACACCGGGCCCGGCTGCTTCACCCGCATCATGCTGCGCCAGGCCGGACTGGACCCGGACCGCGATGTCGAGACCGTCGTCCGTGCCCCCGGCGACTACGGCATGGACCTGCGCCGGCTGCGCGAGGGCACGATCGACGCCGCGGTGGTGGGTGACGCCCTGGCGCCGGAAGCCGTGGCGGCCGAGAACGTCTGGAAGGTGCTGGCCTTCGCCGGTGACCTCTTCCAGATCCCCACCGTCGGTGTGTCCGTCGACCCGACCCACACCGATCCGGAGGACCCCGCGGTCCAGGCCGTCGTGCTGGCCCACCGGCGCGCGCTACGGGTGATCCGGGACGAACCCGACACCACGGTCAGGTATCTCCAGGCCTTCCTCAACGGACACACGCAAGAGGAAGTCCGGGCGCATTACGAGAGGTTCATCGCGCCGTCGTTCGGCATCGACGGGCAGGCGGACCTCGTCACCGCCGAGAAGGCCGTCCAAGCGGTCGCCGCCGAGCTGGGCGTGCCCGCCACGTTCACCGCGGCGGATTTCTACCGCACCGCACCCACCACGGCTTAGGCCGCGGTGTCTTGTCGCAGCACTACAGAGAGGCTGGCTTGTGAAAGAGTTCCTGATCGAGGTCACCACCAACATTCCCGAGGGAACCGAGGCGGCCGAAGTCGACCGCCGTCGCGCCGCGGAGGCCGCCCGGGCCGTCGAGTTGATCGCCTCGGGCCACCTGGTCCGGATCTGGCGTCCGGTGGGTGAGATGCGCAGCATCGCCCTGTGGCGGGCCAACGACGAGGCCGAGTTGCGTGACGAGATCCTGAGCACCTTGCCGCTGTGGTCCTGGATGACGTCCGTCGTCACCCCTCTGGAGTCACACCCGAGCGACCCCGGCAAGGCGGACGCGACCGTCTGACGTCCGGGCTGCTCCGTGCGCCCGTCCCCGCACAACCTCCGGCCGCCCGGCTGCGGTCGCAGCGGTCGGCGGGTGTGCGGGGCAGCGCGTACCCGCGGGCAGATCGTCCGCCGCGCCCGGCATGCGCCGCGCGAAACAGCCGTGCAGAGCGGCCGAGTAGTTCTCGACAAGCGGCGTGAAGGCGGCGGGGATCGTCGGCGGCCCTGGACAGCTGGGCGTCACCGGCACGATCGCCGTGTTCCTCGTCATCTGGTTTCACGGCATCTCCGTCCCCGGCTGCCGAGCGTCATCTCACCCTGTACTTGTCGGCCGCCGCCCCATGCGTTCACGGCGGACCCACCCGCCTCGCCGCGGAACGCCCATGCCGGTGAGCCGAAGGGTGTGGCACGGGGCCGTGAGGTGCCGGGCCGCGGTGCGGTGGAGCCCGTCAGCGGCAGGCTGACGGAACCACAGGATCCGCGGTGCCACCTGCGTCGGCGTCGGAGCCACCCGTGTCGCCCGGCGCGGCCGCTGCCCCCTGAGGTACGTCGAGTGCGACGAAGCTCTTGGGATGCCGTGCCCTGCGGAAGATCTCCCCTGCGTTGACGATGTCGACGGTGGCGCCGGCCGGTGAATGCAGGACAAGGAGAGGCAGGTGCAACTCCCTTGTCCGGTCGTGCAGACGAGCGTGTCGGACGTTGTCGACGGACGCACGCTCGAGGACCGGCCTTCTCCCGCCGACGAACCACTCGTGCGTCCCTTGGCCCAGAACACGGTCCAGGACGGCGTCGTGCTGTCTCTCGACGTGCCTGGGGTCCACCGGTGCCCCGATCGTGGCGACCGCGCGGACGCCGGTTGCCTCGGCCGCCGCGGCGATGACAGCGGCCCCCTCCCCAGGAGTGCCCCACCAACGGTGTGCTCGCCGCCGGCCGGCCCCTGCTCTCCGCCGCCCAGAACGCACACCGGACCGGCCGCCCGGACGGGTTCGATACCACCGACGCTGTTACAGCTTGGTCGTGAACTGAGCCCGAAGCCATCACCTGCGGGAGCCAGGGTGATCTCCGACGCGCCCGATCGCGCGCCCTCGACCGATCCCCTCCCGCTTTCGAAAGGCACGGCCTTGCTCGCTCTCGTTTTCGGAGGCCACCTTCTCTACCTCCTCCTCGTCGCCCTGGTCTCCGCCGCGGTACTGGGGAGCGTCGCGTTCGCGCTGCGTGGCCGGTCCGACCGGCCCTGGACCTACGCGGCATGGGCGGCCACCACGACGGCAACCCTGCTCCTGACGCTCTGGTTCAGACCCGTCGGGACGGGCTATGTGCGCTGCACCGTGAGCAAGGACGTGTGGGAGTCGTTCGGGACGACCCAAGGGTGGATGAACGTCGCCCTGTTCGTGCCCATCGGCTTCCTCGGCGTCCGAGCGGCCCGGCGTCCGCTCCCGCCGTTGCTGCTGTCGGTCCTCCTGGCCTGCGGGATCGAGACCGTCCAGGCCTGTGTCCCCGTGATCGGCCGTTACTGCGACGCCGGCGACCTCATCACCAACGTGGCCGGCGCGGTCGTGGGCGCGGCCGCCGCGGTGGTCTCCCTCCGTCTCGCCGGCTCGACGCCGCCGCCCTGGCCCAGGCGTCACCGCACGCTCCAGGTCACGACCGGGCTGGGATTCCTCGCCGTCGCCGTCGTGCTGAGCACGGTCGTCGACGTACGGGTCGTCGACCACGCCGAGCCGAGCAGACAGGCCTCCGCGGGCCAGCGGGCGGTGGTGGGGCAGGCGATCCGCCAGGCACTGGGCGACGGCGTGAGGATCGGCCGCGTCATGGACGACACACCGTGCGGGATCGACGGCCTGAACGAAGAGGTGTGGGCGGAGCTGGAACCCAGTGCGGTCGCCGTCATGAACTGGCCCGCCCCGGACCGGTTCCGCATCGACGTGATGACCAGGCTCGGGTCCGACGCCGCAGCGAGCGGAATACCCATCCCGGGCTCTCCCGGGCACGTCCGCGACACGGCCACCGCCGAGCTGGCCGCGGGCGAGTACGTGGCCGCGCACTACCCCACCGCCGACACGAAGCAGCCCTCGGTGGACCGGACCGACGACGGCGCGGGCGGGACGTGGACCGTGTCGTACCCCTACCGCGACGACCGCATGCGGGCCGTGACCTCACTCGCGGTGACGGTGAATCCGGCCGGGCGTCTCCTCGGCGTCCAGCTGACCGCGACCGCCGACACCGGCCCGGACAAGGGGTCCGCAGAGGGGTGCGGGCGTAGCGGCGGGTCATCGGTGCGCTGACAGCGCGTCGCACCCGACCGCCAGGACCCCCGCACGAGGTCCGGGAGGAGAACGGTCGCTGCTGCCGCTACGACGGGAGCAGGTGGGGGCACGAGCTTCCGGACAGGTTTGTCGTCCATCCGCTCCCGCTCACCCTGACTTTCGTGCGGGCCAGGGAATCCTGGCCGTTGTCGGAAGGGACAGCCGCGGAGGCGCCCCCGCTCGGGCTGCCCACGGGCTTCGCGACCAGCGGGCCGGCGACCGCGGCCAGGGTGCATGTCAACTGCATCAGGGCCAGCTTGCCCAGGTGGCCTGCCTCTTCGGGCAGTCGAACGGTCAGGACTCTGCTGCCGTCGATCGTCACCTCCGGCGCGCCGGCCAGGCGGGGCAGGTTGGTGGTGGCCGACGAGGACTCCTGCCCGATGGGCCCGGCGAACAGCATGTCCAGGACGGACTGGACATCCGTGGGGGTCACGGTCTTGCGCGGATAGGGCTTCAGCGCACCGTCGTGGACGAAATAGAGGGGGATGACGGTGGCCGTCGTGGGCTCCGCGCCGCCGGGCGGGAAGATGCCGCTCGCCGCCGGGCCTGCCTGGATGACGCCGGACGGGGGGACCCCGCACCCCGCCAGCGTCAGCCCGGCCACGAGCCCGGTCAGCAGCGCCGTCACGCGCGAGCGCCTCACCGGGCACCCGCGAACGCGTTGTGGTCGGGGGCCGGGGACTCGCGGCGCAGGGGGAGTTCGACCGTGAACGCCGCCCCGCCCCCGGGGAGGTTCGACGCGCTGATCCGTCCGCCGTGCAGGTGCACGTTCTCCGCCGTGATGGCCAGGCCGAGCCCGCTGCTCTCACTCCTGGCCCGCGAGGCCCCGGCCTTGTAGAAGCGCTCGAAGATGTGCGGCATCGCCCCCTCGGCGATCCCGGGTCCGCTGTCGGTCACCTCGATGACGGCCCACGCCACGTCCGCCCCTTCCTCGCGCACCCTCATGGTCAGCCGCACCGGTGGCGCCCCGTGCCGCAACGCGTTGCCGACCAGATTGGCCATGACGACATCGAGGCGGCGCGGGTCCACCCGTGTCCGGACGGCACCGGGTGCGGGCAGGTGGGTCTCCACCTGGTCCTGCCAGCCGCGGGCGGCGAGGGTGCGCCGTACGGACTCCGCCAGGTCGACCTCGTCCAGGTTGAGCCTGATCACACCCGCGTCGAAGCGTGAGATCTCCATCAGGTCCTCCACCAGTGCGCTCAGTCGTGTGGTCCCCTCGCTGATGAGCCGCAGGGCGTCACCGGTCTCCCGGTCGTGCCGCAGCGCGTTCTCGTCCAGCACGTCGGTGAGCGCCGCCATCGCGGTGAGCGGCGTCCGCAGTTCGTGGGAGACGTCCGCGGCGAAGCGGCGCGCCCGGGCTTCCATGCGGCGCAGTTCGGCGACCGAACGCTCCAGCGCGGCCGCCGTGTCGTTGAAGGACTGCGAGAGCTCCGCCAGTTCGTCGGAACCGTTGACGGCCAGGCGGACGTCGAGATGCCCCTCGGCCATCCGGCGCGTCGCCCGGCCCAGCGCCCGCACGGGACGGAGCACACCGCCGGCGGCCAGCAGCGCCAGGACGACGGCGAGGGCCAGCGCGACGACGGTGGCACGCTCGATGCCGCTGACCATCGCCTGGACGTAGCCCTCCTCGGCGTCCTGCGACACCACCAGGTACATCGCCGTTCCCGAGAGCCGGGACTTGCCTTTGGCGCTGTCGTAGGTGATCGGCGTGCCGACGACGAGCCAGGGACGGCCGTCGACGTTGACCCGCTGGAAGACGGTGGCGCTGGTGGTGGCCACGGTCCGGCGCAGGTCCGGGCTCAGCTCCTGGAATTCGGCGCTCGGCGCCCAGGTGCGGAGGCTGCCGTAGGTGGCCATCACCCGCCAGCCCTGCGACGGGTTGTCGTAGAGCACGCGGTTCACCGCCGCCTGGAGTTCACTCTGGTCAGGTGTGGCGGAGATGTTCGGAGCCGCGCTCTCGACGCTCTTGCGGAACTGCTTGATCACCGAGTCCTGGCTCTGCTGGAGCACGCCCGTGCGCGCCTCGCGGAAGGCCAGGGCCCCGGTGCTCAGGGCGCTGACGACGGCCACCAGGACGAAGGCGGCCACCAGGCGGGCGCGCAGTCCGCGCAGCGGAAGCGGGATGCGGGCCAGGAGCGCCCGGAAGAGCCGCACGGGCCTCGTGCCCCGTTCGGCCGGCGCGGAATCGTGCTCACCCACGGCCGGGCCCGCGACTTCGGTCCTTCGCGCCTGTGCGCCCCTCTCGCCGTTCACGGGGAGACGAACCGGTAGCCGAAGCCGCGTACGGTCTGTATGTACTGGGGATCTCCGCTCAGCTCACCCAGCTTGTTGCGGAGCCGCTTCACACAGGCGTCCACGAGTCGTATGTCGCCGTGGTAGCTGTGCTCCCAGACCGCTTCCAGCAGGTGCTGGCGACTGAAGGTCCGGCCGGGCGAGGCCGACAGGGTCAGCAGCAGCCGAAGCTCCGAGGGGGCGAGCGCGACGGGTGAGCCGTGGTTCGTCACCACGAGTCCGGCCCGGTCGATGACCAGCGTGCCGTGCGACTCCGCCCTGGGACGGACACCGTCGGCGAGCGGCTGGCCCTGTCTGCGCAGTACGGCCCGTATGCGCGCGTCGAGCACCCGGGCCCGTACGGGCTTGACGACGTAGTCGTCGGCACCGGCCTCCAGCCCCACGACCACGTCGATGTCGTCGCCCTTGGCCGTCACCATGATGATCGGCACCTGGTCGCGGCCCCTGATCCGGCGGCAGACGTCGAGGCCGGACATGCCGGGCAGCATGAGGTCCAGCACCACGACGTCCGGGCGGAAGGGATGGAGCTGTTCCAGACCCTCTTCGCCCGTCCCGGCGGCCATGACGTCGTGACCCTGATGCCGAAGCGCCAAGGTGACGGCGTTACGGACATCCGGGTCGTCTTCGACAATAAGGACTCGCGACACCTCGACAGTGTAGGCGGATCGTTTTCGACGGCCGCTCCGGAAAAGGGGCCCCCTGCGGGCTTGTGGCAGAACGGTCATAAACAGAATCGACCGTTATCCCTTCGTGATCATCCGAACCTATGGCGATCATCTGGAATGACCAGTTTGAGCTGCCATGTATTCGGCACGAGAGCGGGAATCCGCACCGCCCACCGATGGCGCCGCCTCCCACCGCAACCGTCCTCCCAAGGGGAGCCGGCGTCGTGGGCGTCACCAGTCGTCACGCCGCCGGAGCGGTCCACGCCGCCTCGGCCGGCGTTCCCTGATCTTGGCGCTGGCGGCCGCCGGCCTGTTCGGCTCCGCGGCGTTCTTCGTGAACGGCGGGCAAAGCGGAGCGCCGAGCGGTTCGGCGCCCGCGCGCATCGCGAAGCACGTCACCCCCTCGCCCAGGCACACTCCCACGCCCTCCCCCACGCCTCCCCCGACTCCTACCGAGATCGACGTCCCTCCGACGGGCAGCGGCGCCTTCGTCACCGCGCGTGCCGGTGGCGCGAAGGTCGGCCGTGGCGCGCATCTGATCCGCTACGCGGTGCAGGTCGAGAGCGGACTCGACGTCTCACCGGGACAGGCTGCCGAGGAGATCGCCGGCATACTCGCCGCCCCCCGGGGCTGGACCCACAGCGGCAACAACTCGTTCCGGCTGGTGGGGACGGGTGAGCCGTACGACCTGATGATAAAGATCGCGACACCGGGGACGGCCGACGCCCTGTGCTGGGCGGGGATCCACCAGAGCACCCACGGCGAGTACAACTGCGAGATCCCCGGCGGTGTGGTGGTGAACCTCAAGCGCTGGGTCAGGGGCTCGCCCACGTTCGACGGCCCCATCCACGAGTACCGTGCACTGATCATCAACCACGAGATGGGTCACGCCCTGGGCCTCACCCACATGACCTGCGGGGGTCCCGGACAACTCGCACCGGTCATGATGCAGCAGATCAAGGGGCTGCACGGATGCGTCGCCAACGCCTGGCCGTACGACCGCAACGGCCGCTACGTCTCCGGACCGCACGTGCCCTGAGCGGGTCCCGGGATCAGGGCGAGCGCGGCCCGAGACGGTCAGCCGGGCTCGAGACACGCCTCGAGGGCCGTCCGCTGCCGGGCGGGCAGATGGTCACCCAGGGGAGTCCTGCGGGGGCTGCGCTCGCCTTCGCAGATCCAGCTTCGTTCGTCCTCGTCGAACGACCAGGCCTCCGCGCCCCACATGGGGTGCCCTTGGAGCAGACGTCCCGCCAACGCCCGGCTCCCCTCGGGAGCCCCGTGGGCGACGAGCGCCCGGCCCACGGCCGTCACGGCCTCCTCCGGAACCGCGGCGTCCCCGAGAACCGGCAGAAGGAGGAGAAGCCGGGCGTCGGGGTCGGTGACACCCGTGGCGCCTGGCGGTGCGTTCAGCAGCGCGGCGAGTTCGGGCCAGCACAGTCCGGGACCGATACGCTCCTGGTCGTCGCTGGCCAGGACGAGATCCCGGCTCCAGTCGGGATGCGTCAGGAAGTAGTCGGTGGTCGTGCATTCCTCACCGCTGTTGTAGTGCAGCACGATCGCGAAGCCGCCGACCAGAGGCACCGTGAACACCGGCCACGCCGAAGGATCGTGGAGCCGCTCCAGCATGGCGCCGGCGTCCCCCGCGTCGGAGCCGAAGTCCTCGGGGGCCGCGCCCCGGGACAAGTCCGCCAGGTGCGCCGGCCAGAAGCCCGGCTCCCGCAGGAGCGGATGCCCGTCCACGACGGGCGAGGAGGAGTACCAGTGCCGTGCCATCACCATGCCCGGATTCTCTCCGGGACCGGTGAGAACGGTTCGAAGCACCCCCGCACCGGTGTCCCGGGCCGACGGCGCACGGGACCCCGGAGACGGGGGCGGGCGTCAGCCGCGGACGATGTTCTCCGCCTGGGGGCCCTTCTGGCCCTGGGTGACGTCGAACGTGACGGGTTCGCCCTCGACCAACTCGCGGTACCCGTTGCCGGAGATGTTGGAGTAGTGGGCGAAGACGTCCGGTCCGCCGCCGTCCTGGGCGATGAAACCGAAGCCCTTTTCGGCGTTGAACCACTTCACGGTGCCGCTGGCCATACTGCCTCGTCCTTCTGTCTTGCCGGCGTCGCCGGCCGGGGTGCGGGTAGGCGTCTTCCGCTGCGGGAAGGCGCTCGGTGTCCGTCCTACCCCGGTCGGGGTTCAGTCATACGATCATCCCCCCACGGATCGCGGGCGCCTCGGGGCGGGTGCACCGGCCCGGCTCCGACGCGGCCCCCGACGCCGGCGGGCAGGACGCGCGCCTCGTGCCCCGGCAGCGGCGCGGAGACGCTTCTGGCGGACACTTCCGCCAAGCGGAGTCCTGGTGGGAGTAAAGATTCGTACAACCAACCCCCCACCTTGCGAGTCGTGATCATCACGGGCCGGAACGCCCGTCCCGATCAGGACCAGAGGGCCGAATGAACTCAACTCGACGATGCACGTTCACGGCGTCCGCAACCGCCGTCGTGCTCGCCACCGCCGGCGGGCTGCTCACCGTCGCCGCCGTCCCCGCGTCCGCCGTGGCGGCCTGCACCTCACCGGTGTACAAACGGCAGTTCTTCGCGAACACCACCTTCTCGGGCGCTGCGAAGCGGACCGACTGCGACAGCGCCATCGACGAGAAGTGGGGCGCCAAGGCGCCCGCCTCCGGCCTGCCGACGAACGACTTCGCGGTCCGCTGGAGTGTCACCCGCGACTTCGGCTCCGGTGGCCCCTTCACCCTCTCGCTCGCCGTCCAGGACGGCATCCGCGTCTACGTCGACACCTCCCGCAAGGTCGACCTGTGGAAGAACGGCTCGACGACGGTCAAGAAGACCGTCAACGTCACGATCCCGGCGGGCCGGCACACCCTGCGCGTGGACTACGCCAACTGGACGGGCTCGGCGAACGTCACGTTCGGCTACGCGCCCGACACCTCGACGACCGCCGACAAGGTCAGGCCGCTCGCACCGGCGGGCGCCTCGGGTTCGTACGACAGGACCGCGGGCAAGGCGAAGCTCACCTGGACGAAGAACAGCGAGATGGACCTCGCCGGGTACCGCGTCTACCGCCGCCTGAAGGGCGCGGCCTTCGGCAGCACTCCCCTGGCCACCACCACCTCCACCTCGTACACCGACACCCCTCCGGCCAGCGGCGACACGTACTACTACGAGGTCCGCGCCTACGACAGGGCCGGCAACGTCTCCGCGGGCTCCGCCGACCAGGCCGTGGTGAGCGCCGACCGCACCGCACCCGCCGTCCCCACCGCACCGGCCTCGGCCCCCGAGGCCGACGGTCTGCGGATCGGGTGGAGCGCGGTCGAGGGAGCGTCCTCGTACCGGGTCTACCGGGCGACCGGCGCCCAGGGGACGTACGCCCTCCTCGGCGGTACCGGCCAGGTGTCGTACGTGGACACCTCGGCCGCCGAGGACGTGGACTACTCCTACCGCGTGACCGCCCTCGACGCGGCGGGCAACGAGTCGGCGCGTTCCGTCCCCGTCGGCGGCACCCGCAGGGACCTCACCCCGCCCTCCGCCGTCACCGGGGTCACCGTCGTCCCGACCGAATACGGCTTCGCGGTGAACTGGGACGCCAACCCCACCCCGGACCTGGCGCGTTACGTGGTCCGCCGCGGCGAACTCTGGGGAGACGACGACGAGAAGGTGTGCTCCCTCTCCCCGGGCTACTACCTGCCGGCCGACACCACCTCGTACGCGTACACCACCCTCCCCGACGGCGAGGAGAGCTGCTTCGTCGTCGACGCCGTCGACGATGCCGGGAACTCCCACTTCCAGTGGACCGGCGAGGCCCAGATCGTGACCGCGACGGAGCTCGACATGACGCCGAGCGTCGCGACGCCCGAGGGCTCGCCTCTGCACCTGGAGGTGTCCGCGGCGGAGGGCTCCGTAGGAAACCGTCTGACGTGGTCCGGACCCGGTGCGGGCGGAGAAGGCGCCTCCGCGTCCGCACGGGGCTTCCGCGTCTACCGGTGGAACGCGGCCACCTCCGCCTACGAGAAGATCGACGAGGCGTCCGCCGGGACGTTCGAGTACGTCGACACGGGCGCCCGTCGTGGCACGACCAGCTACTACTGGGTGACGGCCGTGCAGTCCGACGGCACCGAGACCCTGCCCGCCGGCGACTGGGCGGTCACGGCTCCCGCGGCGTGACCTGACCGACGGCCGGACTCGATGGGAGGGTCCCCCGCATCCGAGCCCACGCATGACCGTTTCGGCGACCTCCGCACGGTGGGACCAGCGCTTTTGCCGACCCGGCAACGTTTGTGGCCGCGCCCGACGTTGCCGGGCAGGATTTCCGGTCTGGGCGCCCGGGTCGGCATCGACCGCCGGGTGGGGTCCCGTACCGGGACCGGCGGCGGGTGCGGCGGGGGACGCCGGGCACACCGGCGCCCCCGCTCCGCACCGTGGAAGGACGACGCCTCATGGGCACAGAGAAGACCTCACCGGCCGACGGGCAGGCCGCGATGTTCGAACCGGCGGGCTGGGACGCGCGGTACGCCGGGAAGGAGTCCGTCTGGCGGGGAACACCCAACCCGCAGCTCGTCGCCGTGGCCGAGGGGCTGCACGCCGGGCGCGCGCTCGACGTCGGCTGCGGTGAGGGGGGTGACGTGATCTGGCTGGCACGCCAGGGCTGGACGGTCACCGGCGCGGACTTCTCGGCCGAGGGTCTCGCGCGGGCCGCCCGGCACGCCGAGGAGGCCGGCGTGGCCGAGCGGACCGACTGGTGGCGTACCGACGCGCGGAACTTCGCGGCGGGCGGACGGACGTACGACCTGGTGACGACGCACTACCTGCACCCGGCGAACGGCGCGATGGTGGACGTGGTGCGGCAGCTCGCCCAGGCCGTCGCTCCCGGCGGGCGTCTCCTGGTGGTCGGGCACTCCCCCACCGCGCACTTCACCCAGCTCACCCAGATGCACCTGCGGGCCATGTTCCTGGCGGAGGAGCTGCTGCCGGGGCTGCCCGACGGGTTCGAGGTGCTCGCGGCGCAGCAGCGGCCCCGGACGCTCGTCCGGGACGGCGTGGACGTCGACGTCGAGGACTCGACGCTGCTCGCCCGCCGCCGCCCCGAGTAGCCGGCAGGACTCACCGTGACCGCGTGCGGCTCGGGGCCCTCTCCGGCAGCCGCGGTGTACCGGGCTGCGCGGCGGCCCTGAGCTGGAGCGGGGTGAGGTTCAGCACCCGCAGCAGGGCGGCCGTCTGCTCTGCGTCGCCGGTCCATGCGTTGCGTTCCTCGGCCCGCTCGTACCGAGCCGGCTCCATTCCGATCAGCTCAGCCAGCTTGGCCGTGGTGAACTGACGTATCAGGCGGAGTTCCATCAGCGTGCGCGGATCCTCGACCCCCATCAGATCCGCGGTGCGGCACCACAGCACGTCCGCGAGGGCGAACAGCTCGCGTTCCGTGGGTCGGTACTCCCCGACCTCCCATCCGTGGACCTGTGAGATGTCGACGGGGACCCCGCACGCGTTCATCTGCTCCGTCACCTGCTGAGGTGACATGCCCAGACTCTGCCTGGCCGACAGGGCGACGGCGGGCAGGAACGGCGGTCGATTCACGGGGCGGCCTCTCTTGTTACCGGGTGGTGCGGACCTGTGCCGACGAATCTCTGCCGTTGCGGTGCCGGTCCGGGAACACGCGACGTTCATGCCCCCCGCACAGGCACCCCGCGTGATCATGATGGCGAACACAGTGTCTCCACCACGTACATCTGCTCGCGACATATGCATCACACATGTGCACGATCGGCGCGCGCGCCTGCCCTGCCGGCCATCGCGTCCCTCCGCTTCGATGACCTGCGGGGCACACTCGCCATGATCAACAGGGCACTTGGCCGGCGAGCCGCGCGGCGTGGCGAACGGTCCGTCCGGGGTCGTGCGACCCCGGACGGACCGTTCGTCGTCCGCGCCTGGTCTTCGACTGCGTGTCAGCGCAGACCGAAGGCCCGGATCACCCTCTGGTGGACCGCGTTGGCCGCCGAGTCCTCGGCGCTCGCCCTGAGCGACACGTAGGACGCCCTCTTCGGGGCATCGAGGTGGTAGAGCCCGTCGTGATCACGGGTGACCCTGTGCCACGTCGTGCCGTCGTCGTAGGACATCTCCAGGGCGACCGCGCCGACCCGGCCGGTGCCGGCGGCACCCGGCAGGTGCGCGGCGGTGGCGGACAGGGTGTCGTGCCGTCCGGCCCGCCCGGCCGAGTCTGTGCCGACCTCGTAGTCGATCTGCAGCAGCGGAAGCACCGCCTCGGAGCCGTCAGCCGTCGCCTTCGAGGTGAAGTCCCACTCGGTACGGGTGCTGGTGGAGTACGGGGTGAACGGCACGTCGCGCTTGCCGGTGACGACCAGCCGGTACGGCAGCCTGCCGGCGCCGGGTGCGTCGCCCGAGACGTTCGTGAAGGTTCCCGTGCCCAGTTCCGTGGTGCCCTGGTAGAGGGTCTGCCGCTGCTCCGCTCCGCCGTCGATCTGGTTCATGCCGACGTGGTTGCGGCTGCCCCAGCCCGGGGTGTCGATGTACAGGTGGTCACCCCTGCGCGTGGGCAGGCTGTAGTCGTCGTTCAGGTAGGGCCGTTCGATCGGCTTGAACCACTCCTCGGACTGCGTACTGCCCGCCCGGTAGGAGGTCTTGGCACCGGCCTCGAAGACCAGGCCGTCCGCGTACGCGCTCTGGCTCCAGGTGTTGAAGGCTCCGGTGGAGACCCAGTCGGTGCGCTCGCCGCGCACCGGCTCCGGCATCATCGACCCGATGGCCCAGTTGTTGTAGGTGGGCCAGTCGAACCGGAACTCGCCGCCGGTGCTCCCGGGGGCCGGGCTGTCGAAGGTCTCGTCGACCCGGGCGAGGTTCTTGGAACCGCCCTGCACCACCATGTGGCCGGGGATCTCGTTGTGCCAGGTCTGGTCGAGGTCGTAGACGTACGGGCTCACGGGCGTGGAGCCGACCGTGACCGAGGCGCCTCGGGCCTGGGCCTGCCGGACGAGCTTCTCGCCCTCGTCGGTGCTGAGCAGGCCCACGTCGAGCCGGACGGGCGTCGAGCTGAACGGCGCGTTGTAGGAGCGGAAGCCGCGGCCGTCCACGTTGTTCACGACCAGCATGAGCTTCGCGCCCGCGGCCACCGCGGCGGATGCCTGGTCCATGTCGGACACGTCGTCGTTACGGCGTACCACCACGGCCTTGCCGCGCACGTCCAGGTGGGCGTAGTCGGTGGTCGCGCCCTGACCGGCGAAGACCAGCGGGAGCTTGGCGGTGCCCTTGGGCAGGGGGGTGACCCCGTCCTGGCGCAGCACGTCGGTGAAGTCGGTCGTCCTGGTGGAGACGGCCAGGGCGGGCTGCTCCTTGCGCCAGCGGGCCGCCAGGTAGAAGTCGCCGTGGGTGACCTTGTGGGTGGTCGGCTGGGCCCAGAGGCTGTCGTAGTTGGTCTGGGTCTCCATGTAGTCCCGCCAGTTCTGGCCGCCCATCAGGCGGGTGTAGTCCAGTCGCTGGTAGGTCGTCTCGGTCCGCTGAGGGGTCGTCATGTCGACTCGGTCGATCCTGGACGCGTCGAGCGTGACGGTCGTGTCGCGGTCCACGCGGACGTCGGGGTCGCCGAGCAGCGCCATGCCCCAGGAGTGGGGTCCGTGAACGCCCTGCACCGTCTTGAAGGACAGCACCGAGTAGACGTCGTTCGGCAGGTACATCTGCGCCGTGCCGGAGCCGTCGATCACCACGAACTGCGGGACGTCGTCACCTGACCTGAGCAGTTCGACCACGCCGGACATGGGCTGCCCCTGGGCGTCCTTGAACACCATGGTCAGCTTGTGCTGGACATCGCCGAGGGAGACGGCGGTGTGCGCCGCGGTCTTCCCGTCCGCGCTCTTCGCGACCACCTGGCCGGTGTACCGGCCGCCGGTGGTGACGCCCGAACCGTCGATGGTCACGGTGACACCGGCGGTACCGTGGGCCGGCACGGTCACCTGGGAGGCGGAGAGCCGGAACACCCCGGCGGGGGCGTGTGCCGCCTCGACGCTCAGCGCGAGCGTGACGGGCGTGCCGGTGGTGTTGGTGTACGTCACCGGGCGCCGCACGCCGTCGGCGGGGCCCTGCTGAACCTGCGCGGCGTACGCGGTCGCCGTGGCGAAGACTCCGGCGTGCGAGGCCGCGGCGACGTCGAGGCGGCCGCTGCCCGCCTGGAAGGCGTCGTACTGCGGGGTCTGCTGCGAGCTGCTGGTCAGCAGATCCTTCAGCTGGCTCCCGGTGAGGTCCGGATGAGCGGCGGCCATCAGCGCGGCGGCGCCCGCCACGTGGGGCGTGGCCATGGAGGTGCCGCTCATGGTCTGGTAGGCACCCTCGCCGTTGCCGTCGAACTGGGAGTTGGCCGCGAGGATGTCGACGCCGGGGGCCGTGATCTCCGGCTTCAGTGCGCCGTCCACGCGGGGACCCTGGCTGGAGAACCCGGCCAGGGTGTCGTCGGACCCGACGGCTCCCACGGTCAGCGCGTCGCTCGCCGCGCCCGGCGCGCTGACGGTGTCGGGTGCGCCCGCGTTGCCGGCGGCGACGACGAACAGCGCGCCGGTCTCGGCGCTGAGCGTGTCGACGGCCTGGCTGAGGGGGTCGGTCCCGTCGGAGGGCTGACCGTCGCCGAGGCTCATGTTGACGACCTTGGCGTGCTGGTCGACCGCGGCCCATTCCATACCGGCCAGGACCCATGATGTCTGACCGGACCCGGTGTCGTCCAGCACCTTGCCGATGTCGAGGCGGGCACCGGGGGCGACGCCCTTCTCCTTGCCGTCGGAGGCCGCGCCGCTGCCGGCGATGATGGACGCGACATGCGTGCCGTGGCCGAAGTGGTCGTCCGTGTTCTCGTCCGGTACGAAGCTCTGCCGGCTCGCGACCCGGTCCGCGAGATCGGGGTGTCCCGCGTCGACGCCGGTGTCCAGGACGGCCACGTCCACGCCCTGTCCGGTGTCGCCGTCCGCCCAGACCTGGGGGGCACCGATCTGCGCCGTGCTGTCGGCGAGGTCGGCGTGGACGAGGCCGTCCAGCCAGATGTGCGCGATCCCGTCGGCGAAGGCGGGTGCGGCGGACCGCTTGCGGGCTCCCGCTGTCGCCGCAGTCCCGGCCACGGACTTCCAGAAGTCCGCGGCGTGCGAGCGGTCCGCGGTGAGGGCGGCGCCGTTGATGCCGTCGAGGGTACGGACCCGGGTGGTCCCGTCGGGCAGGGCGGCGGCCTTGGCGCGGGCGTCGGCGGACCGCGTGTAGGAGACGATGAGCGGCAGCCGGTCACGGTGCGCGTCGTCGTACCCGTCGGCGATCATGGCCGTGATGTCGAACAACTGCCGGTCCAGGATGCCCTCGGCCACGTAGGGCAGCACGGACTCGGGGAACACGTACAGGTCGTCGTCCGACGTGAGGATGTGGGTCTGCACCGGACGCCCGTCGGCACCGCGGACACTGACGATGCCGCCGGTGCCGGAGCTCGCGCGGGTGGTGACCACGTCACCGGTGATCAGTGTGACGGAGTGGTCGCCGGCGGGGACCCGGTCGGACGTGGCTGCGGTGGACGGGGAGCCGACGGCGTCGGGACGGGCTGCCGAGGACGCGAGGGCCGTCGCCTCGTAGGGGCCGGCCAGCGCGAGTACCAGAGCGCCGGCGGCAACCGGCACACTCCAGCGTCTGCGGCGGTGTGCTTTCACAAGGTCTCTCCCGGCTCTGCTGTCGGGCAGGGCACGTTCGTCCGCTGCCGTCCAAGTGGCGCCGCCTGACCGGTCGTGGGCGCCGAGGGTGCTCGGAGCCCTTCCACAGGTGGCGTGAACGTTCAGAGTCAAAGCTTGTGAATGACTGATGTCTAGATCAAACTTCTGTCGTACATCGCCAGTTGGCGATTCGCGTCACGGTCGTCCCGACGGCCGGCCGGACGGTGATCACGGGGAGGGCGGCCGGTGCTGAGCACCCTGGGGATCAGCGAGTTCGACGAACGGGTCTACCGCATCTACCTGACCAGGTCGGACCGGACTGCTGCCGAGATCGCCGAGGCCCTGGGCACCACGCCCAGCCGGATCAGGCGCACCGTCTCCCGGCTGGTGGACCTGGGCATGCTGAGACGGGAGGGACACGGCCGGTACCGGCCGGTCAGCCCGCACACCGCGCTGCGGGCACTGCTGGCCAGGCGCCGGGCCGAGACGGAGGCGGCGTTCTCCGCGGTGTGGGGCACCGTCGACGACCTGGCGGACGAGTACCGCGCCGGCCGGCTGCAGGAGGACCCGACCGGACTGGTGGAAGTGATCATCGGTGAAGCGGAGATCACGCTGCGCGTCGCCGAACTGATGCAGTCGGTCCGCACTCATTTCTGGGTGCTCGACCGGCCCCCCTATCTCGGGCCCTACAGCACCGAGTTGGAGGAGGCCCTGACGATGGACCTGCTGGGCCGCGGCGTCGACATACGGTCGGTCTACACCCCGGAGGCACTGGCGCAGCCGGACCGGTTCGAGCTGATCACGCATCTCGCCCAGATCGGCGAGCAGGCGCGCATCCTGCCGGCCCTGCCGTTCAGACTGCGCATCATGGACCGACGCGTCGCGCTGGTCGCGCTCGTCCCGGGCCGCTACGACAGGATCGCCGTCGTCCACCAGTCGGGCCTGCTCGACGCGCTGCTCGAGCTGTTCGACTCCTACTGGCAGCGGGCGCGGCCCCTCGGCGCGACCGTTCCGGCGGCGCCCGACGGGCCGAACGCACAGGACCTCCTGCTGCTGAAGATGATGCAGGCGGGCTACAAGGACCAGGCGATCGCCCGGCAGCTGGGGACGAGCGCCCGTACCGTGACCCGCCGGATCGCGACGATCGCAGCCGGGCTCGGCCTCGAAACCCGCTTTCAGGTGGGCGTCGAGGCCGCCAAGAGGGGCTGGATCTGAGACGCGTGCGCCGGCCGGCCACGACGGCGGGTGGCCGGAGGCGGCCGGTCGTGCCGGGCCGGCGGGATCAACCGTCCGCGGGCGGCCCGACCTCGCCGAGAACTTCGACGCGATGACCGGGGCCGGTCGGCGCGACCGCAGCATGACGTGGACCGCCTCGGTCTACCTCTGCATGGCCTCCGAGCGCGCCGCACGCCGTGCCCTCCCCCCGCCGACACCCCCTGTGCCGAGGACGCGCGCGACCGGTTCCTGGACGTCTCCGCGCTGGGCAAGGGCGTCGCCTGGATCAACGGGTTCTGTCCCGGGAGGTACTGGTCGCGCGGACCGCAGCGAACCCTGTTCGTCCCGGGCCCCGTACTCGATCCCGGCGGCGAGAACACCCTCGTGGTGCTCGAACTCGACACCGCCCCGGGCACCGTGGTCGGATTCGTGTCCGACCACGACCTGGGGCCCGTCGAGGACTGACGGCCGGCCGGCCGCCGGCACGGACACGTGACGCGCACAGGGGCGCCGTCGTGTTCCCGGTGGCCGGACAGGCTCCATCCGGCACCGCCGTGCCGGTCCCGAAACTCAGGTGACCCCACCGCCGCGCCTCCCTACGCTTCCCGTCATGGACAGCGCACGGGCCGAGAGCCTCGTCAACGTCGTGGACGTGGAGGCGACGTGCTGGGCTGGTTCCCCGCCTCCCGGCGAGGTCAGCGAGATCATCGAGATCGGGCTGACCGTCGTCGACCTGGCCGCCGGCGAGCGCCTCGCCCGGCACCGGATCGTGGTGAGGGCCGCCCGGTCCACGGTCAGCGAGTTCTGTACGGAACTGACCGGCCTCACTCAGCACGAGGCCGACCGGGGGGTCACCTTCGCCGAGGCGTGCCGGCTGCTGGCGGCCGAGCACGGCGCGGGCGCCCGGCCGTGGATCAGCTGGGGCGACTACGACCGCAACCAGTTCACACGGCAGTGCCGGACCACTCGGACGCCCTACCCCTTCGGGCGCCACCACACCAACGCCAAGGCTGTCTTCACCGAGGCGTACGGTCTGCGCAAACGCCCCGGCATGGCCGAGGCCCTGCGGGTCGCCGGGCTTCGGCTCGAAGGCCGTCACCACCGGGGTGAGGACGACGCCTGGAACATCGCGGCCCTCGTGCTTCACCTCGCCGGCCGGGGGGCCTGGCCGGCCCCGGCAGAACACGCCGTCTGACGCACTCGTCCGGCGCGGCGCGTTCACCGGGCGCCGCCGGCACCCGTGCCGGGGCGCGCCGTGAGGAGCGGCTGGGAATAAGCCTGTCCCGTGCGGCGGCCGCCACTCGGGGTCCACGAAATCCGCACCGGTCACGAGTCCGGCCAGCCGGTCCCGGCCGAGCGCCCAGTGGACGGCCGGCGGCAGTTGGAAGTGCTCCACGCCGTAGTGCTCGCCGTCCTCGTGCCAGTGCCAGAGCTGGAACGTGACCGCGCTCCCCCGTCAGCGGGCTGGTGGGCCTGTGGGGGCGCCGAAGCGGGTCGGTCACGCAGCAGGTCGGCCTAGGGGCGCGTGCTGAGCGGCAGCAGACCGGCGGGACGCAGCACACGGCGCATCTCCGCCAGGGCGGCGTGGACGTCCTGCTCCCTCGGCAGATGGGGCAGGGCGTTGTCGGCGCAGACGACGGTGTCGAACCCGCCGTCGGAGAACGGCAGGCGTCGCATGCCGGCGGCGGCCGTGTACACGGGCACATCGCGGTGAACGGCTTCCTGGGCAGCGCGGGCGGCGGCACGGACGCTGAGGTCCGTGCCGATGACCCGATGCCCGCGCGACGCCAGGCCGATGGCCTGCGTACCGATGCCACAGGAACAGTCGGGCACCACATTTCCCGCCCCATCAGGCTGGGCAGCACGCAGCCGATCCGGGCATCCCTTCACCAGCTGCTCCGCGCTCCAGGCGCCCTTGACCCGCCCGCGGAACCCGGCACACGTCGGTCAGCCGTTGCCCTGGTGCGGGCGTTTCCGCATCAGGAAGAGGAGGAAGCCCGCGACGAACAGAAGTGCTCCGACTACCAGGAACGGCAGCGGCGCGTACTCGTCGACGCATGTGCTCCCACCGGCCGTCGCGTGACACACGTTTCCGGGGCCTTCCCTGTTCAGGTAGGCGAGATGAAAGGCCGGCAGCGCCAGGCCCGCGACACCTCCGACGACCGCGGCCCTGGGCCCCTTCCGGAGCAGGAACACCGCGGCTGTGACGGCCAGGACGATCAGGGCGGTGCCCACCGTCAGCAGGGCCGCAATCCCGAAGGCCAGACACCCCCCGACCGCAAGCCATGCCAGGAACCAACCCCACTCGGTCGCAGGACTCCGGTCAGTCGGATCCGCGACGACACCCTTATCCTGCACGGCGCCCCCTGTTTCGGGGTGAGACTACGACGAACGGTCGGGCGAAGAGCGATTCAGCCTAGCGCCGCGGTGTGATCGCGGCACAGCCCGGAACGGGTGAGATGGGAGACGGACGCGTGAACGACTGGATGCGTGGCCGAAGCGGACGATCCTTCTGATGATCTGGGGGCTCACGCTGACCGGCGGGCTGCTCGGGGAGGCGGTGTCGCGGACGGTCTTCGAGCACCACTCCGCGATGTCCGTCACCTCGAACTTCCCTGTTCAGGTAGGCGAGATGAAAGGCCGGCAGCGCCAGGCCCGCGACACCTCCGACGACCGCCCGCCTGGTCAACCGGTCGCCCGGAGGCAAGCCGCGATGCGCCGGTGGCGGTGACCGTCACGGTGGCGAATCCGGCGCCGAGCACGTTCTGACGGCAGAACGTCGCCACGAAGAGCGCGCCGAACCGGCTCGCCGACCTCTTTCCCGACAACTGCGGTACCACGAGTGCGTTGCCGGGAAAGAGGTCCAGGGTGCCGTCGATCGGACAGCGAAGACCGACGGAGAGATGTCCGGCCTGGAGGCCAACTCCGAACGCGTACGCGAGTGCCGACGGGAAGACGTGCAGCGACGACTCCCTCATCCGGCTCCCGTCGAACAGCTCCGCCCACCGGCGAAGGCAAGGCGCTGATCTCCAGCACCGCGTCCCCACCCCCTGATCCGCACCGCTCTTCGCCACCGGCGACGGACACTCTGGCACGCGTCGTGACAACACCCCTGCCCGTGAGGCAACGGCGGAGTCCCAAGTCACGCGGAACACCGATCCGGACAAGCGCAAGACCCTGCTCCAGGTGCCGGTGGAAATCTGGGTACCGATGGAAGAACCCCCGCCGGACTGCCACCCCCACCCGGCCGCGGCCTTCCGCACGCTCACCCACGGCCCGACCTGTCGGGCACCGAACTGGCCCCCTGGAGGCGCCCGGTGAAGAGGTTCTTCGGCCCGGTCACGATGGTCGACCCGCAGGTCTCCGACGCCGAGCAGGAACTGTTCGGCGGGCCCCTGCGCTACGACATGGGTTGGTCCCGGCACGAGCACGCGCCCCTGGACCTGACCATGATGTCCGCGCTGCGCTCCATGCCCGCGCTCATCGGCGCCACCCTGCGCATGGCATGGCAGGCGGACCGGCGTGCCCTGCTCTCCGTCGGAGTCAGCGAGATCGGCCAGGGCATCGCCGCGGCGGCCGGCCTGCTCGCCGTCAACGCCGTCATGCACGCGCTGCTCGCCGGGACCGGCAGCGCTGCCGAACGGCTGCATGCCCTCTTACCCGGCCTGCTGGCCGCCGCCGCCATCGCCGTCGTCAACTCCGCCCTGTCGGCCTGGTCCACCTCCCTGGCCGGGCGACTGGAACCAAAGGTCGAGCGGACCGCCACCACCCAGTACCTGGCCGCCGCCGTGGGCGTCGAACTGGAGGCCATCGACGACCCCGACTTCCGGCGGCTCTTGGACATCGCCCAGCACGGCCCCGGCGCGGCCCGCCGGATGATCAGCGCCTGCGTCGCCACGCTGAACGGACTCATCTCCCTGGTCACCACCGCCGGCGTCCTTCTCGTTCTGCACCCCGTTCTGCTGCCCCTGCTGGTTCTCATCGCCGCCCCGCGCGGCTGGGGCGCCATGCGGGTCGCCCAGGAACGGTATGTGTCGGTGATGAGCTGGATCGAGCACGTACGGGCCAGCCGTCTCATCGGCCAACTGCTCACCGAACGTACCGCCGCCCAGGAGGTCCGCCTGCACGCCGTCGGCGCGTTCCTCCTCAGCCGTTACGAGCGCATGGCGGAGAGCGCCGAAGCCGAACACGAACGCCTCGCCTCCAGCAAGGCCCTGACCGAGTGGGTCGCCTCCGCGCTGTCCGGTCTGGCGACGGCCGCCACGTACGGGGCCATGTTCTGGCTGATCCTGGCCGGTCACATGAGTCTCGCCGTCGCCGGGACCGCCGTCGTCGCCGTGCGTACCGGCTCGGCGAGCCTGGGCGCCCTGGTCATGAACATCAACCAGCTGCACGAGGAGAGTCTCTACGTCCGCGATCACGGCCGGTTCCTCACTCAGGCCGCCCAGCGGACGCTGCCCGCCGGCGGGGCACCTGTGCCGGAGCGGGTCCGGGAGATCGTCCTGGACCAGGTCGCCTACCGCTATCCCGACCGGGACACCCCGGCCCTGGACGGGGTGTCCCTGACGCTGCCGATGGGGTCGGTCACCGCGGTGGTGGGCGAGAACGGCTCCGGCAAGAGCACCCTGATGAAGATCCTCTCGGGCATGCTGCTGCCCGATACCGGCACACTGCGGTGGGGCGAGGCCGACCTCACCGGTCTCGACCGCGCCCAGGTCTTCGAGCGTGTCTCCCTGCTCACCCAGGACTTCCAGCGCTGGCCCGTGACCGCCGCGATGAACATCCGCCTCGGCCGCCCCGCTCACCCCGCGCCCGACGGGGATCTGGAGGCGTCGGTCGACTACGCGGTAGCCGGTCCCGTGATCGCCAAACTCCCCGAGGGCCTGCGCAGTCTGCTCGCCCGTATGTTCCGCGGTGCCATCGAACTGTCCGGCGGCGAATGGCAGAAAGTGGGTCTGGCCCGCACGCACTGGCGTAGTTCAACATCGCAGGCGGACGGGGTCCTCATCGTGGACGAGCCGACGTCCGCCCTTGATCCCGAAGCAGAGATCGAAGCCTTCGACCGCATCCGGCGCCTGGCCGCGCCGAACCGGGCCGTCGTCCTGGTCACCCACCGCATGTCCGGCGTCCGCCGCGCCGACCACATCTACGTCCTCGACAACGGCCACCTCGCCGAGCACGGCACCCACGACCGACTCATCGCCGCCCGCGGCCGGTACGCCGCCATGTTCGACGCCCAGGCCGCCCAGTACGCCCCGGCCGTGACCGTCCCGAACCCTGCCGCTCCCACCGCCCGGGACCAGGCATGACCCATCTCCCGCGGCACCACTCCCAGCCGACCCGCTCCTGCCCCCGCCACCACGACCCCCGCCACCAGGAAGGACGCGTCTTCATGTACACCACGCAGGACGAGGATCAGGCCGCGCCCCGGCAGCATCACTTCCGGCTCATGGGCCGCCACTACGCGCAGGTCGAGTCGGGGCGCAAGACGATCGAGGTCCGCGCCGCCACCCCGGAGAAGCAAGCCGTGCAGGTGGGTGACGCCCTCGTCTTCCACGACCGGGACAGCGACCGGGAACTCGACATCATCGTGAAGCGGATCACTGCGTACGCCTCCTTCGAGGACCTGCTCGGTTCGGAGGATGCCGTCCGGATCGACCCGGACGGAACCCGCGGGGACCTGCTGCGCGGCCTGCGCGGCATCTACCCGCCGGCCAAGGAGGCGCTCGGCGCCCTCGCCTTCGAGTTCGACCACCGCCCGGCCAGGCCCGGCCGCCTCATGCCGATGACACCCACGCAGTACGCGCGGACCATCCCGCACCACACGGTGTACGGCTGTCTGTACGTCCGTGACGAGCAGGACCGGCCCGTCCAGCTGCGCTCGGTCTACCACTCGCGGCCCTGGCAGTTCCCCGGCGGAAACCTGGACGCCCAAGGAGAGGACCCGCTCCAGACCGCCCGGCGCGAAGCGGTCGAAGAGACCGGCCTGGAGCCGGCCCTCGGGACTCCGAGGCTGCTCGTGACGTACTTCCTGCACGCCGGGCCCCGCCAGCCGCTGAACAGGGTGGGTCTTGTCTTCGACGGCGGCCGGCTGACCGCGGACCAGCTCGGCCGGATCCGACTCGATCCCGCCGAACACGACATGTGGGCCGTCCACGATCTCGGCGCCTGGCGGGAGCTGATGGCGCCGCGCGACTTCACCCGTCTCGCAGCCGTCGAACGAGCCCGGCGCGGGGAGGGCCCCGCCTACCTCATCTCGCACCACTGATCCGCAGCTCACCCACCGAGGAGGCATCGTGACCGTCGAGGACATCAACACCCGAGCCTGGAAGATCTACGGCCAGCGCCAACTGGCCCGCGCCTACACGCCGCCGGTCCCCGACCGGATGTCCTGGACGTCCTGGCAGAGCGACGGACCGGGAGCTGAGATCCTCGGTGACATCACCGGCCGCCGCGTCCTGGACATCGGCTCCGGGGCCGGCCACATCGCCGTCCATCTCGTACGGGCGCACGGCGCTCACGTCACCGGAATCGAGCTGTCCCCGACCCAGCACGAACGCGCCGTCACCGCCCACGCGAGCGTGCGGGGTGTGGACTTCGCCCAGGGAGATGTGGCCGAGTACCTGGCCGGGGCCGAGCCGTTCGACGCCGCGTACGCGATCGGGACCCTGGGGTTCATCGACCCGCACCGTTCGCTGCCCGCGCTGCGCGACGGCCTGCGTCCCGGCGCCCCGCTGGTTCTCTCGCTCCTGCACACCGACCTGCACGGCCGCGGTCCGTCCGTGGAAGTGGCACCGCGCGAGCAGCTGATCCTGCTGCGCGACGACCCGCCCCTGCCAACCCGGATGTGGGTCCTGGCACCCCAGGTGTGGGAGGACCTCCTCACCGGGTACGGCTTCCGAGTCGAGGCCATCGACCTCCTGCCGCACCCCGACGAGAGCACCGCTGTCGTCCAGCAGCTCATCCGCGCCCGCCGCCTGCCCGGCCGGCCGAAACGGATCTCCAGCCGCCCCCGCACCACCAAGGCGCCGACGCCGCACGCGGCCGTCGGGGTCGGAGCGATCCTCCTCGGCGAACGGGGGATCCTGTTGGGCCGGCACCGGCACGGCACCCTGGAACTGCCCGGCGGAGCCGTCGAGGCCGGCGAGTCCTTGGAAGCCGCGGTGACCCGCGAACTCGCGGAGGAGACCGGTCTGGTGGCACGGCCCACCGACGTCCGGCTCCTGGGCACACTCGTCGACCACGTCGACGGTGTCCTGCGGGTCACCGTCGGCGCCCTCGTCCACGCGTGGCGGGGAGAACCGGCCACGCAGCCGGACGAGAGCGTCGGCGACTGGGCGTGGCACCCCCTCGATCACCTTCCCGACGGCCTGTTCGTGTGCAGCGCTCAGATCCTCACCGCATGGCGTCCCGACCTGCCCATCGACCACTCGCCCGCACACTTCACCCGCTTCGCCCCCGGCCCACCGGTCACCACGACGGCAGAAGCACCGGCGTGACAGCCGGCGCGTGGCGTGGGCGGGTGGCGATGGGGCCGTGGCCGCCGCCGTCTCCCGGCGACGGTGGCGGCCACGAACACGGGGTGTCGGGCTAGCGGAGCGGGAAGCGCGTCAGCGGGAGGCTGCGGGGGCGGGCGGCCTGCTCGGCCTCGGCCGTGCCGCTCGCCACCCGGATCGGTGCGGCGGCTTCGTGGCCGGGCGAGGCCGTCGGTCGTGGGCTGCAGCAGGGGTTGTCGCAGTGCAGGACGACCACGCCGATGACGCCGTGGCGGGCACAGTACCGGAGGTATGCCAGACCGGCGCACTGGACGGGGGTGGGCCAGGGCGTGGGACTGGTCGGCGGAGTCGGGTCTGGCACGGGCCGGCGGGGGCTAAGGTGCATGGGGGACGTCTCCTTGTGTAGGGCGTCGTTGGCGGGGAGCCCGCCCGGCCGGTGGCCTCGGAACCGGTGGCCGGAGCGGGGCTCCCCTCCTTCTTTTCTTCTTTTCTCTTCCTGGTGCTCGGGCCCGGTTCAGCGGCTGGCGGCGAATACCTGCAGTTGGTCGACCAGTTGCCGGTCGGGACGGGCGACGATGACGGAGCGGCCGGGTGCCCGGGCGGCGAGCCGGTCGATCTCGTTCTCCAGGCTGCCGGTGGGGCCCAGGGCGGTGGAGCCGTTGGCGCGGACGTAGCGGGCGAAGAGTTCGAGTCCTTCGAGGAAGGCCGCGTCGGGTGGTGCCGTGTCGGCCATGGAGTGGGTGAGTTGGTGGAACCAGTGCCGGGCCCGCTTGGACTCGCCCAGGGCCAGGTGGTGCAGGTGCAGGCAGTAGGCGGCGGCGCGGCTGCCGGCGCCCGCGGCCAGCTGCCACCAGAACTGGGCGGACTCGGGGTGGCGGGTGAGGTACAGCAGGCAGGCGAAGGCGAGGGCGCCGTCGACGTCCAGGTGTTCCTCCGTCAGCGGTCCGCGCTCGGGACCTTCGGCGATCTTGGCGACGTGGTCGGCGACAGCCGGTTCGTTGAGGACCCACCGGCACACCACGCCCAACCGCTGGCTGGCCTGTGCGGCGCGGGCGATATCCGTGGTCGGGGTGCGGCGGCGGGCGTCGGCGGCGAGCCGGCGCAGGCCTGCGGCGACGTCGAACCGGCTCGGGGCTGCGACGGGCAGCCGGACTTCGTTCAGCAGGGCGTCGAGAGTGGTGGTCACGGCCGTTCCCCTTTCTGATGGGGCCTTTTGCGTTCGTCGGGCAGGCCGAGCTTCAGGCGCAGGCGTTCCTTGCCGCGGCGCAGGTGGTGGCCGACGGTGCGTTCGTCGATGCCGACGTACCAGGCGACCTTGGCGGTGGGGTAGCCGAGGATGTAACGCAGTACGATCACCTCGAACTGGCGGTTGGGCAGTTCCGCGATCGCCTCGTACAGGCCACTGGTCGACTCCATCTTGTGCAGCTTGTCCCGGGCCGTGGCGAGTGCCGGGGCCAGCGCCTGGGCGATGGGTCCGTTGATGACGAACGCGGGTGCACGGCCTTCGCGTTCGAGGCGGTCGTGGACGGCCCGCCGCATGATCGCCCAGGCGCCCTGTTCCAGGGAGCCCGAGCTGAGCAGCTGTGTCCAGCCGGCGTGGATCTGCAGGAACACCTCGTGTATGACCTCTTCGGCCAGCTCGCGGGTCCCGAAGTGGACTTCCGCGTAGGCGTGGAACGGCTCCTGGTGCCCGAGGTAGAACGCCTCGAAGTCGATCGCCAGGTCGAGCGGCTGGTACATGTCCTGTGACAGCCTCACACCCTGGTCTGGGGCTGGGCTGTCCTCTGGGGTCTCGTCATGATTCACGCAGGCCTCCCGGCGGCACGGCACATGGGCAGGCTTTTCCTCTCCATCGGGGTCGGCTGGGACCGGCGCCAACTCGTGCGCGCCGACGGGCCGTTGGGCTTGAGACCCACCTAAGTGATTCGCGGGGCGGATCACTCACCGCCCATGGAAAAAATCACCGAGCGTCCCTGCCGGTCAGCGTGCTGCAACGTTCAACAAGCAGTGCTAGTCACACTCGGTAGCGCTCTGACCAGGCCGGACCCGTGAGAGTGAACGAGCGAACAGTTCTGCGTATCCGTGACGTGTTCTACATCACACCAGGTCGCCGCCCGCGCGCGCCCGGCGCACATCGGCGCACGCCGCTCTCGGCGCGCGCCCCAAAGCTTCACTAAGAGTGATGGAGAGTGTGGTCCGCGGAGTGACGGCGGCTGCGAAGTCCTCCCGGCGGCATCAGCGGGGCGGCACCTGCGTTCCGGCCGGCCGCAGCGAGGCAAGGCCTGCCATCTCGTCTTCCGAGAGCCGAAGCGTGCCGGCCGCCACGTTCTGTGCGAGGTGGTCGGGATCACCGGTTCCCGGGATCGCCAGCACGTGCGGACCCTGCTGCAGGGTCCAGGCCAGCCGGACCTGCGCCGCTGACACACCGTGCGCCCGTGCGACGGCGCACACCGTCTCGTGGTCGACGGCACCCGGACCCGCCTCGCGCCCGGCGCCCGCGATCGCGAAGAACGGGACGAAGGCGAGGCCGAGTTCACCGCACAGCCGCAGGAGTGCCCGGTCCTCGTCCGGCGCATCGATGCCGTAGGGATTCTGCACGCAGACGACCGGGGCGATGGCCCGGGCCTCGGCCAGCTGCCCGGACGTGACGTTGGAGACGCCGAGGTGGCGTACCAGCCCGGCGTCCCGCAGTTCGGCCAGTGCGCCGAAGTGCTCGCCGATCGAGCCGGTCCGCAGGCTCGGAGGCACGCGCAGGTTCACCACGTCCAGGTGGTCTCGGCCGAGTTGGCGCAGGTTCTCCTCGACCTGGCCGCGCAACTGGTCCGGGGCGGCCCACCACCAGGCGCCCGAGGGATCACGGCCCGGCCAGACCTTGGTGGTGATGACCAGGTCCTCCGGATACGGCGCCAGCGCCCGGTTGACCAGCTCGTTGGCGGAACGCGTCGCCGAGAAGTAGAACGCGGCGGTGTCGATGTGGTTCACCCCGAGTTCGACCGCCCGGCGGAGCACGCCAATCGACCGATCACGGTCACGCGGCACGCCGCGGTCGAAGGGGGCGGTACCGGTCAGGCGCATCGCGCCGAACCCGATGCGGTTGACGGTCCGGTCACCGAGCTGCCAAGTACCCGCGGCAGACGCGGCATTCGTGCGTTGGCTCATGGCATGGGTCTCCTCTCACGGTCAGAAACAAGGAACCGACGTGTACCGATGTGCGGGGTGCGCGGCGCGTTGAGGCCATCCGGCAGGGCGACAACCCCGCAACGGGACCGCCGGCGTCGAGGCGGACGGGCCCCGAACATGGGAAAAGCCTCCCCGGCGGATCTGCATCCGCAGCGAGAAGGCTCACCTGATGGCCAGGACCTTAGCAGAACAGCGCATCTGTCAGCGGGTCATCGGGCTGGAGGGCTTCAAGCGCTGGTGTCCCGGCCGGAGAGAGACCAGGCGCCCCGGACCGCGGCGGTCGGGGCGGTTCGATGCTGACCCCCTCAGGAGGCGGGCGGGTTGATCTCCTGTTCGGCCCAGACCGTCTTGCCCGCGGGCGAGTTGCGGGTGCCCCGCCGGCTGGCGAGCTGCGCGACGAGGAAGAGACCCCGGCCGCCCTCGTCCGTCGGACGGGCATGGCGCAGCCGGGGGACCGAGTCGCTGGTGTCCGTCACCTCGCACACCAGCACCTCGTGCCGTATGAGGCGAAGGGTGATGGGACCGGCGCCGTGGCGTACGGCGTTGGTGACCAGCTCACTGACGATGAGTTCCGTGGCGGCGACCAGCCCCTCCAGTCCCCATTCGGTCAACTGGGCGGTGGCCAGGGCCCGGGCCTGCCCGACCACGGCCGGGTCGCTCGGCAGGTCCCAGATGGCGATCTGCGACGGCGGGAGCGAACGGGGCCGCGCCAGGAGCAGCGTGGCGTCGTCGTCCAGCGCCCTGGACGGCAGGGTGTCGAACGCGGCGGTGCAGAGTTCGTCCAGCGGGCGGTCCGGCCGGGCGAGGGCGGTGCCCAGCCGGCGTATCCCGGCGTCGATGTCCTGGTCCCGGGTCTCCACCAGCCCGTCGGTGTAGAACGCGACGACGCAGCCCTCGGGCAGTTCCACCTCCACGGACTCGAAGGAGGCCGGTCCGACACCGAGCGGCAGACCGGCGGGCAGGTCGGGGATGGACACGCCGCCCTGGGGCGAGACCACCACGGGCGGCGGGTGACCTGCCCGGGCCATCGTGCAGCGCCGGGTGGCGGGGTCGTACACGGCGTACAGGCAGGTGGCTCCGGACTCCGCGGCGGCGCGGTCCGGGATGCCGCCGTCCTCCACGCCGAGGCGGGAAATGGTGTCGTCGAGGTGGGCCAGCAACTCGTCCGGGCACAGCTCCATGTTGGCGAGGGTGTGCACCGCGGCCCGGAGCCGGCCCATGGTCGCCGCGGCGTTGATGCCGTGGCCTACCACGTCGCCCACGACCAGGGCCACCCGGGCACCGGACAGCGGGATGACGTCGAACCAGTCGCCGCCCACGCCGTGTTCCGTGTCGGCGGGAACGTAGCGGGACGCCACCTCGACGGCCACCCCGCCGACCAGCCTGCCCGGCAGCAGGTTGCGCTGGAGGGCGAGGGCCGCGGTGCGTTCGCGGACGTAGCGGCGGGCGTTGTCGAGGGACAGGGCGGCACGGGCGACGAGTTCCTCGGCCAGCCGCAGGTCCTCCTTCTCGAAGGGCACGGAGTCGGCCATGCGGACGAAGACCGCGACGCCCAGCACCGCGCCGCGCGCGTGGATCGGCACGATCATCAGCGAGTGCATGCCGTACCTGCCGATTTTGTCCAACCGCTCCTGGTCCCCGTCGAGCCAGGCGCCCCGTGCGGTGTTCAGCACCGGTTCGAGGTGTGATTCGCCCGAGGCCAGGACCTCCGTGAAGGGGGAAGGGGACGGCACGGACACGGTTTCCCCGCGCGACCAGATCGACTCCGGTGCGCCGTCGTGGACGGAGGCGACCCCCGCCCGGCGGAACGCGGGCACACGGCCGTTCGTCGAGCCGAGCCGGGCCAGGGAGTCCTCCCCCTCCGCTATGGACTCCGCGAGGTCCACGGAGACGTAGTCGGCGATGCGGGCCACCGCGAGGTCGGCGAGTTCCTGACCGGTTCTCATCACCTCCAGCGTGGTGCCGATCCGGGTGCTGGCCTCGCTGAGGACGGCAAGGCGTTCGCGGGCCCGCTGCCGGTCGGTCACGTCGACGCTCATGGCGCACACCCCCAACGTGCGCCCGTCGGCGTCGTCGAGGCGGAAGAACGAGGTCGAGAACGCGTGTTCCTGCTGTGGCCTCGTCGGTATCCACGCGCGGTACTCGTGGTCGACCTGCGGCTTCCCGCTCCGCAGGACCAGCCGCATCACCGACTCGACCGACTCGGCCTCGGGGCCCGGCAGCACCTCCGTCAGCCGGCGTCCGAGTCTCTTCTCGCGCGGGATGCCGTCCTGCAGTGCCAGCGCGTCGTTGACCCAGGTGCACCGCAGGTCGGTGTCGCGCACGGCGATGCCGATCGGTGCCCCGGTGAGGAGCGCCTGCACCCCGGCGCCGTTCATCGGCCAGGAGGGAACGGCCGTCATCTCGGTCGCGGTGACCAGCCAGCGCACCACTCCGCCGCGCTCGGTGAGGGGGCGTACCCGCAGGTACACGTCCCGCGGCGGTCCGTCGCCGCGGCGGAGGCCCACGATCCCGGACCACCCCTCCTCCCGGCGGCCCGGGTCGGTGAAGACGGGCGAACCGAGGATCACCTCCGGGTGCGCCAGGAGCCGTCCGACGCATCGCCCGATCGCGTCGTCGGCGACGACGCCGGTGAGCCGCTCCGTCTCCGGGCTCCACGCGACCACCACTCCGTGCGCGTCCACCACCGACACGGCCGTGCCGACCGAGTGCCCGGCTTCCCGTCCGGCCCCGGGCATCGTGTTCCTGGCTCCGGCCATCGGCGCCCTCCCTCCTTCAGAATGCCGACCGGGCGGCGGGGCCCGTGTCGGCGAGGCGGTCGAGCCAGTCCGTCAGGAGCGCGCCCTCGGACGGTGTCATCGCGGTGGTGCCGCCCCGGGACAACGCCTCGCGCAGCGCCGCGGCCCGGCATGCCACGTCCGAGCCCGGCTCCTCGTCGGTGCTCTCCTCGCCGACGGTGCCCGTGGTGGTGATCATGCGCAGTGCGTGTTCCCGGGCCCGGGCCGGCAGGCTCTCGTCCCGTTCGGCAGGCGGCGTGGCGATGAGGGACAGCACGACACCCAGGCCCATGGCATGGACGAGCTGCGTGGCCCGCTCCACGCTCATGCGGAGCCGGCCGGCCGCGGCCACCCTGGCGAGGGTCCGGCGCAGGATGGCGACGGTCTCGAGCCCGCCCGGCATGCCCCCGCGATAGCGGCCCTCGCCGTACATCAGCACGTAGAAGCCGGGGCGCGACAGGCCGAACCCCACGTGCAGGTCCCAGGAGCGGCACAGGTCCGCGACGGGGTCGTCGGTCTCCTCAAGTGCCTGCTTCTCCCGCAGGTACTGCGCGAACCCGTAGGCCGCGAGGGCGTCGAGGAGCCCGTCCTTGTCCCCGAACAGGCGGTACAGGGTCGGCGGCTGCACGCCGGCGGCCGCGCTCACGGCCCGCGTGGAGATCCCCGCACGTCCTTGCGAACTCAGGAGCTCCGCGGCGGCGTTCAGAACCCGTTGCCGGGTGCGTACGGCCCGCTCTTGCATCCGCCCAATTTATCACTGTTGTGGTTTTTTTAATTAACATTGATAAGACTGCCCCGATTCGTACGGAATCACCAGGAAGACAGCGGCTGGGCGTCCCTCATATTTGACCGATCGATCTATTTTGACTTACGTTGGGAACGTGGCCAGGACCAAAGCATTCGATCCGGACGCCGTACTGCAGTCGGCCCTCGAGCTGTTCTGGCGGCGCGGCTACGAGGCGACCTCGATGACGGATCTGATCGAGCACCTCGGGATCGGCCGCGCCAGCATCTACGCGACCTTCGGAAGCAAACACGAGCTGTACCTCAGGGCGGTGGACCGGTACATCGAGATGCGCGACCCGGCCATCCTCCAGGAGCTGTCCCAGCCGGGCCCCGTCCTGCCCGCGGTGCGGGCGGTGGTGCGTCGCTTCGCGGCGGAGGCCACCGCACCCGAAGTCCGGCAGGCCGGCTGCCTGGTCACCAACACGGCGGCCGAGCTGGGCCCGCACGATCCCGCGGCCGCCCGCCGCGTGGAGAGCAGCTGGGACCACGTCGAGACCGTGCTGTACTCCGCGCTCGTGCGAGCCCAGGCGCAGGGGGAGCTTCCCGAGGACCGCGATCCGCGCTCCCTGGCCCACCTGCTGCTCGTCGTGATGCAGGGGATGCGGGTCGTCGGCAAGGTGTCGAGCGATCCCGCGCGGGTGCGGGACGCGGCCGAACAGGCGCTGGCCCTCCTGCCCTAGACCAGGCCCACAGACCAGGCCCAGGGAAAGGCGACCGCGCGACCGGAGGGGCCGGACCGGATCGGATCGGATCGAGGTGTCAGCACATCCGCATAATGAACCGTTCGGTCTAATATCAAGGAGGGGTCGTGACCCTCACCAGCACCGCCTGCGTCTCCGCGGTACGCGACCGACGTGCCTTCGCTCTTCTCGGCAGCGCCCAGACGACGCTGATCTACACCCTCTCGGCCATCGCCGTGCCGCTGCCCGAGATCGGCCGTGAGTTCACCCTGGCCCGGGCGGATCTGATCCTGCTCAGCGCCGCGTACGGGCTGTCGTTCGCCGGGCTCGTACTCTTCGGTGGCCGTCTCGCCGACCGCTTCGGCGGCCGGCGCTCCCTCACCGCCGGCCTCCTGCTGTTCGCCGCGGCCTCCGCCGTGGCTCCGCTCGCCCAGGGCCTCGGCGTCCTGCTCGCGGCCCGATTCGTCCAGGGAGCCGGTGCGGCCGTCGTGGCGCCCGCCGCGATGGCGGTCCTGCGGACGGTCTTCCCCACCCCGGCCGCGTACGGCAGGGCGATGGCGACGTGGGGCGGCCTGTCGGTACTCGGCGCGGCCGCGGGCAACCTGCTCTCGGGTGTCCTCACGTCGCTGCTCTCGTGGCGGTGGGCCCTGGCCGTACCGCTCATGGTGGCGGTGGCCGCCCTCGTCCTGGCCCCCAGGCTGCTGCCGGGCACCGCTCCGAACCGCGGCAGGTCGCTGGACCTGCCGGGCGCGGTACTCGCCACCGCCGGGATCACCCTGGCCGGCTACGGGTTTCTCGTCACCGACGGCCGGTCCTGGCTGTCGGCGGACGTCCTGGTGCCGCTGCTCGGAGGGGCCGCGCTGACGGCGACGTTCCGGTACGCCGAGCGCCGATCCCGCGACCCGTTGCTGCCGCCGGGCTTCCTGGGCGACCGGCCGCGGGCGCTGGGACTCGCCGCCACCGCGCTCAGCGCCTGCGGGACCGGAATGACGTTCGTGGTCCTCTCGCTGCACCTGCAGCAGGACCGGGACTGGTCGCAGCTGGAGACCTCAGCCGCCTTCCTGCCGTTCGCCCTCGCGCTGATCGGCTCGGGACGCGCGGCCGGACCGCTCGTCCACCGGTACGGGGCCGGGTCCGTCGGCGCCTGGGGTCTCGTCACGGCCGCCGCCGGGCTGGTCCTGCTCGCGGTCACCGGGTTCGACGTGCGCACTCCCTACGTCTTGGGCCTGCTTCCCGGCCTGGTGGTCCTTCCGGCCGGAGCCGCCGCGTCCTTCGCCGGCGCTGCCGTCCTCACCACCGAAGGTGTTCCTCCCGAGCAGGGCGGCCTCGCCGGCGGGGTCCTCAACACCGCGATGGAGCTTGGCCCCACCGTCCTGTTCGCCGTCCTGCTCACCGTCGGCGGCGACGCCACGTCCCTGACCGTCACTGCGGTCGCCCTCGCCGCCCTCGCCCTCCTGCACCACCCACGCACCAAGTAGTCACACGCACGACGACCCACGCGCTCTTCCACGACGGGGTCGTCCCTCACCCGAAGGAATCACGCAATGAACCGCTTCAACGGCAAGTCCGTCCTCGTCACCGGCGCCGGCTCGGGTCTGGGCCGCGCGATCGCGCTCGCCTTCGCCGCCGAGGGCGCGTACGTGGTCGCCGCGGGGCGCACCGCGGCCTCCCTGGACGAGACCGTCGCCCTCGTCGAAGCCGCCGGCGGTTCGGCCGCCGCCGTCACCGCGGACGTCACCGACTCGGGGCAGCTCGCACACCTCGTGCAGGAGAGCGTCGCCCGCTCCGGAGGACTGGACATCGCGGTCAACAACGCCGGCCTGTTCCGGGGCGGCGTACCCGCCGCTGACATCGAGGAAGCGGACTGGGACGCGGTCCTGCGGACCAACGTGACCGGCGTGTGGCTGGCCATGAAGCACGAGGTGGCCTACATGAAGGAACACGGCGGCGGAACGATCGTCAACGTGTCCGCGAACCTGGGCGCACACCACCGCATTCGCAACGCGGCCGCCTACATCACCTCCAAAGCCGCGGTCTCCGCGCTCACCCGTGCCGCCGCCCTCGACCACATCGACCAGAACATCCGCATCAACGCGGTCAGCCCCGGGGCCTCCGACGCCCCCATGTCCCTGCGCCCCGGCGAGAGCCCGGCCGACCGCGCCAGGCGGGTGAAGAAGGAGAACCCGCTCGGCCGGGTCGCCGAGGCCGAGGAGGTGGCGGCAGCCGTGCTCTACCTCGCCTCTCCGCTCGCCGGCCCGGTCGTCGGCTCCGACCTGGTGATCGACAGCGGAGCCTCCGCCTGACCGGCCTGCCCGAGCGGCGACGGCGGCGTGGTGGAGGTTCGTCCGCTGGTGGTCGAAGATCGGTCGGGTGGTGCGGCCGGGTCGACGATCCGGTACCTCACGCCGGGTGTGGTGACGATGATCCGGGGAGCGCCGAGTTCGCGGCGCGGGCGGCCGACGGTCACCGTGACGGTGCCGGTCAACGGGTCGGCGTGTTCGTCACACACCATGACGCCTCCTCAGACGCCTGCGACACCGGCACGGTCGCGCCGTGCGCCGCATGCGATCCGAAGGCACTGCGCACGGGGCCGGCCGCCGGTGGGAGCGGGCGCACCTCGGCGGCCGGGCTGCCGTCCCCGGGGCGTCCCGCTTCCTGACCGCTGCGACTCCGCAGGCGCCGGCACGCCCCCTAGGCGCAAGGGCCGTCCAGTCCGGCCTCGTTCCCCGGCCGGGTGGCCCTTGACCTGTCGCCTCGGACGGGCCGAGGGCCGTGGCCCTCAGCCGCCGTCCGGGGTGAAACGGACCGGAAGTGACTGCGGTCCGCGGGTGAACACCCCCTGCTCGACCGGGTCGAAGCCGTCGGCGAGACGGAGGTCGGGCATCGCGTCCAGCAGCTGGTTCACCCCGGTCTCGACCTCCGCCTTGGCGAGCAGCGCGCCGACGCAGAAGTGGCGGCCGAGCGCGAAGGCCAGGTGGTCGGCGGCGGCCGAGAACGCCGACGTCGTGGTGAGGTCGTCGCGGAAGATGTCGAACCGGCCGGGTTCGCGGTAGCGCCGCTCGTCCCGGTTGGCGGCACCGATCAGGCACGTCACGGTGGCCCCGGCCGGGATGGTGCCACCACTGACCTCGACGTCCGTCGCCGCCTGCCGCATGATCATGTGCACCGGCGGGGTGTAGCGCAGCGTCTCCGCGAAGGCCGCGGGTACCAGGCTCCGGTCCTCGCGGACAGCGGCCAACTGGGCCGGGTGCATCAGGAGGTTGGCCAGGATGCCGGCGATCGCCTTGTCGGTGGTCTCACCGCCGGCCGCGAGCAGCAGACTGCAGAAGGCCTTGATGTCCTCGTCGCTCATCCGGACGCCGTCGACCTCGGCGGCGCACAGGGAGGACAGCAGGTCGTCCCCCGGGTTGCCGCGCCGTTCGCGGATGACCGGGATCATGTATGCGGCGAACTCCACCCGGGTCCGCTCGCCCGCCGCGGTCACGTCGGGGTCGCCGGAGAGGTTGCCGAGGAAGGCGATCACTGCGGTGTACCAGCTGTGGAACCGGGCGTGGTCGGCCTTGTCCAGGCCCAGCATGTCCGCGATGACGTTGACCGGGAACCGGGTCGCGTAGTCGCCGACGATGTCGGCGGAGCCGGAGTGCCGGAAGGTGTCGATGAGTTCACGCGAGTTGCGCTCGATGACCGGAAGGAACTTCTCCTGCAGGTCGCTGCCGCGGAAGGCGGGTGCGACGAGTGCCCGGCGCGTGGCGTGCTCGCGGCCGCTGAGCTGCAGGATGGTCTTGCCGTGGACCGGCTCCAGCTGCCAGTTGTAGTTGTCGGTCGTGAACTGCGCGTTCTTGTCCTTGAAGACGCGCTCGACGTCCTCGTAACGGGAGATGACGTAACTCCGGGTCGCCTCGTGCCAGATGAGCGGTTCCCTCTCCCGCATCACCGCATAGGCGGGATAGGGGTCCGTGGCGAACTCGGGCGAAAGGATGTCGGGGACCTGCGGGGCGGCGGACACGGAACTCCTCGGGTAGAAGTCAGCGTTCTCCCGCCAGAATATTGATCTTCCGATGGCTCAAACAGGCCAGTCCTGGCCGAAGTTGAGCGTTGGTGCACGGTCGTTGTGCGGAAGCCGATCAGGGCCCGCGTGCCGGGCCGGGTCGTGCCGGGTTGGGCTTCCGGCACGACCCGCGGTCCGCCAGGGCCGGCCACGGACCGGTCGCAGGTTCCGGGGCACGATGGACCACCAGGGTCCCTCCGTCCCCCGCGAACGCCCGGGTGTGACGGCCCGCCGGCCCGTCCGCCCGCCCGGTTACGCCGTCGTCGCCCCCGACTTCGCGCCCAGTTCACCTCGCACGCGGGCGGCGGCGCCGACCGGGACGGCGTCGGAGGCCAGTGCGGCCCGGACCAGGCGTACGGGGTGACCGCTGACCGGGGGGTCGGCGGCGAGAGCGGACTGGATGAACGGTTCCAGCAAGGGCCAGGCCCGGGTGACGCCGCCCCCGACGACCACCGTCGTGATGTCGGCGACGCCCGCCGTGATCACGATCGCACGGGCGATGCCCGCCCCCGCCGCGCGGTACACCTCACGGGCGTCCTCGTCGCCGCTCGCCGCGGCTTCGGCGACCTCACGGGCCGTACGCCGACGCCCGGTGCGGTCGGCGTAGCGGGCCGCGATGGAACGGCCGGAGGCCAGCGTCTCCAGGTGGCCGCGGCCACCGCACGAGCAGGGCAGGTCTCCGAAGCCGGGGATGTGCCCGATCTCGCCGGCGGCGCCGTGCGGTCCCGCGTACAGGGCGCCGTTGGTCCACAGGGCGCCGCCGACGCCGGTCCCCAGGGTCATGCCGAGCACGTCGGTCTCGCCGCGCACCGCCCCGCCGCTCACCTCTCCGTGGAGGAAGGCGTTGACGTCGTTGTCCAGGTAGGCGGGGACACCGAGGGCGTCCTCGACGGCGGCGGTGACGGCGAAGCCGGCCCAGCCGTGGAAGGAGTCGCTGGCGACCAGGATGCGGCCGTTCGCGGAGTCCACCACCCCGGCGGCGCCGACTCCGGCGCCCACCAGACGGCCCGGCGTGCGGGCCAGCAGCGGGGCGAGGGCGTCGAGCGCGGCGCCGATCATGGCCGCGCCGCCCTCCCGCGCCGGGGTGGCCGTCTCCGCCCGGCCGAGGACCGTCAGGTCGTCCGAGCAGACCACCACCTGGGTGGTGGTGCCGCCGATGTCGATACCGGCGAACAGCGGCCGGGGGGAGGTGCGCATCGTGAGGTCCTGCGGGGTGTGGGGGGAGAGAAGGGGTCCGGTCACGCCTGGGCCTCCGTACGGCCGGCCGCGAGGGCGGCCAGGCGCTCGGTCCTGCGGCCACGCTGCACCACCGGGTCGGGCACCGGCACGGCGGCCAGCAGACGGCGGGTGTAGTCGGTCTCCGGATGCAGCAGGGTCGTTCCGGTGGAGCCCTGCTCCTCGATACGTCCGGCGCGCATCACGACGACGTGCTGGGCGAAGTGCTGTACGACGGCGAGGTCGTGGGAGACGAAGAGGCAGGCGAAGCCCAGTTCGCCCTGGAGTTCGGTGATCACCTCCAGGACCGCTTCCTGCACGCTCACGTCGAGCGCGCTGGTGGGTTCGTCCGCGACCAGCAGCCGGGGTTCGAGCACCAGGGCGCGGGCCAGGCTGACCCGCTGGCGCTGTCCGCCGGAGAGTTCGCGCGGCGCGCGGCGCGCGACCTCGCGGGGCAGCCGTACCTGGTCGAGGACGGCGGCGATCTTGGCCTGGCGGTCCTTGGCGGTCAGGTCGCGGCGGTGTATGCGCAGGGGTTCGGCGATGCACTCGCCGATGGTCATGCGGGCGTCGAGGGAGGCCACCGGATCCTGGAGGACGACTCCGATGCCGGCCCGCAGCACGCGGCGGGCCCGGGCGCGGGTGCGGCCCAGGTCGGTGCCGAACAGGGAGACGGTTCCGGAGGTGGGCCCGATCAGGCCGAGCGCGACCCGTGCGGCGGTCGACTTGCCGGAGCCGGACTCGCCGACCAGGCCGAGGGTCTGCGCCGGGCCGACCCGGAAGGACACCCCGTCGAGGGCGTGCACGGCGGTCTTGCCCCGGCCGAACACCACGCTGATGTCGCGCAGTTCGACCACCGCGTCGGCCACCGGCCCGCCGCCCGGCCGGGCAGCCGTCGCCGTGACCGGCTCGGTCTTCGCCGAGGCGGCCGTCTCCGCGACCGACAGCCGCGGTACGGCGGCCAGCAGGCGCCGGGTGTAGTCGTGGGCGGGGCGCAGCAGGACGTCCTCGACCGCCCCGGTCTCCACGATCTCGCCCTGGTACATGACGGCGACCCGGTCCGCGAAGTCCGCGACGACGCCCATGTTGTGGGTGACGAGGAGCACGCCGGTGCCGGTCTCGACGGCGAGCCGGCGCAGCAGGTCGAGGATCTCGGCCTGCACGGTCACGTCGAGGGCGGTGGTCGGCTCGTCGGCGATGAGCAGTCGGGGCTCGTTGGCGATGGCCATCGCGATGACGACGCGCTGGCGCTGTCCGCCGGAGAGCTGGAACGGGTAGGCGCCGGCGCGCCTTTCCGGCTCGGGGATGCCGACCCGGCGCAGCAGGTCGACGGCTTCGGCGGCCGCGTCCTTGGCGCTCACCTCACGGTGGTTGCGGATCACTTCGGCGATCTGCTTCCCGATGCGGGTGAGCGGGTCGAGTGCGGTGGCCGGCTCCTGGAACACCATGGAGACGGTCTTGCCGCGCAGCGCCGCGAGACCGTTCTCCGAGGCGCCGACGATCTGGGTGCCGGCGATGACGGCGCTGCCGGTGGCCCGGGCGTTGCCGGTCAGCAGGCCCATCGCGGCAAGGGCGATGGTCGACTTGCCGGAGCCGGACTCGCCGACGAGGGCGAGCGTCTCGCCGGGCCTGACCTGGAGGGACACGCCCCTGACCGCGGGTACGTCGCCGGTCTCGGTGGTGAAGACGACGCCGAGGCCGTCGAGTTCGAGGATCGGCTCGGCCGCCGCGGTGCGGGCGGCGGAGCCGTCGGTGGTGGCGCTCATCCGCGTCCCCTCACATCGAATGCGTCGCGGAGTCCGTCCCCGATCGCGTTGAACGCCCACACCACCAGGATGATGGCCAGGCCGGGCGGCAGGATCAGCCACCAGTAGCCGGAGTAGGCGGCGGTGAGGCCGGCGGAGAGCATGCCGCCCCAGTCGGTCTGCGGCGGCCGGACTCCCATGCCCAGGTAGGAGACGTAGGCGACCAGCAGGATGGCGTCTGCGACCTGGAAGGTGGCGGCGACGATGACGGTGGAGACCGAGTTGGGCAGGATGTGCCGCAGGATCGCCCGGGCGTGCGTGCCGCCGATGGCGCGCAGGGTCAGGACGTAGTCCCGGTTCTTCAGGGTCAGGGTCTCGGCGCGGACCAGCCGGGAGGGCACCAGCCAGGACACCAGGCCGAGGATGAGGACGAGTCCGGCGAGGCCCGGTGTGGTGATCGCGGAGACCACCAGCAGGATGAACAGCGCCGGGATCGCGATGCCGGCGTCGACGATCCGCATCATGACGGCGTCGATCCAGCCGCCCGCGTAGCCGGCGGCGGCACCCCACAGGGTGCCGATGCAGGTGGCGAGGACGCCCGCGGCGAGGCCGACGATCAGCGAGACCTTGCCGCCGTACATGAGCCGGCCCAGCTCGTCGTGGCCGACGGCGTCGGTGCCGAGCCAGTGGGCGCCGCTGGGGGCGAGGTTGACCTGTTCGAGCATGGTGTGGGTCTGGTCGGTGGAGTACACCAGCGGACCGGCGAAGCAGAACAGGAAGAAGAGGACCACGACGGCGAGGCCCACGACGGCCAGCCTGTTGCGCAGGAAGCGGCGGACGGCGAGGCACGTGCCGGTGGCCTCACGCGGAGCTGCGGCCTTCGTGGGGACCGCGTCCGGCTGGATGACGGCGCTCATGCCCGGCCTGCCTTCACTCGGGGGTCGATGATCCGCTGGACGATGTCGGCGAGCAGCGTCCCGGTGACGGTGGCGACGGCGATCACCAGCACGCAGCCCAGCAGGACCGGGTAGTCGGAGGACTGTGCCGCCGTCCAGAACAGCAGCCCCATGCCGGGGTAGTTGAACAGCTGCTCGACGACCAGCGCGCCGCCGAAGAGCACGGGGATGTAGTAGCCGAGCATGGCCACCACGGGGGTCAGCGAGTTACGGAACACATGCCGCGCCAGGATGGCGCGGGAGCGGGAGCCGCCCGCTCTGGCCGTGCGGACGTAGTCCTCGGAGAGGTTCTCCAGGGTGGCCGCCCGCATGTACCTGCTGAACACGGCGATCATGGAGGCCGCGCCCGCGAACACCGGCAGGACCAGGCCCTGCGGTTCGGAGAACACCTGCCCCAGGGTCTCCCCCTGCGGTGCCTGCGAGGGGAACCACGCCAGCTCCTGGCTGAAGACCAGTACCAGGATCAGCCCGAGGAAGTACACGGGCGTGGAGTACGCGATGAAGCTGAGCGTGGTGATGACGTAGTCCGTGGCCTTGTTGCGGCGCACGGCCTGCCACATGCCCAGCGGGATCGCGAGGACGAGGCCCACGAGAGCGGACAGCAGGGTGAGGACCAGGGTCTTCGGCAGCCGTTCGCCGATGAGCTGGGAGACCGGCTCGTTCAGGGTGTAGGAGGTCCCGAGGTCGCCGTGCAGCAGCCGGCCGAGGTAGTGGAAGTACTGCACGGGCAGGGACTTGTCGAGGCCCTGTTCGTGGTTGAAGCTCGCGATCTGCTGGGCGGTGGCCTGGGGACCGAGGATCCCGCGCGCGGGGCCTCCGGGGAGCGCGTGCAGCAGGCCGAAGACGACGACGGTCACGATGACGATCACCGCGACGGCCTGGAGGACGCGTCTGATCAGGTACGAGGAAGTGCTCATGTGTTTTCCGGTCGCTTCGTCTCTGTGGCGCTCGGGGCGTCACCTGGACAGGGGCCTCACCGCGACGTGGACGTCGGTGCGGCGCGGGTGCGCGAGGGGTGTGCGCGGGCCTCGGGCGGCCGGCCGTGGGCCGGCCGCCGTCGGCCCGCGCGGGCACCGACCGGGCCTACTTGGTCCACTTCCACATGGCGGGGTGGAAGTTGGCGAGCGAGTCCTGGGCGAAGCCGCCGAGCCCGTCACGGACCACGGAGATCTGGTAGTCGGGCTCCGGCAGCCAGATCACGGGGAGGTCCTTGGCGAGTGCGGCGCTGTAGTTCTGCACCGCCTCGTCGGAGGAGGACGTCGTGGTCTGGGTGATCAGCTTGTCGACCTCGGCGTTGGAGTAGTTGCCGAAGTTGGAGCCGCCGCCGGTGGCGAAGAGCGAGTCACCGCTCGGGTAGGCGGGGAAGTACCAGCTGCCCGCGGTGCCGAAGAAGGACAGCTGCCAGGAGCAGCTCGCATCGCTGGGCTTGCACTGACCGGCCTGCGACAGCACGGAGTTGACCGGGGCGGTCTTGATGCCGAACTTGATGCCGGTCTTCGCGAACGACGACTGGAGCGCGCTCATCATGTTGTCGGTCACGGTCGAGCCGGACTGGGACAGCACCTGCATCTCGAACTTGGTGCCCTTGTCGACGCCCGCGCCGCACTGGTTCGCACCGGTGCCGGGGGCGTTGCACACCATCGTGCCGCCCTGCTCGGTCCAACCGTGGTCGGTGAGCAGCTTCTTCGCCTTGGCGGTGTCGAAGGGGTAGGGGTTGTTCTTCTGGTCGGCCGAGACGAAGGACGACTCCTGGCCCTGCGGGATCGGCCCGTAGGTGGAGACGGCGCTGCCGTTGAAGACCACCTTGGAGAGGGTGGGCTGGTCGACCGACATCTGGATCGCCTGGCGGGCGTACAGCTGCTTGAACACCGGTCCCATGGACGGGTTGTTGAAGTTGTACGGCATGTAGGTGATCGCCCAGCCGCTCCACGGCTTCACGGAGTAGCCCTTGGCCTTGAAGGACGCTTCCTGGCCCAGGTCGGAGGCGTTGATGTAGCCGTAGTCGACGGTGCCGGCGCGGAGGGCGTTCTCCTCGGCCTCGGTGGTGGTGAACGGCAGCAGGTTGACGTTCTTGATGTTGGCCTTGCCGCCGCCGTCGTACTTGGCGTTGGCGGTGAGTTCGACCCGGCCCGCGGTGGAGAACGACTTGATGGTGTAAGGGCCGCTGACCGTCTTCCACAGCGGGTCGGTCGCGTAGCCGGATATCTTCTTGGCGGCGTTGTTGAGGTACGTCCAGACCTGCTTGGCGCCGGCGGCGGTGCGGTCCAGGTCGGAGACGGCACCCGACTCGCTGGTCTTGTCCCAGGCGTGCTGCGGGATCGTGCGGATCATGCTCAGCTCGTTGGCGAGCATCCACTGCTGGTTGTAGGCCTTGTCGAAGGTGATCGTGAAGTGCGTGTCGTCGACCGTCTTGAAGGACGTCCAGTTGTCCGGCGCCTTGCCGGGGCTGTAGCTGGCCCAGTCCGCCTTGTTCGCCTTGACGAGGTTGAACCAGAACTCCACGTCGCGGGAGGTGATCGGCTTGCCGTCGCTCCAGTGGCGCTGGCCGAGGGTGATCGTCACGCTCTTGCTGTCCGCGGCGAACTTGGCGTCGGTCGCCAGCGAGTTGTCCTTGTTCCAGCCGACCTTGCCGGTGGAGCCGTCGTACGCGATCAGCGGCTCCCAGACGGCCTGGGAGATGGAGGAGTTGTTGGTGTTGAGGTGCGCGGCGGTGCCGATCGGGAGGATCCAGTTCGGCGTGAAGTTGGCCGGGAGCGCGTAGTTGATCGTGTCCGACGACGCCGGGCCGGACGGCGAGGTGCCGCCGCCGGAGCAGCCGGTGACCAGCGCGCCGGTCATGACGGCGGCACCCGCGACGAGGGCCCAGCGGCGGCCGGCGGCCGTGGGAGCAAGGAACATGGCTCTCCTCAGAGTGAAAGGACCCGCAAACGTCATGGGAGGACCCAAACCGGCGCCGCGGGATCGGCGCTGCGTATGGCGACAGTCAACGACGGACGTGCCGAACAAACAAACAAGAATGAATAACAAGTAAGTTACTGCGATCTCGAAGAAAGTCGGAATCGCTCACATCGGACGCGTACTACTCCCGTTTTATACCGATTTATTGGATATTGACACTGCGTCGATGATCGCGGTTCCCTCACGGAACCGTTCCCCACGTGCCGGAACGGGCGTACTGTCTCCGGCACACCCCATCACCGCGGAAGTTACTTCGTACATGACTGAAATAAGTGCACGGGACCGCAAGGGCAGCAAGGGCGTGAACACCAAGGGCGCCGTGCCGAAGGGCGCGGCCCTCGCCACGCGGGTCCTCGAACTCGTCGCGTCGGGGCAGGCGTCGTCCCGCGCCGAGCTGGCGCAGCTCCTCGGCACGGCCCCTTCCACCATCTCCCTCACGGTGGCCGAGCTGGTCGAGCGCGGGCTCATCGCCGAGGAGGGCACCCAGTCCTCGACCGGGGGCCGCCCCCGCCGGGTGCTCAGGGCCGGCAGCACCGACGAGTACGCCGTGGCCGCGGACGTCGGCGGGCGGCACGCCCGGATCGGTGTGGTGCTGCCGGGCAACGGGGTCCGCGACGTCGCCAACGTGCCCTTCGAGATCGCCGACGGCCCCGAGGCGGCGCTGCCGAGGCTCGCCGAGCACCTGGAGTCCCTCGCCCAGCAGCGGGGACGCGACCGGCTCCGGGGCGTCGGACTCTCCCTGCCCGGACCGGTGGACGTGGCCGCCGGCGCCGTCGTGCTGCCCTCCCGGATGCCCGGCTGGAACCGGTTCCCGGTGGCCGCCTGGCTGGAGGAGCGCTTCGGCGTCCCGGCCGTCGTCGACAACGACGCCAACTGCATGGCCGTCGGGGAGCAGAGCGTCCGGCCCGCCGAGCACCGGCGGACGATCACGGTGAAGATCGGGTCGGCGATCGGCGCGGGCGTCATCATCGACGGGCACCTCTACCGGGGTGCGACCGGGGCGGCCGGCGACATCACCCACATCCGGATCGAGGGCGGCGCGGACATCCCCTGCTCCTGCGGCAACACCGGCTGCCTGGAGACCGTGGCGTCCGGCGCCGCGCTCGTGCGCATCCTGCACGAACGCGGGGTGGACGTGGCCAGCACCGAGGACGTGGTCCAGCTGGCCACCGACTCCGATCCGGAGGCCACCCGCGCCGTCCGCCGGGCCGGCGACCACCTCGGCCGGGTGCTGGCCGCCAACGTCAACTTCTTCAACCCGGACGCCGTCTACCTCGGCGGCATCCTGTCCACGCTGGAGCCGTTCGTCGCCGCGGTGCGCAGCCAGCTCTACGAGAGCTGCCACCCGCTGGCCACCGAACACCTCACCATCGAGCGGGCCCTCCTCGGCGCGGATGCCGGCCTGGTCGGCGTCGGACTCTTCGCCCTCCAGCGCGCCCTGGCCCGTGCCCTGGGCGACGCCGGTGGCGACGTCACGGACCGGTTCCACACCGCCCTACCCCCCAGAAGGGGCTGACGGCCACCGCAGACCTCCCCTTCGCAGCACCGCCCACTCCGCACCACCCCGTACGAGGAGCCATGACGCACACCCGCACCGCCGTCGCCCGCCCCGTCATCGCCGTCGCCGGCCTCGGCATCGAGTCCTCGACCTTCTCCCCCGCCCGCACCGAGGCGCCCGCCTTCCATCCCTCGCGCGGCGACGAGGTGTTCGACCGGTACCCCTTCCTCGCCCCGGGCGAGGAGCTGCGCGAGGCCGCCGCATGGCACGGCGCACTGGTCGGAAAGTCGCTGCCGGGCGGCACCGTCACCGCCGCCGCGTGGACCGCGCTCACCGGCGAACTGATCGAACGCCTCGCCGCGCTCCCCCCGCTGGACGGTCTCTGGTACGACATCCACGGCGCCATGACCGTGGAGGGGGTCGACGACGCCGAGGCCGTGCTGCTGGAACGTATCCGCGCCACCGTGGGCCCGGACGTGATCGTCTCCACCTCGATGGACCTGCACGGCAACGTCTCCCGTGAACTCGCCCACCAGAGCGACCTGATCACCTGTTACCGGACGGCCCCGCACGAGGACCACATGGAGACCAAGGAGCGCGCCGTGCGCAACCTGGTCGACCTCCTGGTATCGGGCGGCCCCCGGCCGGTCAAGGCGTGGGTCCCGGTCCCCGTACTGCTGGCCGGCGAACAGACCTCCACCCGGATCGAACCGGCGAAGAGCGTCTACGCGGCGGTCGACGAGGTCGAGGCCACCGCGGGTGTGACGGACGCGGCGATCTGGGTGGGCTACGCCTGGGCGGACGAACCCCGCAACCGCGCGGTGGTGGTCGTCACCGGCGACGACACGGCCGCGGTCTCGGCCGGTGCCGAGCGCCTCGCCCGCGGCTTCTGGGACGCCCGCGACGACTTCGACTTCGTGGCCCCGACCGGCACCTACGACGACCTCCTCGACGAGGCCCTCGCCTCCGACCAGCGGCCCTACTTCATCAGCGACACCGGTGACAACCCGACCGCGGGCGGCGCCGGCGACGTCACCTGGGGGCTGACCCGCCTGCTGGAGCGCCCCGAGTTCCAGAAGGAGGACGGGCCGGTCGTCATCTACGCCTCGGTGCCCGCACCCGCCGCGATCGAGACCGCCGTCGCCGCGGGCGTCGGGGCGACGGTCACCGTCACCGCCGGCGCGGAGGTCGACGACCGGCACGCGGGACCCGTCACCCTGACCGGCGTGGTCCACGCGATACGGCACGGCGACCGGGACGCCGGGACCGAGGTCGTCGTCCGCGTCGGCAGCGTGCACGCGATCCTCACCGCGCTGCGCAAGCCGTACCACCACGAGCACGACTTCACCGACCTCGGCCTCGACCCGCGCTCCGCCGACATCGTGATCGTCAAGATCGGCTACCTGGAGCCCGAGCTGTTCGACATGTCGGTCGGCTGGAAGATGGCCCTCACCCCCGGCGGTGTCGACCAGGACCTGGTGCGCCTCGGTCACCGCCGCATCCGCCGCCCGATGTTCCCCTTCGACCGCGACATGGCTGCGCCGGACCTGACGGCCCGTCTCATCCCGGCCTCCGACCAGCCGCTCACCGGGAACGACGAGTGAGCGACCGCAGCGTGCCCGAACTGGAGATCGCCGTCACCTCACCGGCGGGCGCCCGGGTCGCCCTGAACCACGGAGCCGATCGCGTCGAGCTCTGCACCGGCCTGGAGCTGGGCGGCCTGACCCCGTCGGCCGCCCTGGTCGAGACGGTCACCGCCGTGGGCCTGCCGGTCCAGGTACTGGTCCGGTGCCGTCCGGGCGACTTCGTCTACGACGCCGAGGAGGTCGCCCTGATGGTCGCCGAGGTACGGTCCGTGATCGCCTCCGGTGCCTCCGGAGTGGTCGTGGGCGCGCTTGACGCCGACGGCGGTCTCGACACCGACGCCGTCACCCGCCTCGCCGCGGCGGCCCAGGACGCGGGGCGCCCCGTCGAGGTGACGCTGCACCGCGCGGTCGACCTGTCCGCGGACCCCGTCGCCACCGCGGCGAGGCTGCCCGCGCTGGGGCTCACCCGGGTGCTCACCTCGGGCGGCGCGCCGGCCGCCGGGCAGGGGCTGGCGCGTCTGGCAGCCATGGTCGAGGCCGCGCCGGGTGTGCAGGTGATGGCGGGCGGCGGGGTACGGCCGGCCGACATCCCGGCGCTGGCGGCCGCCGGGGTGGCCGCCGTCCACCTGTCGGCGAAGCAGCGCGCGGAACCACGGCGCGGGGCCGCGTGGGTCCCGCTCGGCGCCTCCACTTCCTCCGCCGGCCAGGACACGCACTTCGTCACCGACCCGGCGGTGGTCGCCGAGGCCAGGAGGATGCTGGCGCCCCGGACGACGGTCTGACCACCCCGGCGCACCGCGGTCAGCCGAGGCCACGGTGCGCCTCCCACAACGCTCCGGCCCGGGTGGCGGCCTCGGCGATCAGAGCCGTCAGTCCGGGCTCGTCCGGGACCGGGAACGAGACGTACGCGCCCCGGCCGCCGGCGACCGGGCGGCCGTAGGCCTTCGCGGCGAGCCGGCCGTCGGGGAGGAGCCGGACGTTGAGCGTGGTCAGCGTGAACGCCTCACCGCGGCGGGTGTCCGTCCAGCGGAGTCCCTCCGGAATCGTGACGTTGATCGCCAGGGCACTCACGTCCAGGTCGCCGCTCATGGCCGCATGATCCCATGCGAGCCGTCGCGGAGTCTTCGCGACCGAACGGAGGTATCGGGCTATTGTCCGTATACGTCATGTTGTCGTCTCGGTGGGCCAGGTGTGACGCCTGAACGCGCCTGAGTTCAGGAAGGGCGGTGAGGGTAGTGGTGTGGGCTGCCGCCTCGGGCTCCGAACGGGACTGGGCGGACATGGCCCGGCTGCTGCGGCGCCTGACCGAGGACGCCGCCGCGTCCAGCGCCATGGTGTTCCTCCTCCCGACCGAGGAACCGGTTCTCCACTTGTCGATGCTGTACGGGATGTCCTGGACCGTCGCCTCGCCGTGGGCGCGGATCCATGTGGAGGAGTCGATCCCGGCGGCCGAGGCGACGCGGGAGCGGCGCGTGGTCTGGGTCGGCGACCCCCAGGTGCTGGCGATGCACTACCCCCGGCTCGCCCTCATGGTGCCGGAGCACATGGTGGCGGCGGCCCCCATGGTCGCCGCGGACACCGTGCGGGGTGCGGTCTGCCTGCTGTGGCCGCCGTCGCACCCCGGCGATCTGAGCGCGGGAGAATCGGCGGCGATCGAGGCGTACTGCCAGGAGGCGGGGCGGTTGCTGGAGCGCGCGAGCCGGAGCGGGCATCCACTGGTGTCCGGGGCGCGTCCGCTGGCCGTGGACTCGGACCGCCCCGGCCCACCCGAAGCGGCCGAGGCGCTGGCGGCCTACGACTACGTCGTCCGTCTGCCGGGAGCCCTGTCCCTGGACCTGGACGGCAGGATCTCCTTCGTCGGCGACGCGGCCGCCGGTCTGCTCGGGGTACCGGCGGCGGACCTGGCGGCCGGGCGGCCGTGGGAACGTGTGCCGTGGCTCGGTGACAGCGCCTTCGAGGAGCGGTTCCGTGCCGCGGTCATCGGCCACCGGCCCGTCCGTTTCACGGCCGGGCGGACACCTGACGCACGTGTGCGCTTCGAGCTCTACCCCGACGCGAGCGGTGTCAGCGTCCACATGACCCCGCTCCCCCACCCTCAGTCGGCCGCCCGGCTCCCTCACGTCTCCCCTGCGGAACACACCGAGGTCAGGCCCTACCACCAGCTGATGCACCTCGCGGCGGCGCTCACGGAGACCGTGCGGGTCAAGGACGTCGCGGAGACCATCGCCAACCAGCTCCTGCCCGCCTTCGGGGCCGCGGGCCTGATCCTGATGGCGGCGTCCGAGGGACGGCTGCACGTGGTCGGCCAACGCGGTTACACCACGGCCTTCCTGTCCCTCTTCGACGGCCACTCCCTCGGCTCGGACAACCCGCCCGCGAAGGCGCTGACCGGTCATACTCCGCTGTTCTTCGGCAGCTTCGCCGAGTTCAAGCGGGCCTACCCGGACGCGGTCCAGTACGGCACCAGGAACGCCTGGGCGTTCCTGCCACTGGTAATCCGCGGCCGGCCGGTGGGAATGCTCGTCCTGTCCTTCGACCACACCCGGGACTTCCCTGCCGCGGAGCGTCATCTCATGGTCTCCATGGCCGGGTTGGTCGCCCAGGCCCTGGACCGGGCCTGTCTGCACGAGGCCAAGGACGACCTCGCGCGCACCCTGCAGACCGGTCTGCTGCCGAAACGCCTGCCCACGGTCCCCGGCCTGAGCGTCGCCGCCCGCTACCTGCCCGCCGGACTCGGCATGGACGTCGGTGGCGACTTCTACGACCTGATCCGCAGCGAAGGCAACAGCGTGACGGCGGTCATCGGCGACGTCCAGGGCCACAACGTCCAGGCCGCGGCCGTCATGGGCCAGCTGCGCACCGCCGTACACACCCACGCCGTCGCGGGCATGGGTCCGGACGATCTGCTGGCCCGCACCAACCAGGTGATGTGCGACTTCGGCACCGGTCTGTTCGCCAGCTGCCTCTGCCTCCAGTTCGACCTCACCCGACGCCGTGTCCTGTTCGCGACGGCCGGCCATCTTCCGCCTCTGCTGCGCCGTCCGGACGGCCGTACCGAGGCCCTCGCGCTCCCGCCCGGACCGCTGCTGGGCATCGTGCCCGACGCCGACTACCCGTGCGTGGAAATGCCGTTGGTCGCGGGCACCGCGCTGGCCCTGTACACCGACGGCCTCGTCGAGGCGCCCGGCGTCGACATCGGGGATGCCGTGACCGCGCTCGCGGTCCGGTTCGCACAGTCCCCGGACGACGACATCGAAGTCCTCACGGACAGGCTGCTCGGGGACGCGTCGTGCAATCCGCGCGCCGACGACATCGCCGTGCTGCTGGTCCGCTTCACCGGCTGACGTCCGGTCGGCCCCGGAGCGGGTGGGCCAGGGCGCGCCCTGGCCCACCACCGCCTCACGAGGCCGTCGGTGACTGCTCGTGGCTGCCGTAGGGCCGCGTGATGATCTCCATGCCGTGCCCGGCCGGATCCATGAAGTACAGACCGCGCCCACCATGATGGTGGTTGATCTCTCCAGGCTGCCGCAGACGCGGATCGGCGTAGTACGTGATCCCGGCCCGCTGGATGCGTTCGAAGGCCGCGTCGAACTCCTCGTCGGACACGAGGAACGCGTAGTGCTGCGCGGCGATCGACTCCCGCGGGATCGCGGCGAAGTCCAGGGTGACCCCGTTGCCGGTGGTCACGGGAATGAACGGGCCCCACTCGGCCCCGACCTCAAGCCCCAGAAGGTGCGCCAGGAACTCTGCCGACTCCCGGTTGTCCCGGGCATGGACGATGGTGTGATTCAACTCGACTGACATGTGTGGAATGCCTCCGCAAGGCAATCTCACGGGCACCTCCATGCCTCACCCGGCCGGTGACCGACACGCGATGCCGTGCCCGTGATCCTAACGCCGGGCGAAAGCGTGCTCCGCCCGGCGGTCGCGGAGGCCGTGGAGCAGTTCCCGTGGCCGTGCTCGTGCTCCTGCCCGGGGCATCGACTGGGCCGGGCCGGGCATCGGCCGGGTCGCGGCGGTGGTCTGGGCGGCCCGGTTCGCCGCCGTGGTGGAGGCCTCGAACCGCGGGTCGGACGGGGCCGGCAATCGGTCGGGCAACCGAAGGGCGCCGGTGCAGTCACCGGAGGTCCGGCGCCGCCACCTGCTGATCGGCGTGCACTTCACCGGCCCGCGTCCGGACAGTCCCCCGGCCGCGCGACCGTCTCGACGAGCCGCAGGTGGTGGAGGACGAAGACGGTGGAGTTCCAGAGGTTTTCGTTGGCGGCGAGCGACTCCACCTTGGACGGCAGGTACCGGGCCCCGGCGGCCGACGGGTTCGGCGGATGCTCTGCCCGCCGACCGCCGCCACGGCTGAGCCGCTGCCGGGAGCGGCCACCGCGAGGCCGAACACTGCGGCGGCAGCGGCGGCGACCACCGCCAGAGCCGCCCCGCGGGCCGGTCCGAGAGGATTCATGCCGCCTGTCGACGGAGGACGCAACTGGGTGTGCGGGACGCGTTGCATGTCCGGACGGCGACCCGCACCTGCATACTCGGCATGTACGCCACGAGCGCCCATCGGGCGGCGTCGGAGATGCGTCGACGTGCCGGTCGGCCACAACGTCCGCCCGACTCACCGGCTGGACCGAACCGCATGCCGTGTACGTGCCCTTGGTACCGACGTCGTCGGCCGGCCGTGGTCGGACGCGTCTGCAGGTCGGCCGGTGGCGCATGGACGAGCGTCAGTCGATGTCGACCACGATCTTGCCCTGGGCGGTGCCGTTCTCCACGGCCGCGTGGGCGTCGGCGACGGTGGCGAGCGTGAACTGCCGGGGATCGAGCCGGGGCTTGAGTGTCCCCGCGTCGGCGAGCGCGGCCGCCTCACGCATGATCTCTCCATGGTGCTCCCGCCCGCGGCCGGTCAGCATCGGCAACAGGGTGAAGACACCGGAGTAGGTGGCTCCGCGGAAGGAGAGAGGGGCGATGCTGTGGGTGCCCCAGCCCAGGGCGCTCAGGACGTGTCCGGTGTAGGTGCGTGCCGCCGTGAAGGACTCGTCGAGCACCGGACCGCCGACGGTGTCGAAGACGATGTCGAAGCCCTCTCCCGCGGTGTACTTGGCGACGTACTCGTCCACGCCGGTGGTGGTGTAGTCGATCGGCGTCGCCCCCAGGCTCCTGACGACCTCCAGCCGCGCGGGCGACGCGGTGGCGAAGACCTCGGCGCCGCGGGCACGGGCGATCTGGACGGCCACGTGGCCGATTCCGCCGGCACCGCCGTGGATGAGGACCTTCTGCGCCGGGTGGACCCGCGCCCGGTCGACCAGTCCCTCCCAGGCCGTGATGAAGACCAGAGGCAGGGCGGCGGCCTCGCGCATGGTGAGCGAGGCCGGCTTGCGGGCGAGCAGGCGGGCGTCGACGGAGGCGTATTCGGCGAGCGAGCCCTGCAGACCACCGACGCCACCGGTCATGCCGTAGACCTCGTCGCCGGGGGCGAAGTCGGTGACGCCCGCGCCGACTTCCTCGACCACGCCGGCGAGGTCCATGCCGAGCACGGCGGGCAGCGCGCTCTTGGCATGGGCGGCCTTGCCCGCCCGGATCTTGGTGTCCAGCGGGTTGACGCCGCTGGCCTCGACTTTGACCAGCACCTGGCCCGGGCCGGCGGTGGGCTTTTCGACCTCGCTCAGGATCAGCGGAGTGCCGAACTCTTGCAGGACCACTGCGCGCATGACTGCGCCTCTTTCCGTCTTGTCAGGTGAATATGGGGGCGACGCGGAAAGGACTGCCCGGAAAGCCGCGGGTGCCCGACGGCCGCAGTCCCACCGCGCGCGGGTGTGCGATCACAGGTGGCCGGCGACAAGCAGGCGAGCCGCGGACTTCGCCTCGTCCACGACGGTGCGGTCCTGGAGCAGGCGCCCGGAAGCCAGCGCACCGTCTATCAGGAGGCCGATGTGCCGGGCCAGCGATTCGGGGGTGGCTGCGCCGGCCTTCTCGCTCACCTCGGTCAGCCATGCCTGACGGCGTCGCGTGTGCTGCACGGTGATGGCCCGGGCCTCCGAGTCGAGGTCGGCCTCGACCGCCGCGCTGACGAACGGGCATCCGAAAAAGCCGTGCCGGTCGAAGGCGTCCGTCAGTGCGTCGAACAGCCCGACGAGCTGCTCGCGCGGGTCGTCCCCCGCGCGAGCGGCGGCGCCCTGCAACTGAGCCGTCCAGGAGTCGTCCGTCCTGCGCAGGTAGGCCGCGACCAGCTCCTCCTTGGTGCGGAAGTGCACGTACAGCGTCGACTTCGCGACGCCTGACGCCGCGATGACCTGCTCTATCCCCACCCCGCGCAGTCCGTTCGCGTAGAACAGCTCGGCCGCCGCGGCGAGGATCCGCTCCTCGGACTTCGTCTTCCTGATCTGCGTCACCATGACCGCACCTCCTTAATCAGACAGACTAGTTCGTTCGATTAGCCGATGCAAGAACGCACCTCAGCTGCGGGGGCGGCTCCTCGTATCCCGCTGGAACGATCGGTGGATTCACCGCGAGCTCGGCAAGGCGCCCGCGGTCCCGTGTCGCCCGCGGACCGGCCAGGACGTCGAGGCCGTAACCGAGGGCGGCGAGCCCCGCGACGGCCGTCGCCAGTCCGGGCGCGGCACGCCGCCGGCTCCGTACGGCGGGGAGAGCAGCGAGGGCGGCGGCGGTCCCGCCGAACACCAGGACCGGCAGGCCCAGCAGGATCACGTCCGGGTTGGTCTCGCCCTCGAACGCGCCGAGAAGGCCCTTCCGGCCGTGCGGGAGCCAGACCGCGAAACCCGCCGGCGCACCGAGTACCGCCGTCAGGAACCCCGCGACACCGGTGACGGCTTCGCGCCGGCTCTTGTGTTCAGTTTCCCTATGCACGGACACGCCTCGCCGAGGCTGGAACGTTCCGCCGACGCCGGGCAGATCCTGCACCGGTTCGATCAGGATCGGGCGGGCGGGTTCAGGCGTCGCCGGTCAGACGAGGGCGCGTCCGAGGACTCCGAGGACGCGGAAGACTTCGTGGATCGCTTCCCGCGGATCCTCACCCCGATCGACGGTCTCCGGCCGTCGGCTCTCCCTGCGTCATGGGGTCGCCTCCTTCGGTACGTCGGCGCGGCTGGTGAGAGCGCTGTGAGAGCGGTCACGGCGGTGACGACCGACCGGCGGTGCATTGCCGCGCGCCGCACCTCGGGTTCGCCGAGCGGGTTGCGGACGCGTTCGGCCGCGGCGTCCCGGGCCGGCGCGGCGCCGAGCGCGATCATCATCAGGTCGGTGGCCAGCGTGAACCGCACGCCGTACCTCTTCACCTGCCGCACAGGGTGCTGCCACGCTTCCGTGCCCAGGGCGGTGGCCGGTCGCCGGCATGCCGGCGCCGGTGCACCAGGACGAGCCCATGGGCCGCCGCCCACTCCCGTGAAGCGGCCGACCTGGGCCGTCGTTCACCGTCCGAGCAGCCGCCGGATCACGTCGTCCAGTTCACGTCCGTCGGCTGCCGGTCCGTCGTCGGATCGCCAGGCCACGAAGCCGTCCGGGCGCACGAGGACCGCGCCGTCGGGTGTCGTCCCGTGTACGGCCGACCAGTCGGGGCCCTCTCCGGTGTCGAGGTCGAATGCGTCTCCCCTGCCCATGAGGTAGGCCTCGATCGGCACACCCAGCCGTCCGGCCGTCCCGCGCGCGGCTTCGGCCCAGTCCGGGCGCCCGCAGAGCAGGACGAAGGAGACCTCGTACAGGTCGATGGTGGAGAGGGCCTCACCACCGCGTACGACCCGCATGTGGGGGGCGCGGCTGCCCGGGTCGGCGCACAGGCGCAGCAGATCGGGGACGACGGGTCCGCCGGCACCGGCCACCGCCGCGGACGTGTAGCGGTATCCGAGCGCCACCGTGATCGGCACCTCGGAGTACCCCGCCGATTTCCTGGCGGTGTAGCCGGAGTTCTGGTCGCTGCGCGCCTGGGAGGTCGACCGTGTGCTGATGGCCTGGGCCAGCGGGCGGCGCTCGGCCTCGTAGGTGTCGAGCAGGCGGGGGTCCGCCCAGCCACGCAGGACGGCGGCGACCTTCCACGCGAGGTTGTGTGCGTCCTGAATGCCGACGTTGGCGCCGAAGGCTCCGGTCGGCGGCATTTCGTGTGCCGAGTCGCCGACGAGGAACACCCTGCCGTCGCGGTAGCCGTCCGCCAGCCGCTCCGCCGCGCACCAGGGCGCCTTGCTGGTGATCTCGATGTCCAGGTCGCGCATCCCGGCCGCCGCGCGGATGTGCTCGGTGCACAGTTCGTCGGTGAAGTCCTCGGCCGTCTGTCCCTTCTCGGGGAACCAGGGCAGCTGGAAGATCCAGCACTCCTTGTCGTCCACGGGCTGGAGCACACCCTGGCCGGCAGGATCGGTGACGTAGCACAGGACGAAATGGTCCTCCCCCACCATCTCGCGCAACATCCGGCTGCGGAACACGACGCTGAGGCGGTGGAACAGGACTCCCGGTCCCGTCTGCCCGATGCCGAGCCGCTCGCGGACGGTGCTGCGCGGGCCGTCGGCGGCGATCAGGTAGTCCGCGCGCAGCGTGCGGGATTCACCGGATCCCGTCTCGCGCACGACAGCCGTCACACCGCGATCGTCCTGTGTGAACGACGTCAGCTCCGTCGCGAACCGTACGTCCCCGCCGAGTTCCCTGGTGCCCCGCAGCAGTACCGGTTCGAGGTCGCTCTGGGGGCAGTCGCAGCGAACCGCGGAACAGAGACCGTGCTCGGGCGGGCTGCCGGTGACCGGCGCCTGCAACCACTCGCGGTGTTCGCCGTGCAGCGTGTCCACCCGGAGGATGCCCCGGTTGTGGGACAGGTTTCCCGCCGCCCGGCGGATCGCCGGCTCCAGGCCCGCGGTCCGGAAGAGTTCCATCGTCCGCATGTTGGTGCGCCGGCCGCGCGGGTGCTCCGACAGCGTCGTACGGCGTTCGACGACCTGGTGGCGGATGCCGAGGCGCCCGAGGAACAACGATGCGGACAGTCCTACGAGCGCTCCCCCGGCGATCAGCACGGGTACATGTTCGTCAGCGTCACCGCTACCGTTCATACGATCGTCTCCTCCAGGGTCCGGAGCGCCGTGTTGCACCAGCGCCTCCCTGGAGGACTCTTCCTCACCTCTGCCGACTTCTGGCTGATCACGCCCGAGTGATCGCCCGGATGCCGTATCGAGGCCGCGGGGAAACACCGCTGCACGGGCTGCGGGCCCGCGGCCGAGGGCGAGCCCCTGGACCGGACCGTCGCCGACGAGTACTTCGCCGCCTCGGGGGAGGCCCAGGCAGGTCACCAACCGGAGGGAGCTGTCATGGCCAGCCTGTCGAGGATGTGCGGCCACGCAGCCTCTCCCAGGAGCGCGTCCGCTCTTGGCGTGCCTCCGTACAGGAAGTGCGGGGAGGCCGACGCCGGGCTCTCGCCGGGAAAGCGTGGTCGGTGGCCGGCGTCCTGGCGGGCGATCAGATGGGCGGTGGTCCCGGCTGAGCGCCGGCGTGCCGCCAGTTGTTCGGCGAAGGGGAGAGAGGGCCACATCGCGTCGTCGCCGCCGGCGACGAGCACCAGATCGGCCCGCGCTCTGTCGACGGGGATCTGCGCCCGAGGGAGCAGGTGAGCGAAACGCCGCTCGCTGGCTTCGTACCATCCACGGATGGCGACCGGACCGCTTTCCGGGCCGGCGGGGGTCCAGGAATCATCCATGGGAACAAAAGGCAGAGACTGCCCCTGCCAAGTCCACGAAGAGCGATACGGGCGCTGCTCCCCATCCGTGCCCGGGCCCACATTGCACCAGACTCGCGAGGTGGGTGACACCGCGATGACAACGTCCACGCGCGGATCGTGCACGGACGTCAGCAGAGCTGCTTCAGCTCCCTTGGAGACACCGAGGATGCCGACGCGCCGGGCCCCGTTCGCGATGAGGAGGTCGACCGCGGCGGTGAAGGTCTCCAAGGGGATCTCACAGATTCCCCGGGGTTGTCCTGGTCCGCCGAACCAACGGATGGACAGAGCGATGACGCCCTGCCGGGCGAGGATGCGTGCTCTCTCGTGCTCGATACGTCCGCTGGAACCGGCCAGGACCAGAACGCCGACGTCACTGCCGCGCGCGGGCGTGACAAGAACGCCTTCCCAGGGATGGTTCAGTTCGTGTTCAGCAACGTCCACGTGTTCTCCCGGCTCGACGCGAGTACAGCCCTCTCACAGCGGCCCCGGTGGATCCGTGCGGCATGGCGAGGACGCTGATCACATAACCTCTCCTCGCACGCACACGACAAGGGGAGGATCATGCGAGGCAGAACGGCCTGGGCCGCGGCCGGCGGGGCGGTGGCGCTGGTGGTGACGACGGCGACCGGAGCGCACGCGGAGGGGCGGGGCGACGTCCGGGTGGTGAAGACCGTCGTCAACGGCGGCGGCAACGTCATCGTGGGAACGTCGAAGACGATCCGCTACCCGATCGACATCACCGTCAAGGACAACTCGGGCGTCAAGAAACTCACGGACGTCCTCACCTTCAACAAGACGAACGCCTACACCTTCGCGGCCTGGGACTCCGACTCGTCCTGCACGAAGAAGAGCTCGACCACCTCGGTGTGCCGGGCCACCATCACCATCGTCCCCGCGTGGATTCCCGACAGCGACGACATCGACAGCAACAGGGTCGCCGGGGTCTGGCGGGTCGACGCCACCGTCAAGGCGAACGACGGTGACTACTGGATCTGCGACCACATCGCCGAGTACAAGGTCAAGCGGGCGGCTCGACTCACCACGGTGATCGCACCCGAGAAGGTCGCCAAGGGCGCCAAGGCCACCATCACCGGCAAGCTGTCACGGGCCAACTGGGAAGACCTGAACTACCACGGGTTCACCGGGCAGCAGGTCAAGCTCCAGTTCCGCAAGAAGGGCGCCGCCCACTACAGCACGGTCAGGACCGTGACCACCGGCGACGCCGGAAAGCTGAGCACCAAGGTGACGGTCGCGTCGGCCGGCAGCTGGCGCTGGTACTTCCCCGGCACCACGACCACCTCGCTGAAGGTGTCGGCCGCAGACGTACTCAACCTGAAGTAACCCGCGCACGACTGCGCAGGAGCCTCCTCGGCCTCGGGGCGTCCCGTGGGCCGCACCGGACCCGCACGGCCCGTACTCGAGGGGCGGACTCTCACCCGGATCGACTCGGCGGCGTCCGGCCCGGACGGACACGCCCTGGCCGTCGGCGCCGCCCGCGGCCAGGGTCCCCTTGTCGGCCCGGTCGGAGACGTTCCCACACGGCTGTGGGACATGACCGTCGACGATGCCATCGACCGCATCTGCGCCGTCACCCGCAAGACGCTCACGCCCGGGGGCCGGCAACGGGACGTCGGCGACATCCCCGGCTGACGCCCACCCCGCACCTGACCCCGCCGGCCGACCGCCTCCCACGGGCCTGGGACCGGAGACCTCCAGGGACTGCTCGACGTACTCGCCCCGGACGTGGTGTTCGTCAGCGACGGCGGCGGCCTCAGGCTGGCGGCCCTGCGGCCGGTCGTCGGCGCCGACAAGGTGCTCCGTTACCTGGCCGGCAGTGTCGCCGAGGCCGGTGGCACCTTCACCAGCGAGCCGACCACGGTCAACGGCAACCCCGCACTCGTCCCGCGCGTGGACGGCGGCATCGACGGCGTGCTGGCCTTCAGCGTCGAGAACACCCGTGTCACCCGCCTCTACTACGTCCGCAACGCCGGAAAACTCACCCGAGTCGAGTCCGAGACCCCTCTCGCCTCCCGCTGACCGCCGCAGCCGGAAAGGCGCCCACCGACGCTCTGCGAGGCACGTCCGAATACCGTCGCGGCGCTGCGCACCAATTGGAATTCGCCCCGAATGGAGAGCCGGATATCCGCCGCGCCAGGTACGCACCCGAATTGATTCTGCAACCGGGCGGTCCGCATGGGCAATGGCGGAGGACAGGACATTCGTGCGGCTGCACAAGTGAGAATCGCGATGCGGCTTACCGAGCCCATAGCGGCCGAGCTACCGCGAAAATATGCATCAACTCCCCCTTTTCCGGCCACTGGCAGCGGGGACATGCACTCGTAACAGGCCACGCATTGACAGTCGCACCGTGCACCGCAGCTAATTAGCGCTGCGCATCAGCGCATACACATTTCCCGCTACGGGGCCTCTTATGAGGGCCATATCGCCACAGGTGGAACATGACGACATCCAAACGCGCGGAGAGCGGCTTTCCCGCGCATCCCGCGCTTCGCGCTCTGCGGCGCGGCGCCGCGCTCCTCGGCGCCGCGGCGGTGGCCCTGCTGGGTGTCCAGCCCGCCGCGCACGCCGGAACCCGCCCCGAGCCGCACCCGGCCGCCTCATCGACGCGGCTCGGCACGGCCGGTGCCGAGACCGACGTCTCCGGGGCCGACCTCACGCCCCTGTGCGGCGGCACCCCCGCCCCGGGGCACGCGGCCTGCTACGCCATGCGCACACCGGGCGGGACGGCCCGCCTGAGTGCGGCCCAGACTCCGGCGGGGCTGGGACCGCAGGACATCCGCAGCGCCTACGACCTGCCGTCCGACGGCGGAGCGGGGCGGACGATCGCGATCGTCGACGCGTACGACAACCCCAACGCCGAAGCGGATCTCGCCGTCTACCGCGCCCAGTTCGGGCTTCCGCCGTGCACCACGGCGAACGGCTGCTTCGACAAGGTGGACCAGCGCGGCGGTACCGCCTACCCCATGACGAGCGACTCCTGGGCCGGTGAGATCGCCCTCGACCTGGAGATGGTCTCCGCCGCCGCCCCGCAGGCGCACATCATCCTCGTGGAGACCGACAACGACGGCCTCGACAACCTCGCGGCCGGGGTCGACAGAGCGGTCGCCCTCGGCGCCAAGTACGTCTCCAACTCCTATGGCCGAAGCGGTGACTCCGACACCGACCAGGCGACGTACGGCGCCTCCTACGACCATCCCGGTGTCGCCGTGGTGGCGGCGAGCGGGGACAACGGATACGGGGTCGCCTTCCCCGCGACCCTGTCCACGGTGACCTCGGTCGGCGGCACGGACCTGGTCGCCGACCCGTCCAGTGCCCGCGGATGGTCCGAGACCGTCTGGAACCGCGACACCTACGCGCCCGGCTCCGGATGCGCCACACATCAGCCGAAGCCCGCTTTCCAGAAGGACACCGGCTGCGCCGGCCGCAGTGTCGCCGACGTCTCGGCCGTAGCTGACAACGTTGCCGTGTACTCCACGTTCGGCTCGACCGGAACGGGCTGGCAGCGCTACGGCGGCACCAGCGTCGCCACGCCCGTGATCGCGGCCGTGTACGCGCTGGCGGGCAGCCCGCGTCCCGGCACGTACCCGAACTCCTATCCCTACGCGGCGGGCGGCGCCGGCCTGACCGACATCACCGGCGGATCGAACGGCACCTGCGACACCGCGTACCTGTGCACCGCGGGCGCCGGTTACGACGGACCGACCGGACTCGGCACACCGTCCGGCCTGGCGGCGTTCCGCAGCGGCCCGAGCGGCACCGTCTCCGGCGTGGTCAAGGACGCCAGGACCGGCCGGCCCGTCGCCGGAGCCACCGTGGGCACCGGCCTCGACGTCGCCACGACCCTCCAGGACGGCACCTACTCCCTGAACCTGCCCGCCGGCCGGGTCGACGGCCTGACCGTCACGGCGTTCGGCTACCGCACCACCGCGCCGATCGCCCTCGACATCGCCGACGGCCAGGCGGTGACCCACGACGTCGCCATGGCGCCGCTGCCGCGCGTGCACGTCCGAGGCACGGTCAGGGACGGCTCGGGACACGGCTGGCCGCTCTACGCCCGCCTCTCCGTCGAGGGGTCGCCCGAGGCCCCGGCCTGGACCGATCCGGTGACGGGCGCGTACGACATCACCCTGCCGAAGAACGCCGGCTACAAGCTGGACGTCAGTGCCGCGCTGCCCGGCTACGAACCCCTCACCCGAGCGGTGACGGTGGCGGCCAGGCCGGTGACCGCGAACGTGGCCATGACCGCCGACCCGGACGCCGCCACCGCGGTCGGCTACACCCCCCGCCGCGCCGACGCGACCGAGACCTTCGACTCCAGCACCGCGGCTCCGGCCGGCTGGACGGTCACGAACGCCGCCGGCACCGGCAACGGATGGCAGTTCGACGATCCCATCCAGCGCGGCAACGCCACCGGAGGAACCGGTTCCTTCGCCGTCGTGGAGAGCGACCAGGGACCGTTCGGACCGCACCAGGACAGCCAGCTGACCTCTCCGGCCTACGATCTGTCGGGCGCGCAGTCCGCGGAGCTGACCTTCCGGACGGCCTACACGGCCAACCTCAGCCAGCAGCACATGACCGTGGACGCCAGCACGGACGACGGAAAGACCTGGGAGAACGTCTGGGGCGGGCCGAGGGTCGGCGGCTCGGAGGACCACCTGAGCGTCGCCGTGCCGCTGCGCCAGTACGCCGGGCAACGATCCGTGCGCCTGCGCTTCCACTTCGTGGCCGACTGGGGCTACTACTGGGCGCTCGACGACGTCACCCTCCAGAGCCGCCTCCTGGAACCGGTCCCGGGCGGGCTGGCCGTCGGCACCGTCCGGGACGCGAGGAGCGGCGCGGGCGTGGTCGGCGCCACCGTCCTCGACACTCGGGCCCCGGACAACTCCGCGGTCACGGCCGCCACTCCGGACGATCCGAACGTGAGTGACGGTCTGTACACGCTGTTCCTGCCCCGCTCCGGCCGCCAGGGCCTGCGGGCCGAGGCACCGGGTTACGCACCGCTCACCCACACGGCGGCGGTGCACGACGACCGGGTCACCCGGGTGGACTTCCGGGTGCGCCGCCACGGTTAGGAACCCCGCGTCACGGCCGTCGGGGGGGGGGGGGGGCGCCCGGGGCCCGCCCCCCCGCGCGGGAGGGGGGCGGGGGAAACCAGGGGGGCCGCGCGG
>NZ_JBHZAN010000011.1:176572-234818 GCF_042754285.1 Streptomyces sp. NPDC059224
CGTGGGTGTTTCGCCCGCTGGTCGTCAGGGGGGTGGGTGTTGGGGGGGGGGCGCGGGGGTCGTCGCGCGGGCGGTGCGGGGGGGGGGGGGGGGCGGCCCCCCCCCCCCCCCCCACCGCCCGCGGTGATCCGCTCCGGAACTACCATCGAGTCCGGCCGGTCGGGTTGTCCGGCCTGGGCTCGTACCGCTTTTTGGCGCACAGGAGTGTCACACCGTATGGACGTCACGTCGGACAGTCCCTGGGGGTCTATCGGACTGGACCGGTTCGAGGGGCAGTTGCTGGAGCACCTGATGGGGTCGCCGCCGGCCGACACCGCATCGGTGGCGCATGTGGCGGGGGTGTCCACGGCCAAGGCCGAGCAGGCGCTGCGCCGGCTGGAGGAGGTCTCACTGGTGCAGCGGAGCGCCGGACAGCCCGCCCGCTGGACGGCCGGTCCGCCGCGGTCCTCGCTCGGGGCACTGCTGGCACGCCGTCGCACCGAACTGGCCCGGGCAGAGGATCTGGCGGAACGCCTCTACGCGGCGTACGAGGCGGCCTCCGCCCCGCGGTCCGCGCACCTGGTGGAGGTCCTGCAACAGGGTGAGGAGGTGGCCGGACGCTACGCGCAGCTGTTGCGGGCCAGCTCCGTCGAGGTCCTGCACCTGGCGAAGCCCCCCTACGTCACGGCCGACCGGACGTCCGCACCGGTGCCGGAGGTCGGTCCGGGGGTGCGTCTTCGCTCCGTGTACGAGACGGAGGGATTCACCGACGCGGTGTCGCTGGACACCGCGTCACGCGGCACGGCCGGTGGCGGGGAGTTGCGCCTCGCGTCCTTCCTGCCGACGAAACTGGTGGTGTTCGACCGGACCTCGGCACTGCTGCCGGTGCGTTCCGAACGGCCGGCGGCGGGATCGCTGGTGGTCCATTCCTTCGCGCTGGTGGCGTCGCTGGCCGCGCTCTTCGAGATGGTGTGGGACCAGGCGGTCCCCGCGTCCCTGAACGCCGGGCACGCCCGGACGGCGCCGCCCCGGCGACCTGCCGCCGTACCGGTCGACGAACGGACCCGGGAGATCCTCGGGTTGATGGCGACCGGCATGAAGGACGACGCGATCGCGCGGGCGCTGGGAATCAGCCGCCGCACCGTCCAGAAGCACGTCAGCGACGCGGGAACGGCACTCGGTGCGAAGACGCGTTTCCAGATCGGTCTCCTCGCGGCGGAGCAGGGCTGGCTGGACCGGCGCGCTCCCGGCCCGGCACCGGGCACACGGCACGCTCACGGGCCGGGCCGTACGGCCGTCACGTCGTGACGCCGCCGGACGGTGATCCCGTGCCCTGGCGGGGACACGGGAAGGTGTCCGGCGCGGTGCCCCACGTCGCGCGGTTCTGCCGGCCGGGCAGGATGCCGCAGCTGAGCAACGTGGTGGTGGCGCCGTCCGGTTGGCGGAGCTCGCGGATGCAGACCGCCTTGTCGGGCGGGTACTTGTTCCTGCCGTCCGGTTGCGGCACCCCCGAAGCGCCCGGGTACCGGGACACGCCGTGGGCGGTGAGCCACAGGTAGATGTCGTTGGGCTGGACGTCCGTGGAGGCCGGCAGCAGGTTCTGGATGACCTTGGAGACGATGCCGACGGTGTCGAACCCGCCGGCCGCGTCGGCGTCGGCGCTCAGGTGCCCGAAGACACCTGCGAAGTCCTGCGTGAACTGGGCGTACGGATCCCGGGGGTCCGACGTGGGGGCGTTCGCCGTCTCGTAGAAGAGCGTCATGTACGGGGGTAGGCCCGTGCCGTCCGCGCGGGGCGGAGCCGGAAGTCGATGGGGGGCTCATGGTGTCCGGTGTGGTGGCTCCGGGTTTCTCGCTGTAGGTGACCTCGTCGATGCCGCCGTACGTCCGGTGGGCGCGCACGAAGACGTTCCTCAGGTCGGTGCTGAAGGAGGTGTCCGTCGGGTCGTAGACGACGGCGCGAGGCCTGTCACCGGTGAGGCGGTGGATCTCCGGCGAGTGGCGGATGAAGTCGGCGAAGACGGGTCCCAGGCGTGTGTTGGGTGCGGATGTCTGGAAGTACCGCTGCGGGGACCGGGGTCCGACCATGATGCTGCCGGACACGCCGTTGGCGATGACGGGAATGCCGGCCCGGTCGAGTTCCTGGACCGCCTTCAGCGACTCGGGGCGGCTCTGGGTGATGCCTATGACCGCGGCGATGTGGTCCGCGCGCTGCCGACGGATGATCATCTGTGCGATGTCCGGGTCCTTCGGCGCCGTGCGGTTGCGCGCGCCGTACTGGAAGTACCGGCCGGTGTTGGCGATGAGCAGGCGGATGGGCATCTTGTTCTGGCGGACGCCGGCGTTCAGCCGATGCTGCTGGGCGATCGCGCCGCGCAGGATCTGCAGGCCGAGCGGGGGGTCGTCGTAGACACCCTTCTGCAGACTCAGGGGGGCGAGGAAGACCAGGGTGCGGTACCGCCCGTCGGGGATCCGGGCGTTCTCCTCGGCGACCTGGCGTTCCAGGTCCCGCAGTTCCTTCCCCGGAGGCCCCCAGGCGTCCTCGTCCTTCCACCACAGCTCCCAGGCCCCGGACACGCGGTCATCGGCCTCCGCATCCCCGCACGGGCCCGGACGGGCGTCCGACAGCCGGACGACCGAAGAGTGCCTCTCCTGGTTCGTTTCCGTGCACGGTTCCTCTATGCTCGAGGAGATCTTCAACCACCGTATGACATCTGCCCGGTGACGGAGTCGGCGTGGGGTGCGCGTCCCCGCTCCACGCCACCACTGGACGGCTTCAGGCGCAGCCACGGGTCGGCACCTCCGGACGCCGACGCCCCGTTCGGCGCGTCCCGCCGGGCGGCGAAAGGGATGCGTCGTGCCTTCGGCATCGGCGAACTACCGCACCTTGCTGCGCACTTCGGGTGCCGTGGCCTTCTTCCTTCCCTCTTCTGTCGGACGTCTGGGCATCGCCATGACGGGCATCGGCATCGTCTGGCTGGTGCACGCACGCACCGGGTCGTATGCCGCCGCGGGTCTCGTCACCGGCGGATTCGCCATCGCGGACGCCGTAGCCGGGCCCCAGATCGGACGCCTCGTCGACCGGTTCGGGCAAGCGCGTGTGCTTCCGTGCGCGCTGGGCGCGCATGCCGGAGCCGTGGCACTGCTGCTCGCCGGCGCCGTTCCGGACCTCGCCGCCGGGATGCTGGTCGGGGCAACCCTGCCTCAGCTCTCTGCCCTGTCCGCCGCCCGCTGGTCCGCCCTGCTGTCCGGCGAACGGGCTGCGGCGCTGCCCACCGCTTTCGCCCTGGAAGCCCTCGCCAACGGCGTGTCCTACCTGACCGGCCCGGTTCTGGTGAGCGTCCTGGGCGCGGCGGGCCATCCGGATGCCGGAACGCTGCTCGCCGCCGTGCTGGTCGTCGGCGGCGGGTTCGCCCTGTCCGCGAACCGCCGCACCATGCCGCCCCTCACCGGCCGCGCGGAGGGCCGGCGTGCCCAACGGGCGCTGTTCCGCCCCGCGTTCCTGCGGCAGGTCGCGCTCGGCCTCGCACTCGGAGTGTTCTTCGGCGCGATGCAGGTGTCCGTCACCGCATACGCCGTAGGACGCGGCACACCAGGCGCGGCCGCGCCGCTCTACTTCGCCTCCAACTGCACCAGTCTGATCGGCGGTTGGGCGTACGGAGCATGGCGCCACAGCGGCTCCCCCCAGCGCCACCAAGCCGCTGCCGCCGCCGGTCTCTCCCTGGCCACCCTCCCGCTCACGGTCCTCGACACGCCTGTCGCGGTCAGCGCGACCCTCGCCCTGACCGGTCTCGCCGTGCCGGTCCTGCTGATCCTGACCACGCTCCTCACTCGGTCGGCGGTCCCGCGCGCCGTCCTCACCCAGGCGTTCACCTGGGGCAACTCCGCAAGCGCCGCAGGGTCGGCAGCCGCCACGGCGGTCGCGGGACAGGTGGTCGACGCGGGCGGTGCGCAGGGCGGATTCGGCGTGGCGGCGGGGGCGGCGGTGACCATGACGGTCCTTGCGCTCGGCGGCCTGAAGGGGTCGCCGGAGGCGGATGACGAACGAACCTGACACGGTCCGAGGGCAGCCACCGGCAGGAGGCGTGCGACTGCGTCGCGCCGACCGCCGCCCCGCACTTCGCCCGACCTTACATAGACGACCCCGGTGCGATGCACGACCTCATCAGGTGCACATCAACGACCTTGCCGATCTGGGTAGTTCCGTGGGCACCGAGGGTTGCATCGAGCAGATCTCCGGAGTGGCCGCCGCGCTCGACGAGGCACTCGTGCAGGACTACGACGGCACCCTGCGGATCGCACCGGCGTGGCCGACGGGCTGGGACGTCAGCGGCACCGTCGCGGTGCGGGGCAACACCAGGGTGAGCGTGCAGGTGCGGGGCGGCAGCCTGGCTCCACCAGCGCCGGCACCTTCAACGTGCCGGCCGTATCCGGCCAGTCCTACCTGGTGGAGCCGGTCGCGGCCCCCACCACCGCGCTGCCCTACGCACAGGTCTCCTGCTCCCCCGCGACCACCGCCAGGCATCTGGGTGCCGCGCAGATCGGCATCGACGGCGGCGGCACGCCCGGCACCGGCTCCGTCGTTTCCTCAAGGCGCACGCCAACGGCGGCTACGTCACCGCCGAGAACGCCGGTGCCGCTCCCCTGATCGCCGACCGCACCGCCATCGGCCCATGGGAGGAGTTCGATCCGGTCAACGGCTGAGGGCGCTCGCTCACCGCCCTCGTGCCTGTCACGGGGCTCGGGACGAGGGCTGTAGGACGGCGACGAGCCGACCAGGTTCTCCGATACGCCTGCGGGAGACCCCAGGGTTCAGACGCTGTGGCGGCGGACGGCGTCGAGGAGCTGGTCGATGTCCTCGGTGGTGTGGGAGAAGGCGGTGACGAAGCGGACGATGCCTTCTTCCCAGCGGTCGTGGTAGAAGGCGTAGCCCTCGGCGAGGAGCCCCTCGGTGACGTGCGCGGGGAGGCGGCAGAAGAGGATGTTGGCCTGCGGGGTGGCCAGGAGCCCGATGCCGGGGATGGCCTTGAGGCCGTCGCCGAGACGGGTGGCCATGGCATTGGCCCGGCGGGCGTTGTGCAGCCACAGGTCGTCGGTGAGGTAGGCATCGAGCTGGGCGGTCTGGAAGCGCATCTTGGAGGTGAGCTGGCCGCCACGCTTGGTGCGGAAGGCGAGTTCGTCGGCGAGGGCCGGGTCGAAGGAGACGATGGCGTCGGCGGTCATCGCGCCGTTCTTGGTGGCGCCGAAGGACAGGACGTCGATGCCGGCTTTCCAGGTCATCTCGGCCGGGGTGACACCGAGGCGAACGAGGGCGTTGGCGAACCGGGCACCGTCCATGTGCGTGCGCAGGCCCGCTTCCTTGGCGATGGCGGACAGCTCGCGGATCTCGGCGACGCTGTAGACACTGCCGCTCTCGGTGGCCTGACTGATGCTCATCACCGAGGGCTGCATGCTGTGCACGTCGCCGGCGCGGCGACCGACCGCCGTCCGCAGGGCGTCGGGGTCGAGCTTGCTGTCGTCACCGGCCAGGCCGACCAGCTTGGCACCGCCGGTGAAGAATTCGGGAGCGCCGCATTCGTCGTGGTGGATGTGGCTGTCGCGGTGGGCCAGGACGCTGCCCCAAGGCGGGGTGAGGGCGGCCAGGGCCAGACCGTTGGCGGCGGATCCGGTGGAGACGGGGAAGACGCCGACCTCGCGTTCGAAGACTTCGGCGAGCTTGTTGCGGGCGCGGGCGGTGAAGGGGTCGTTACCGTACGGGAGGACCTGCCCGAGGGCGGCGTCGGCGACGGCCTGGGCTATCCGTGGGGAGGCGCCGGCCATGTTGTCGCTGCTGAAGGAGAGGCCGGAGGGGGTGGTGAGGGGAGCGGTGCTCATGTGAGGGTCCTCGTGGGTCAGGTGCTGAGGGGTGAGGCGAAGACGACGGTGATGTCCACGGCCTCGGCACCGGTGCGGTAGAAGTGCGGGGCGTCGCCGGCGAAGGCGAGCATGTCGCCTGGTCCGAGGTCTTGCGGGGCGTCGACGGGGCCGGCGGTCACGGACCCGCTGGAGATGATCAGGTGCTCGATCGTGCCGGTGGCGTGGGGCACGCCGGCCAGCTCGGTCTCGGGCCGGATCCGCAGGCGCCAGATCTCCAGGCTGTTGCCGCTGCTGATCCGGCGCAGCAGTTCGCGGGTGACCTCGCCGGGCTCGGCGTCCGTACCCGGCCGGTAGACCGGCCCGGTGTCCGCGTCCCGTGCCAACAGGTCCGCGATCGGAATCCGCAGGGCGATCGCGATCGCGTCCAGCGTGTCGATCGTCGGGTTGCCCCGGCCCGCCTCCAGCTGCGAGAGCGTGGCCTTGCTCAGCCCGGCACGCCGGGCCATCTCCGCCGCGCTCATCCCTCGCTGCTGGCGGCGCAGCCGGATCTTCGCCCCGACGGCGGCGGAGGTACTGCTCACCGGAGGGCGGGCAGGTGGCGGGGGTGTCATCGGTGATCCCCGTCAGTGCATGAATGAACCATACGTTCACTATAACGTACGCGCCGATCCATTGAACCCAGCGTTCACTTTACCGAACGAGCGACCCGACCTGCTTCGTCCGCCGGCCACCGCGAGGGCTGCGGGTCTGACTGGGTTCGGGGCGGACAACTGACGGACGACCAGGTCAGGGCGGCGATCCCGGCAGTCCTCGACGACGGCAGCCCGGAGGCTCTGCGGTGCTTCCGGACGATCGGCGGTACGAGATCGACGACTGACAACCGCGGAAACCCAACCGCCCAGAGCGGGCCGGGCCTCGCCCGGCCCGGCAACACCGCAGCCGCCTTCCGCAGCACCCCCGGCGGTCGCGCCGCGCCGGCTGCGGGCTTGAGTGAGTGTCAGGTCCATCATGCCTGCTCGGACGCGGTTTGCGGTAGGACCGAGCGCACGTCCGCTCAGGCTTGTCCGGGGTGGTCGCCTGCCCGCACACTCGTCGTCATCCACTCTCCGACGTCTGTGTCGGCATCCCCTCTCGGGTGCCGACACGTTCGTCGTGCTGTCCCGTCGTGGGACGGGTGCAGGCGGGAGTGAGGAACGGAGGGGGAACGATGGATCAGGACATCGTCATGCGGGCGAGGGTCCAGTTGCTCAGTGCCAACCGGCGGGTGGTACGCGGCACCGAGGGCCTGCGGATCTACCGCCTGCTCACGCAGGTCCAACCGGAGGTGTACGGGTCGAAGCTCGCGTACGTTCTGGTAGAGGCAAGCCTCTCACCTCTGGTGCAGGAGCTGCCCGAGCAGCGGCTGGCACTGTTGGACGAGGCCGTCGCGGTGGCCTCGGCCCTGGGTACCGCGAATCCGTACCGAGCCAAGGTACTGGCGAAGGCGCTCGCCGCCAGGCGGGAACTTGAGGGCCGGCAGAGGCGGGGAATGTAGGGCAGATGCCCGTCTGCCGCAGGCGCCCCCGGGGCTTCCATGAGGGATCGGGCGCCTGCGGCGCGGGAGGCTTCATGTGACGGGTCCCCCGTCCGACCGTCGACCGTGCCATCGACTCGCCTTCGCATCCGTCACGGAGCCACTGGTTCTCCCGATGCGTCCGAACACGTCCGCCGAAGGAACGCGAAGGCCACGTCGGCGGCGTCGGCAGGGCACAGCCGCACGACAGTGATCCGGTTCGGCATGGTGATGACGTAATGCCGGGCCAGACAGGAGAGGTCTCCCCAGCTTTCCCGGGCATGGGCGCGCATCAGGACCCGGCCGCATCGCGTGCAGGTGATCCAGGGGACGAGAACGAGGCCGGCCATGTCCGGTTCAACCGCGCTCACGGCCTCGGGGACACTGCTCGCGTCGCCTTCGGTCAGCTTCACGGGGCCCGGTATGCCCTCGTCAGCGCACTGGAGGATACGAGGCGTGAGTGCCTCCCGCTCACCCCAGGTCTCTGCGAGTACGGAGATCTGGGCCCTGACGGTCCCACTGATCGGCACCTGGTGGCCGAGGAGGCCGGAGACGAGCAGGCCGAGCCCAGCCTCCTGCTCTCCGATGTCCCAGCAGTCGTTGACTTCCCGGGCTCCGGCCTCCGGCAGCAGAGCGGCCGGCCGGTTCCAGACAGCAGCGTCGTCGGTCACCTCGCAGACGCTACCGGCCGAGGCTGACATCCAGGCTCCGCCCAGCACCGGCCGGACCCGTTTTCGCTGTGCCGCTGACGTCCGTCGCAGACCTGGGCGCGGCGTCACGTCATGTTGAGCGCTCTCTCGATGGCGTCGCGTACCGCCTCGTCCGTCTCGTCGGCCAGGTGACGGCCGAGGATCTCTCGTCGCGGGGCGGGCAGCCCCCACCCTTCCGGCGTGCGCGTCGTCATCAGGATGGCCGCGAGGGAGCGGATGCCGGGGACCGGATCGGCGAGTGCCGAGGCGAGCAGATTTCGGCCGGGTTCCCCCTGGGCGGCCAGGGCACGGAGAATCGCTTCCCGGACGGCTGGATGAGTCTCGGTGGTCAGTGCCCGGCTCCGGGTGAGTGATGAACGTGCAGGCGGCGGCTCTCCGTCTGGTCGCGAGTCCGTCTTCCAGGAGCGTGGCCGCAAGCCGGACCTCGTCGCCGGACATTTGATCGGCGAACCAGGTGAGGTCCCGGTGCCCGGTCAGGACGAAGTCGAGCCACCGCTCGTACCAGGACAGGAAGTCGGAGTCGGTGTGAAAACGGGGGGCGAAGAACCCCTCCCTGTTGACCTCGACGTTGACCTCGACCAGGCGCCCGCGCCCAGGGCCTGTGACGACAAGCAGCGTGAAGTCGCTGCAGCCCCGGTGGACGACCGTGATGGTGCCGGGGAACGTGCCCGTGAACTCGTCTCGGTCAGCGGGCCCTTGCGGAATGTCCAGGTCGGGGACGATCGGGAACGACTCGTCGAGCGGTCCCACGCCGGTCTGCCGGCCGACCCACTGCTCCATCGGCAGCAGGCCGTGGGGGGGACCGTATCCCCCGTGGCCGATCCGGGTGAGGAACCGGCGGAATTCCTCGGGCAGTCGGATGCCGTGGCTCTCCTCGAACTCCGAGAGCTGTGCTTCGGTGAGCGGGGGGCCGAGGACGGCCTTCTCCGTCTCCGGCAGCGCGGCGAGTTTGGTGTGGATCCGGCTGATCCTGGCGTTCACCGGTACGTCTTCTCAGGTGGGACGAAAGTTCGAGACGACCATAGCGTGGTGAGCCTGCTGCAGCTGTGAAGAGCGTGCGCTCAGTGCGCGTGCGGCCGCCGAGGCCGACGGCCGCGCCTCGGAGTCGGCTTGACGTACGTTCGGCCCCCTCGGCTTGCGCCGAGGGGGCCGAACTGTCGTAGCGGGAGCCGGATTTGAACCAGCGACCTCTGGGTTATGAGCCCAGCGAGCTACCGAGCTGCTCCACCCCGCGTCGATGACCCCATCCTACGCGATGCGGAACAGCGTCGCCGGGAATTACAGGTTCGCTGTCGTGGCGGCCCCGGGGGGGGCGGCCCCCCAACGGTTTGGGCCTCCGGGCCGCGTGGCCGGGGCCTCGCGCGCGGCCGGCCTTTCTGGGCCGCGGGGCGGGGGGGGGGGGGCCGCCCCCCCCCACGACAGCGATGTCGGCATCCGGACCGAGTGCCGTGGCCGCTTCCTCCGGTGAGGGATCGGCGTCAGCCGGCGGACGGGACGACGACGACCTTGCCGTGCACCGCGCCCTCGGCGGCTCGTGCGTGCAGCGACGCCAGCTCGGCCAGCGGCACCCGCTCGGCGACGTCGACGCGCAGCTCGCCGCGGTCGATCAATTCCACCAACTGTGCCAGTTGCCCGGCATCGCTGCGGACGAACAGGTCGATGCCCCGCACGCCGCGCTCCTCGTCGCCGGGGGCGGGCATCCACACCGTGGTGTTCACGACGACCCCGCCGGAACAGACCAGAGTGGCCAACGCGGCCAGCTCGGCCGGGTCGACCGGTGCGAGGTTGAGCGCGATGTCGACCGGCTCGGTCACCGCGGTGGTCACGCTGGTGGTGGTGTGGTCGATGACCTCGTCGGCGCCGGCCGCCCTGACCGCATCGCCGCTGCGGTGGCTGGCTGTGGCGATGACGTGGGCACCGGCGTTCTTGGCCAGCTGCACGGCATAGCCGCCGACCGCACCGCCGGCGCCGTTGATCAGCACGCGCTGCCCGGCCGCCAGCTTGCCGTGGTCGAACAGCGCCTGGTACGCGGTCAGGCCCACCACCGGCAGCGCGGCGGCGTCGGCCAGCGGGACGCTCTTCGGCGCCGGGGCCAGGATCTCGGCCGGGGCCAGAACGTACTCCGCGGCGGCTCCGTCGCCGTCCATCGGCAGGAAGGCGACAACGTCGTCACCGACCTCGACGCCGTACACGCCCTCACCGAGCGCGTCGACCGTGCCGGCGACGTCGATACCGGGGGTGTGCGGCAGCACCACCGGGATGGGGCCGCGCATGAAGCCGCCGCGGATGTTGCCGTCCACGGAGTTGAACGACGTCCCGGCGACGCGGATGCGGACCTCTCCGGCTCCGGGGGCGGGCTGTTCGACGTCCTCGAAGCGCAGGACGTCGGGGTCGCCGTACTCGTGGAAACGCACTGCCTTCATCAGAGTCCCGCTTTCACGTCAGGGTAATTGCTTCGAACTCGAAGCAACTGGGAACACGCTACTGCTACTTCGAATTCGAAGCAAGCATCCTCTGTCGCCTCCGGTCCACCCTCGTCGGCGCCATGAGCCCGGCAGTGGCCACAGGTACCGGGCCCCACGCGCAGGGGCTCGTCCCGGCACCGGGTTCCTGGCGTCACACCGGGCGCCCGTGACGGCTCGGACGGCGGCGTACCACACTCTTCGAATTCGAAGCAGTAGACTCCGGCCATGCATGATTCGCCGCCTTCGCTCGACCCCGTGCAGCTCGGCGCCTACTTCGACCTCATCGAGGTGACCAGCCTGCTCCGGCACGCGGTCGAACAGCAGCTGCGCGAGGCCGGCGATCTCAGCTACGTACAGTTCCAGCTGCTGGCCCGGCTCGGTGACTCGCCGACGGGCAGTCACCGCATGACCGACCTGGCGGACGGCGTCGTCTACAGCCGCAGCGGCCTGACCTACCAGGCAGCTTCGCTCGAGAAGGCGGGCCTGGTCGTGCGCGCTCCTTCCGCGGACGACGAGCGGAGCATCACGGTCACCATCACCGATGCCGGGCGCGCACTGCTCGCACGGGTACTGCCCGGCCACATCGAGGTGGTCAGCGGTCTGCTGTTCGAACCGCTCTCCCGCGACGACGTCGAGACCCTCGCCCGCCTGCTGGCGCCGGTGCGCGACCACATGCGCTCGACGCCACCACGCTCGGCGGGGCCTCGCCGCCGCAAAGACAAGGAGTAGGGACCAGGCCGGTGGTCAGGGGGCATCCACACTGCCGCGTTCGCGGTAGACGCGATGTCCGCGGTGGGGCAACGACGTGAGGCGGGCGCTCGGCGAGGGCAGCGCCATGCCGGGCATCGAGGCCCACCAGGCGTACGGCCTTGATCCGGCAGTGCTTCCCCGGCTCGACGAACGTCTCCTCGTCACCCCGCTCACCGTGAAGACCCGCACCGACCGGGCGATACGGCGTGCGCCAGTGCCGATGCTCAGGTACGCGAGACCGGTCCAGCACCCGGTCGTCAGCCGAGGGCGTCGAGCAACTCGCGCTCGCGCCGCGCGCTGAGGCCTGCGCGCCTTTCCCGGTCCAGCCCCTGCTCGCGTTCCCAGCGCAGCGTGTCGGCGAGCACCTGCGCCCGGGGCCGGTGGCGCAGTCCGGCAGCGCGCGCCGAAGACCCGTCCCGGGCCGACCACCCTTCCCAGCCCGGCTCGACCAGCCACATCGCCAGCGACTCGGACCCCATGTACTGGGCCACGCCGTTGGCGAGCAGCCACGCCGGTTCGGCGGTGACCACCGGACCGGTGTGACCGCCCGCCGCGCGGGAAAGGTCGATCCACTCCCCGAACGGAACGACCGGGCCGACGGCGTTGTACGTGCCGGTGACCCCCGTCTCCGCGGAGTCGAGCAGCCAGGAGGTGAGGTCCCGCACGTCGATCACCTGGGTGGGCACGGCCGGTGTGCCGGGGACCAGCATCGGTCCTCGCGGATCGCGTGCGGCGCGGGCGGCCCAGTAGCCGGAGCGCCCGCTGTGATCGCCCGGCCCGCCGATGAGCCCGGCTCGTGCGATGAGGAGGCGGTCGCCCACAGCGGCCGTCGACGCCTGCTCGCAGGCGACCTTCGCCTCGCCGTACAACTCTCGGTCGGCCTCGCTCCGGTCGGTCGGGGCGAGCAGGGCCGCCGACTCGTCCGCCCCCGGCGTGGCGTGGGAGGCGTAGGCGTTGCCGGACGAGACGTACGCCCAGTGCCCGGCCTTGCCGCCCAGCGCGTCGAGCGCCCCACGGACGAATCCCGGTTGCCATGACACCTCGACGACCGCGTCCCACACACGGTCGAGCAGGGGCTCGTAGGCGGACGGGTCGCACCGGTCGGCGGCGACCAGTACCGCTCCGTCCGCGACTTCTCCGCTCTCGCCACGCGCGAGGCAGGTCACCCGGTGCCCGCGTTCGATCGCCTGCCTCGACAGCTCCCTGGCCACCCATGCCGTTCCGCCCAGAACCAGGATCTCCATGCCGACACACAAGCACCCGGACCACCGCCCGGCCAGGCGGATTCGCTGACAGCAGAGGGCCAGCCGTATGGCTTCGGAGAAGGGCGGGCAGGTCCGGCCGGCCGGAGATCCGCCCGGGACCCCTTGTCGCGCGCTTCGCCGCCGACCGCCGGATCAGGTCCGCCGCGCGGCTGCGTGGTCGTACCCGCTGGACGGTCAGCGTTCCGCGGCGAACGACTCGATGTAGGCGAGGGCTCCGTACAGCGCGTCGCGCAGGGGTGTGGACTCGCCGGCCGCCTGGTCCAGCAGCGCTCCGCCCTGGAACGCGGCGGCGAGCAGGTGGGCGAGCGCGGCCGGGTCGGCCTCCGGCCGCAGTTCGCCGCGCTCACGCATCTTGTTCAGGCCCCGCCTGAACAGTGCCTGCCACCTCTCGAACCCGTCGGCCACCGCGTCCCGGTGGGAGGCCTCGTTCTTGACGATCTCGGCGGCCAGGGAGCCGAACGTGCAGCCGCCGCGCAGCATGTCCTGCGAGGCGATGTAGGAGTCGGCCCATCGGTGCAGGGCGGCGAAGCTGTCCAGCTCGCCCAGTTCGGGTGCCTGGTGGTGGGCGACGATGTTGTCGGCCTGCCAGGCGAGCACCGCGCGGACCAGGGACTCCTTGGTGGGGAAGTGGCGCGTGAGCTGCGAGCCGCTGACCCCGGCGGCCTCCCGGATCTGCTCGTTGCTGGTGTTCTGCGCGCCGTGTTCGTAGATCAGCTCGGCGGCCGCCCTGACGATGCGTTCGCGGGTGGCCAGTCCCTTGGCGGTCAGCTTCTGACCCGACGCCTCGCTGGTGGTGGTCATGACGACCACCGTACAACAAAAAGGGGCTTGACAACCCATTCCTTGGGAGGTTCCCTGGAGTCAAGCTAAAAAGGGTTGCCAAGCCCATTTCTCCGGAGAGGCGGACGGGATGTCCACACAGGCTGCACCGCGGACGGTCGCTCGGCCTGCTCCAGCCGAGCTTCCCCGGACGCCAGCACACCCTGGTGGCCGGTCCGCGGGCCGGCGTGGGCGCGATCGCGGCTTCGGCGGGTCCGCCTGTCGGGGGCCTGCTCGTCACCCCGGACCGGCGGTGGATCTCCGCAGGAGGCTGAAGTGCCAGACCTCCTGCGTGAACAGAGCGGTCCTGAGGAGGACGACGGCGAGGCCGGCGGAGAACAGGAACAGGGCCACGGCGGCGGTGAACGGCCTGCCGGCGAACACCTGCCTCTCGGTCACCGGCGCCCTGGCGTGCAGGGTGCGTTCGAGGACCGCGGCGGCGGCCACGGCCGCTGCCGCGAACAGAGCCGGGGTGCGGACGTCCGTCCAGTCCCACCCGGGCTCCTGGGCGGTGGCGAACACCAGCAGGCTCACGGCCGGCAGCAGTGCTGGGGCGGGCGGGGGTCTCCAACGCCCCGGCGCCCCTGGCCTCGATCGCCTTCGCCTTGAGCGCGGCCCCCCTCCGGAGCCGCTTCGTGGGCGTGGCCCTCCTCGTCGCCCTCCCCCCACGCCATGACTACCGGGTTCGACCATGCCCGGTCGGTCCAGGCCGGCGCCGGAATCGCCGTGACCGCAGCGCTGCTCGCCCTCCGGCCCGCCAAAGACCCTGAACCGCACCCCCTGAACCACCACCCACCCTGACCACACGGCGGCAGCCACGCGGGGGCGGCGCGCAAGCGCCCACAGAGCCCTGGGAGGACGGGCAGCGCACCACCGCTCCCGTTCCCCCCTCACCCGCGGCCTCCGCGCGGCGGACAGACCCTGGAGTTCGGCCGAACTCCCCTCGAGAAATGAAGATCACCCTCATGGAACGCAATCTTCTCGTGATCGGAGCCACCGGCAAGACCGGCGGCCGCACCACCGAACTCCTGCTCCAGCGAGGACACCGCGTCCGCGCACTCGTGCGCGGCCTTGACGAGCGCGCCGAGCGGCTCGCCTCCCTCGGCGCCGACGTCGTGCAAGGCGACGTCCTGGACCTGGACTCCGTGGCCCGGGCGGCCAAGGGGATCGACGCCCTGTACTTCACCTATCCGATCCGCCCCGGCCTGATGGACGCCACCGCGAACGTGGCCCAGGCGGCCGAGGAGAACGGCGTCCGGGCGATCGTGAACATGTCGCAGATCTCCGCCCGCCGCGACACCGCCAGCAACGCGGCGCGCCAGCACTGGGTCGCCGAGCGCGTCCTGGACCACTTCCCGGTCCCGGTCACCCACATCCGCCCGACCTTCTTCGCCCAGTGGCTGATCGACACCTGGGCCGACGGAACCGGCGAACTGCGCCTGCCGTTCTCCGACGGACGCCACGCCCCCATCGCGGAGAGCGACCAGGCCAAGGTGATCGCCGCCATCCTGGAGAACCCCGCCCCGCACGCCGGCCAGATCTACCCCCTGTACGGCGCGGAGGAGCTCAACCACTACGAGATCGCCGAGAAGATGTCGCGCGCACTGGACCGTGACGTCAGCTACGTGCCCATCGAACTCGACGAATTCGCCGCCATCCTGCGCGGGCGCGGCGCACCCGAGCACCTCATCCAGCACCTGCTCGCCGTGGCCGTCGACTACCGCAACGGCGTTTTCGCCGGCACCAACGACCTGGTGAAGACGATCGGCGGCAGCGACCCCCTCGACGTCGAGGGCTTCATCGACCACAACCGCGCGGCCTTCGACCCGCACACCGTCTGAACACTGGAGAAGACAATGAGCGTTTGGTTCATCACGGGATCCTCCCGCGGCTTCGGCCTGGAGATCGCCCGTGCCGCCCTCGCCGCGGGCCACCAGGTGGTCGCGACCGCCAGGAACGCCGAAACCGTCCGCGAGCGGTTCCCGGCCGTCGACTTCCCGTCCGTCGACGACGCGCTGCTCACCGTGGCGCTGGACGTGACCGACCCGCAGAGCATCCAGGCGGCCGTCGACGCGGCGGTCGACCGGTTCGGCCGGATCGACGTCCTGGTCAACAACGCCGGCACCGGACTGCTCGCCGCCGTCGAGGAGTCCGACGACGCCGCGGTCCGCGCGGTCTACGAGACCAACGTGTTCGGCCCGCTCGCCGTCCAGCGCGCCGCACTGCCGGTACTGCGCCGCCAGCGCGCCGGCCACGTGATCAACATCAGCTCCATCGTGGGCTTCGCCACCGCGCCCGGCTGGGGCATCTACGCCTCCACGAAGTTCGCCGTCGAAGGCTTCACCGAGACCCTCCACACCGAACTGGCCCCCCTCGGCATCCACGTGACACTCGTCGAACCGGGCTTCTTCCGGACCGACTTCCTCGACCCCGCCAGCCTGCACACCGGCCCTGACACGATCGACGACTACGCGCCCACCGCCGGGGCGATGCGTACGACCGCCGCGAGCCTGAACCACGCCCAGCCCGGTGACCCGGCCAAGGCCGCGCGCGCCATCGTCGAACTGGCCGCCACCCCCGAACCGCCCCTGCGCCTCCCGCTCGGCACCGACACCCTGCACGCCTTCGACGACAAGCTGGACACCTTCCGCAAGGAGATGGACGCCTGGCGGCACGTCGCCCTCGCCACCGATCACGACTAGGACGTGACCAGGACGTTTCGTCTCTGACGCCTGATCAGCGGATGATGAAGCCGACGGGGCATCCGAATCACGCCCGCCCCCCGGCACACCCGGAAGGCTGGGCGCCCTTCGGTGACGAGCGTGACCCTGCCCGGGTGGTCGCGTTCGGTGACGCCATGGTCGCGATCGCCGTCACGGTGCTCGTTCTGGAGGCGGGGATTACTACTGGGTCAACGGCGGCGACCGGCGGCAGCAGGAGGAGCGGGACCTCAGGGACTTCGACGTCGCACTCGACGCAGCCGGCGAGTACGCCCATGCCATGAGTCAGGTGTCAGCGAGCTTCGTTTCTGGTGCTGTGGAAGTCCGGGTATTGCTGGCCGAAGAGCCGGCTGCGGACGGAGACGACCAGGTCGTCCGCCTCTTGCGAACCGGCCGCCTCGCGGCTCAGGGCGGCCCGGGGCATTCTCGTAGTGGTGGACCAGCGGGCCGTCGCACGGCCGGAGGAGACAGGGTGTCACTCCCCCGCCAGGCGTGCCAGACGTGATCGTCAGCGCGACCGTCCCGACCGACGCCGGCCCCGGACGAGGGGAAACCCCATGCCGGAGAAGAAGCACGCCACCGTGGCGGTCACCGGAGTGACCGGGGCGCTGGGTGGCCGGATCGCGCCCCGCCTCGCCGGTCGTGGCGTTCCCCTGCTGCTCGTAGGGCGCAGGCCGGACCGGATGCCCGACCTGCCGGGTGCGCAGCGACGGGGTCCGGCCGCCTACGGCGATGCCGCCGCCATGCGCACGGCCCTGGTGGGAGCGTCGACCCTCGTCCTGGTCTCCGGACACCGCACGGGGCGTCGTCTCGAGGAGCACGCCATGGCGGTCGAGGCAGCGGCCGCGGTCGGCGTCGACCGGGTCCTGTACGTGTCCCTGGTCGGCGCCTCCCCCATCGCCACCTACACCAACGCGCGGGACCAGTGGACCACCGAACAGTTCCTGGCCGGCGCCGGGATCCGCCACACCGTGCTGCGGGCGGGCATCTACACGTCGACACCGGCGGCCCTCGCCGACGAGGAGTTCGTCGTGAGCGGCCCCGCGCGCACCGGACGCGCCGCGTTCGTCACCCATGAGGACATCGCCGACGTGATCACCGCCGTCGCGCTCGACGACGGTCCTCGTTCCGAGTACGACGGCGCGATCCTGGAGATCACCGGACCCGAGGCGCTGACCCTCGACGAATGCGTGGCACGGATCGCCGCCGCCACCGGTCGGCCGTACCGCTTCGAGTCGGAGACCTTCGAGGAAGCCTTCGCCCGGCGCTGGCGGCGTGGCATGAGCGGCGAACAGATCGAGACCTGGATCTCGTGGTACCAGGCGATCGAACGCGATGAGGTCTCCGTGGTCACCGACGTCGTCCCCCGGCTCACCGGACGGCCGGCCACGCCGGTGCCGAACGCGGCGTGGTGGCCGTCACCCCACACGGCACGTGGCGTGGCCTGACTCGCGTGACTCCGTCCCGAGGTGCGGCGTACCCCGTTCGGCCGCACGATGGACATGGCCGGCACGCGGCCAAGGAAAGGCCATGACCGCCAGCTTTCGGGGAGGCGTCGTGATCTTGATTGCTCTGCTCGCCCCACTGGTTCCGCTGCTCCTGCTGTTCGGGCTGCCCATACTGGAGGACCGCCTGTTCCCGCCGCCGCCTCCCGTCCAGGAGGCCGCGGATCTGGCCGAAGCGGCCGACGACGACTGACGCCCAGCCCCTGGAGCGCGGTGCCCGGGCAGGACCGCCTCAGGCGGTCGCCTCGTCCAGCAGTTCGAGCACATGCCGGTAGGGGTGACCGGTGGCGCGGGTCATCCCCATCTCGCAGGTGCGGTTGCAGGAGGCGTACCCGTCGTACGTGCCGGCCTTTATCTCGGCGGCCTGGGCGGCGGTGGCCCTCGCGGTGATCTCCGGGTGCAGCAGGCCGCGGTCCCCGGCGAAGGCGCAGCAGCCCCAGTTGTCGGGCACGGTGACGTCGTCGCTGACGGCAGCGGCCACGGAACGCAGGGCGCCGTCGATGCCCAGGTGGACGGTGGAGCAGGTGGGGTGCAGGGCGAGGCTGCTCATACGGCGGGGCTCGGGCAGGGCGGGCAGCAGGTGCTCGGCGGCGAAGACGACGCTGTCGACGAAGCGCAGGGCGGCGAATCGGACCCGGTCGGGCTCCGGGAGGCTGTCCGGCAGCTGTTCCAGGCCGTGCGTACAGGAGGAGGCGTCGCACACCACCGGCAGCCGGCCGTGGTCGCTGGCCTGCCACAGCGCCTCCAGCGTGCGGGCCGCCATGGTGCGGTGCCCGTCGGTGTAGCCCTTGGACTGCCAGGGCGTGCCGCAGCACAGCCCGGCCAGTTCGCCTGGCACGGTGACCTGGACGCCGGCGCGTTCACACAGGCGCAGGAACGCGGCGGACACACCGCCGGCGGTGCCCTCGGGGGCGAAGACGCTGCCGATGCAGGCGGCGAAGAACACCGCCTGCGGCTCGGCAGGCCGCCGGGGCGCGGGGCGGGCCGGACCGCCACGCGGGATGTCGTCGGCCCACGCGGGCACCAGCTCCCCCGTGCCGAGCCGGCGTACCGCGCCGGTGGCGGCGCGCAGGGCGGGAGCGGGCAGCACGTGCGCGGTGTTGAGCGCCGCCCGTACGCCCTTGACCGCGGTTCCCCAGTGCCGGGCCGTCGCGTTCCCGGCGCGCTGCGCGGTGGCGCTGTGCCGGTCGGCGCGCAGTCGCTTCATGACGGCGCCGGTGTCGATCGTGACCGGGCAGGCGGTGACGCACAGGCTGTCGGCGGCACAGCTGTCGACGGCCGCGTAGGTGTAGTCGGCTTCCAGTGCCCGGCGGCGTTCGTCGTCACCGGCGGCGGTGGCCAGGGCGATCTCGCGCTGCAGGGCGATGCGCTGCCGGGGTGTCGTGGTGGCGTCGGCGGTGGGGCAGACGGGCTCGCAGTAGCCGCATTCCACGCATGCGTCGACGGCGGGGTCGACCTCGGGGACGCTCTTGAGGCTGTGCAGGTGTGCGGCCGGGTCGTCCGCCAGGAGCACGCCCGGGCTGAGTACGCCGTGCGGGTCGCACAGCTGCTTCAACTCCCGCATGACGTCGTACAGTTCGTCGCCGTACTGGCGGCGGACGAAGGGGGCCATGGCCCGGCCGGTGCCGTGCTCGGCCTTGAGCGTTCCGCCCGCGTCCAGGACGAGGTCGACCATGGCGTCGGTGAACCGGGCGTAGCGCTCGGTCTCCTGGACGGAGTCGAAGTCCTGGGTCAGCATGAAGTGCAGGTTGCCGTCGCGGGCGTGGCCGAAGATCACCGCGTCCTGGTAGCCGTGCCGGTCGAAGAGACCGATGAGACCCTCGCAGGTACGGGTCAGGCGTTCCATCGGTACCGCGATGTCCTCCAGCAGCGCGGTCGTGCCGGGACGGCGGGCCCCGGCGACAGCCGTGTAGAGGCCCTTGCGCAGATGCCAGAGCCGGGCCCGGACGCGCGGGTCGCGCACCAGCGAGGTACCGGTGACCGCGGGCAGGCGGTCCAGGACCGGTCGGGCCGCGGCGACCCGTGCCGCCAGCGCCTCGGCGTTGTCCTCGGCGAACTCGACCAGGAGGGCGGCGTGCCGCTCGACACGCAGCCCGCGCACCTCGTCCACCGGGTCGGGTGCCTGCTGCGCCACGCGCAGCGAGGCGGCGTCGAGGAGTTCGGCGGTCCGGGCGCCTACGGCCAGCAGTGCGGGCAGCGCGTCGGTGGCCTCGGCGAGGCCGGGCAGCACCAGCAGCCCGGTCGCGGTGTGCGGCAGGAGCGGGACGGTGCGGAAGACGGCCTCGCCGACGAAGCCGAGGGTGCCCTCGCTGCCGATCATCAGATGGGCGAGCATGTCGGCCGGATCGCTGTGGTCCAGGAAGGAGTTGAGGCCGTAGCCCATGGTGTTCTTCATCGCGAACAGCCGCTCGACGGTGGCCCGTGAGGCGGCGGAGTCGCGGATCCGGTCGCGCAGCCGGAGCAGCCCGGCGTGGAGTTCCGGTTCGCGGGCGCGCAGCGCCTGGTCCGCGTCCGGGGCCGCGGTGTCGACCACGGTGCCGGAGGGCAGGACGAACTGGATCGACTCCATCGTCCGGTAGGCGTTGTCCTGGGTGCCGCAGTTCATGCCGCTGGAGTTGTTGGCGACCAGGCCCCCGATCGTGCAGGCGGACTCGCTCGCCGGGTCGGGGCCGAGCCGGCGCCCGTACCGGGTCAGCCGCGCATTCGCCTGACGCACCGTCAGTCCTGGTTGCAGCCGGATCCGCAGCCCGTCGTCGAGGACCGTCGCGGAGCGCCAGTGGCTGCGGACGTCCACGAGGATGCCGTCGCCACCCGCCTGCCCCGCCAGGCTGGTGCCGCCCGAGCGCAGCGTCAGCGGCAGTCCTGCCCTGCGGGCCCCCGCCATCAGGGCGCCGACCTCGGCGGCGGACGCGGCGCGCACGACTGCCTGCGGTGTGAACAGGTACGGCGACGCGTCGTGGGCCGCGGCGACCCGGCGCGGTACCTCGGTGCTCACGCGGGCCGGGTCGCTGACGCACGCGGCCAGGAGTTCGGCCAGGTCCGCGGACCTGTCGGCGGCAGGGGGTGTGACGGCGGTGGGGCTCATGGGTCCTGGTCCTCGCTCCTGCGGTGTCAGCGGGTGCGGTGTCAGCGGGCGGGCGGGGTGGAGGCCGCGGAGACTGCGGCACAGGCGGCGGATCCGGTGATCCGCATCAGGCGCGGCGGCCGCGACACCGGTTCGGGCAGACGCAACGGTGCCAGGCCCGGGGTGACACTGCCGAGCAGCGTGGCCCGGCGCGCCCCGGTGCCCGACGGCAGTGCGCCCGGCAGGCCGTGGAGCGTGAGGAAGCCCAGTACCGCGAAGGCCAGCGCCTCCTTGGCGTCGGACGGCAGGCCCAGTTCGTCGCTGGCGCGCAGGGTGACGCCGGGAAGTTCTTCGGCGATCATGCGCATCAGCACGGGGTTGCGGGCGCCGCCGCCGGAGACGACGAGTTCGGTCACTCCGTGGGCACGGCAGGCGTCGGCCACGGTGACGGCGGTGAGCCGGGTCAGGGTGGCCAGTACGTCGTCGGGATCGGGTGTGGGTACGGTCTCCAGCGCCCGCAGGAGATACGGCAGGTGGAAGTGCTCCTTGCCGGTGCTCTTCGGGGCGGGCCTGCGGTAGTAGGGGTCGTCCAGCAGGGCACGCAGGAGCTCCGGCCCGGTCCGGCCGGCGGCGGCCCTGCGACCGTCCTCGTCGTAGTCGGCCGCCCCGTCGGTGAAGTGCCGTACCGCCGCGTCCAGCAGGGCGTTGGCGGGGCCGGTGTCGAAGGCGAGCGGCTCGGCGCCCGGCGCGAGGACGGTGACGTTGGCGATGCCGCCGAGGTTGAGCGCGGCCGGCGTACCGGGGAGGCCGCGCAGCAGCAGGGTGTCGGTCATGCCGACCAGCGGAGCTCCCTGGCCGCCCGCGGCGACGTCCCTGCTGCGCAGGTCGGAGACGACCGGCAGGCCGGTGGACTCGGCGATCCAGGCGGGCTGGCCGAGCTGGAGCGTGCCGCGGACGCTGCCGTCCTCGACCCAGTGGTACATGGTCTGGCCGTGCGAGACGACGAGGTCGGCGGTGCCGTCGCAGAGTTCGCGCAGGGCGCGGCCGGCGGCGGCCGCGAACGCCTGGCCGACAGCGGTGTCCAGCGCGCAGACGGACCGCATGGTCGTGGTGGCCGGCGGCAGCGTGGCCGCGATCAGGGCCCGCAGGTCGTCCGGGTAGGGGGCGGAGAGGTGTCCGAGAGGTCGCAGCAGCAGGGTGTCGCCGTCCAGGGTGAGGTCCGCGGCGGCGGCCTCGATGGCGTCGTACGAGGTGCCCGACATCAGGCCGATCACACGCACGGTGCCTCCCGGTGGGCAGTCCGCCGCGCGGGCGGGGTCGGCTGCTGCGGCATGGATTCTCCCTGGGAAGGTCGGAACGGGGCGGGTGCGGGGCCGCGGTGACGGCCCCGCACCGGGTGGGGTGGACGAGCCGTCACTCCTGGCCGGCGGCGACCGCGAGCCGCTCGGGGCCCGACTCGCCGTCGGCGGCGGGGAGTTCGGCCGGCTCGGGGGCGCGGTGGAACAAGCTCATCACGCCACCGACGACGAGCGTGATCACCACGCCGATCGGTACCAGCCACTGGGCGGCGATCGCGGTCGGCAGGGTGGCACCGGCCACGGTCACGTCGATCTTCACACCGCGCACGATGTAGGTCATGACGCCGATCGTCACCAGGAAGGCCACGACGGAGTCGATCTCGTTGGCCCGCCGGACGAGTCTGCCGAGCAGGAACGCTCCGAGCAGGGCGCCGTAGGTGTAGCCCGCGATGGTCAGGCCGGTGAGATAGACGTTGCCGGTGCTGGTGCTGAAGGCGCAGGCGAAGATCGCCATCAGGACCGCCCACACCAGGGTCATCACCCGGGCGAGCTTCAGCAGCGACTCCTCGGAGGGCGTGGTGCGGAAGAAGCTGTGGATGATGTCGGCGACCGTCGAGTTGGACATGGAGTTCAGCGCCGAGGACAGCGAGCCCATCGCGGCGCCGAGGATGCCGGCCACGAGCAGGCCCGAGATCACCACGGGCAGGCCGTGCAGGATGAAGTTCGGGTAGAGGTTGTCCGAACTGGCCAGGCCCAGCGCCTTGAAGTCCTTGCCGTTGTTGTACGACCACAGCAGGGCGCCGACCAGGGAGAAGGCGGCGAACTGGAGGGTGACGAAGACACCGGAGGCGATCATGGCCTTCTGGCCGTCGCGCAGCGAGCGGGTGGCCAGGACGCGCTGGACGATCAGCTGGTCGGAACCGTGGCTGGCCATCGCGAAGATCGCACCGCCGATGATCGCCGTCGGCAGGGCGAAGGGGCTGGTGAGGACGTGCGCGAGGTCGAAGTTGGTGTCGAAGAGCTTGAAGTGGCCCGAGTGCAGGGCGCTGGAGAAGCCGTCGCCGCCCACGTGGCCGGAGAGCACCGCGATGGCGAGGATCGCACCGCCCAGGTACAGGGCCATCTGGATGGCGTCGGTCCAGATGACCGCCTTGATACCGCCGAGGTAGGTGTAGATCACGGTGATCACCGTGAGCACGATGATGATGACGCGGTAACCGGCGTGCACACCGAACTCGTCGAGCAGCAGCTTGATCGGGATCGCGGAGGCGAAGAGCCGGACGCCCTCGGCGAGGAGGCGGGTGAAGACGAACGTCACCGAGGCCAGGCCCTGCAGTCTGAGCCCGAATCTGCTGCCCAGGTACTGGTAGGCGCTGACGAAGCCGCCCCGCTTGTACAGGGGTATCAGCACGGTGGCCACGACGACGCGTCCGATCACGTAGCCGAGCGCCAGTTCGACGTTGCCGAAGCCCTGTCCGCTGTACGCCCCGCCGGGCACGCTGATGACGGTGAGCACGCTGGTCTCGGTGGCCACCACGGAGAACGAGACGGTCCACCACGGCATGTGGCCTTCACCGACGAAGTAGTCCTTCGCGGTCTTCTGACGACCGGCCAGGCGCAGTCCGATCCAGGCGATCGCCACCAAGTAGACGACGATCACCACGAGGTCGAGTTGGCGCACGCTCACTCCTAAACATCGGCCGGCGGAGTCACCGGCGCGGAGGGGACAGGGGGGTGGGTCGTCGTCCGCCGTACGCGGGCGACGTGGGGTTCGTGCGGCGCGGACGCGTCCAGTGCCAGCAGGCGTGCGCCGTCCAGCGGGTCCCCGAGCGGGGGCCTCATTTCCAGGGGGCGCGCAGAACCGGCGAGCGCCGACCGGAGCGGACCGAGGAGCGGTTCGCCGAGGCCGGTGAGTCCACCGGTGATCGTGACGGGGAGGACGTCGTCGCCGCCGACCCGGTGAGCGGCGGCGAGCACGGCCTCGCCGAGTGCCGTGGCGGCGCCCCGGATGACGGCCGAGGCCACCGCGTCACCCGCGGCGGCGGCGCGGGCCACGTCCGGGGCGAAGGCCGCGGCGGTACGTGCGGGGTTTCCGTCCCGTCCGAGGGCCGAGGGCAGCCGGTCGGGGTCACCGAAGCGTGCCTCGGCGGCGGCCAGCAGCGCGGTGTCCGGCCCGCGGCCGTCGTGGGCGCGCAGTGCCGCGCGCAGTCCGGCGGCGCCGATCCAGGCGCCGCTGCCCTCGTCGCCGAGCCAGGGACCCCAGCCGTCCACGCGGGCGTACGAGCCGTCCACGCCGATACCGACGGCGACGGAGCCGGTGCCGATCGCCAGCACCACACCGGTACGCCCGCCGAGGGCGCCGGCGTGAGCGGTGACGGCGTCGCTCGTGACGGCCACTTCGTCGGCGGACAGATCCTCGAGGAGCAGACCGGCCAGGTCCCGGGCGGCCTCCGGAGCGGCGGCCGCTCCCGCGGCGCCGACGCAGACCGACGCCGGCCGGAGCCGCGGCCGCCCCTTCAGAAGCGGAAGAACGGCGGCACACACGGCGGCACGGGCCAGTTCCACCCCGTGGTCGGCGGCGAGCCCGGGAGCCCCGGGCACCTCGTGGACGTCCGGGGCGGAACCGGTGCCGTCGTCCCACAGCGCGGCACGGCAGCCGGTCTTGCCCAGGTCCACCGCCACTGCTGCTGTCATCAGGCACACCTTCGTGTCGTCACGGATCCGTCGCGTCGAACGGTCACGGGCCAGCCGGGGGCTGGATGACCGGCGCGGATCGCGGTGCAGCGAGTATCGGAAGGTCGACATCCGTATGTCAATAAGTAACTTCAAGCAATTGAGGACGTAAATTTTTGACGCACCGCGTACGCCCTGGTTACTGTGGCGCCACCCACTCAGGAGGGAATGGCCCATGGCCCGCCAGGAACCCGTCAGAACCGCCCAGCCCGCAGAGGACAGCTCGCCTGCCGCGACCCTGGCGCGGATCCGCGCGGCCCTGCCCTCCCTGGCGCCGTCGGAGCGGCGGGTGGCGGAAGCCGTCCTGGCCGACCCCGCGCAGGCGTCGGAGCTCTCCATCAGCGCCCTCGGCAAGCAGGCCGAGACCTCGGTGGCCACGGTGATGCGCTTCTGCCGTGCCATAGGCATCGGCAACTACCCCCAGCTGCGTCTGGCGCTGGCGGCGGCCGCCGCCCATGAGCACGCCGTGGGCGGTGAGCGCCCGGCACCCGGCACCGACATCAGCGCCACCGACACCCTGGGCGACATCGTCGGAAAGATCATCTACAACGAGGTGCGCGCGCTGGAGGACTCCGGAGCGGAACTGGACATCGAGGTGCTCGGCCGCGCGGTGGACGCCGTGGCGGGAGCACGTCGTATCGACATCTTCGGCGTGGGTGCCAGCGCGTTCGTCGGCCAGGACCTCCACCAGAAGCTGCACCGCATCGGCCATATCGCGTTCATCTGGACCGACCGGCACGCGGCCCTCACCGCGGCCGCCCTCCTCGGGCCGGGCGACGTCGCCGTCGCCATCTCCCACTCCGGGGAGACCGAGGACACCGTCGAGCCCCTACAGGCCGCCGCCGAACGCGGCGCCACCACGATCGCCCTCACCAACGTCCCGCGTTCCACCCTCGCGGCGAACGCGGACCTCGTGCTGACGACCTGTGCCCGGGAGACCCCCTTCCGTTCCGGGGCGACCGTCAGCCGCATCGCCCAGCTCGCGGTCATCGACTGCCTGTTCGTGGGCGTCGCCCAGCGTTCCTTCGACGCCACGACCGTGGCCCTCAAGGAGACCTACGGCGCCGTCCAGCGCCGTAGGCGCCGGCAGCCGCCGCGCCAGACACCGTCCGGCGACTGACCACCGCCCTCCCCCACCCAGCACCAGCACCAGCTTGAGCACCACCCCTGAAAGGACGACCGCGCCGTGGACCTCAGCACACTCGGCACACTCGGTACCGAGACCCGCAACGAGCGCACCGCCGATCTGGACCGCATGCCGGTCACCGAACTGCTCTCCGTCATGAACGCCGAGGACCAGACCGTCGCCCTCGCGGTGCGTGACGCGCTCCAGGAGATCGGCACCGCCGTCGAGGCGATCACCGAATCCCTGCGACGGGGCGGGCGTCTGATCTACATAGGCGCCGGGACCAGCGGCCGGATCGGCCTGCTGGACGCCGTCGAATGCCCGCCCACCTTCGGTACCTCCCCCGACCAGGTGGTGGGCCTGCTCTCGGGCGGCCCCGGCGCCTTCATCGTGGCGGTCGAGGGAGCCGAGGACGAGCCCGCGAGGGCGGTCACCGACCTCGACGAGATCGGTGTGAACGACCGGGACACCGTCGTCGGGCTCGCCGCGAGCGGGCGCACCCCGTACGTCGTCGGCGGCCTGCGGCACGCGGCCGCCAACGGCGCCGTGACGGTGTCGGTCGCCTGCAATCGCGATGCCGTGATCAGCCGGTACGCCGACATCCCGATCGAGGTCCCCACGGGGCCCGAGATCCTCACGGGGTCGACCCGCCTCAAGGGCGGCACCGCCGAGAAGATGGTCTGCAACATGCTCTCGACCGCGTCGATGGTCCGCCTGGGCAAGGTCTACGGGAACCTCATGGTCGATGTGAAGGCCAGCAACGACAAGCTCGTCGACCGCGCCCGCCGGATGGTCGTCCAGGCCACCGGCGCCGACCCCGACAGCGCCGCGGATGCCCTGCGAGCGGCGGACGGTCACGCCAAGACCGCCATCGTCATGCTCCTCGCCCGCACCACGGCCGAGGAGGCCGCCCGGCGCCTCGACGCGGCCCAGGGAGACACGCGGACGGCCATCGGCCTCGCCGGCTGAGGTGCGCGGAGCAAAGGCAGGCTTCAGGCGGTCGGGGTCCTGGGCTGGATTTGCGTAGCCCGCGGCGGATCCTGCTTCAGGGGTGCCGTGCCGACTGGCTCCGCAGTCATCCCCCGGGCTGCTCACCGGCTCGGGTCACCGCGTCACCCAGAATGGTCTTCACCGCGAAGACCGGGTTGAGTGGCTCCACGAGTTCCCTGGTGGCGACGGCCACGAGGCGTGCCGGTGCCTCACCGGCCGGCAGCGCGCCCACGTACTCGATGCCCTCGGCCGGCGAGAACCCGGGGACCCTCTGACGCAGTGTCCGCACAGCGTGCAGGCGTCCGCGGGCAGCGGCGATTCCGTACAGCGCATCGTGCAGATCGTCCATCGCGGTGCGCACCGGCAGCCCACGTATCCGGGCTCGATAGTCGGCCTCCCACTCTCCGGTCACCGCGGCGACGACGCCTGTCTGGTGCAGTCCCCCGTCGACGCGGTCGACCAGGTACGGGCCATTGCCGATGAGCATGGTCGGCGGTGGCGGTGGGATTGGACAGGGTGCCGAAGGTTCCCGTGATGTTGGCGCAGCCCTTGACCGCCCAGGAGCAGGCGAAGCGGTAAGTCGCGCTGCTGGAGTCGGACTTGAAGTAGTAGGGGTTCACCGGTGGCGTTCGCCGTACCGGTCAGGGCGGCGAGACCGGCGGTGCAGGTGGCCAAGGCGACGACCGCGGCAGCGGCGGCGCGCCAACTGCGCGTGGTGGTACGGGGTTTCATGGCGTTCCTCTCGGATCGGCGTGGCTGTCGGAGGGTGCGGCGGGGCGGCTCAGGGGCGACTGGTGACCTGGAGGGCGTCCAGGCGTGCGGTGTGCGCCCGCAGGCGGGCGGCGAAGTCGGTCCAGGGGGTGGGTCCGCTCCAGCCGTTGTCGGCCAAAGCGCACAGCCGGGGATAGGTGAGGTATTCGATGCGGTCCGGGGTGGTGACGTACTCCGTCCACAGTTGTGCCTGGATGCCGAGGATGCGTGCGGCGGCCTGCGGGGGCAGGCCGCCGGGCGTGGGGTCGTAGCCGTGGACGTCCTGGAGTGCCACGACTGCTCGGATGTGGCACCCGCACTCACCGCGGGCGAGTTGGAGTCCGGCGACCTGTACGAGCACCTGCGCGAGCGGCACGGGGTCCAGGTGAGCAAGGCCGTGCAGACGATCGAACCGACCGTCGTGAGTCAGGCCGAGTCCAGGCTCCTGGAGGTGCCCCACCTCTCCCCCGCGCTGCTGTTCGAGCGCCTGACCACGACACCGACGACCGCCCCGTGGAGTACGTCCACTCCATCTGCCGGGGCGACCGCTACCGCCTCGTCTCCCGCCTCTCCCTTGACTCACCCCCCGTCCCCGGTGCAGTACACCCGGAGGCCTCGCACCGGGCATGGCGCCCGACACGTCCGCGCCGTGGTAGCCGCAGCCCACCATCGCTGACGGCCGCGCCGTCGTGCCGCGACGCGACGCCGTCCTGTCGATTCGAGGTCCGTGAGGAGGCCCTCGGCGCAAACCCCGCCCAGGTCGGGCGTCAGCGCGGCGAGTCGGGCAATGTGTCGAGCAACTGCTTCTCCGTCACCACAGCCAGCGACAGGGTGCGGTAGCCGACCGACTCGAACAGGATGGTGATCTTGCCGTCGCCCTCGCTCATGACCTCGCCCTGGCCCCACCGGTCGTGGCGCACGCGGACGCCCGGCAGGTAGGCGTGGTCGTCCGCAGCGGGCCGTACGACCGTCTCCGCCACCCGGACGGCACTCGCGGAGGCGCCCGTGCGCGTACCGGCGCGGCTCCACCGGCGCTGCCCCGCGGCAGCCTTGTTCGGCCGTCCGGCATCCCCAAACCGCTCGCGCCCCGGCCCGCCGGCGGGATCGGCCGCCTGCCCTGTGCAGTTGCCGCACGCCCCGCACGGGACCGGGACGGACTCACCGAAGTATCCGAGGAGGAACCGCCGTCGGCAGTCGGTCGTCTCGCAGTAGCCGCGCATCATGTCGACCCGGGACTGCTCGAGTTTGCGGTGCGTGGCGTGGACGGCGAGGGCGCTCCGCACAGCGGCGTCGACGTCGTCCTCCGCGCAGGCGCCGCCGGCTTCGGCCGTACCGGTGAAGCGGCTGCCCTCTCGTCCGGTCCGGACGACACCGGCCTCCTCCAGCAGGTTCAGCACGGCGGACAGTGCCGTCGCGCCGAGTTCGCAGTCGGCCCGGAGCCGGGTCGCGCTTACTGCGCCCTCCTCGCCCCGCAGGCGCTCGGCGACGCGGCGCAGCGCGTCGGCGTCGGGAGCGCCCGCGGCGAAGAAGCGTTGCAGGCCGAGATCCTGCGGGCGGTAGGCCAGAATCGCCCTGGCCGGTGCCCCGTCGCGGCCGGCCCGGCCGATCTCCTGGTAGTAGGCGTCGAGCGAGCCGGGGACGGACGCGTGCAGCACGAACCGTACGTTCGCCTTGTCGATGCCCATCCCGAACGCCGAGGTCGCGACGACCACGTCGAGGTCACCTGAGGCGAACCGGTCCTGGGTCCGGCCGCGTTCGGCGGCGGACCGGCCCGCATGGTAGCTCGCGGCCGAGAGTCCGAGGTCGTTCAGCTGCTCGGCATAGCCGTCCGCGGCCTTCCGCGTCCCGGCGTACACGATTCCCGGTTTCTCCTCGACGGCCGCCCGCTCCACGACGAACCGGTCCTTGGCTGCCGCGTCCTGAAAGGGCGACACGTCAAGGTGGATGTTGGGACGGTCGAAGCCGGCCACTATCTCCACCGGGTCGTTCATGCCGAGCCGTTCGGCGATGTCCCGGCGTACCGGGGCCGCCGCGTTCGCGGTCAGGGCGAGCACCGGCGGGTTGCCGAGCCGCTCGCGCGCGTGGCGCAGCCGCAGGTAGTCCGGCCGGAAGTCGTGCCCCCAGGACGAGACGCAGTGCGCCTCGTCCACGACCAGCAGCCGGGGCCGGACGGCAGCGAGCCGGTCGGTGACGTCCGCCTTGGCGAGTTGCTCGGGGGCGAGGAAGACCACGTCGACCGATGAGGCGCTGATCCGGGCCCACGCCGTCTCGTTGTCGCTTCGGCGCTGAGCGGAGTTGATGGCGGCGGCGCGCAGCGCGCCGGATCCGAGGAGGCTTTGCATCTGGTCCCGCTGAAGCGCGATCAGCGGCGAGACGACCACGACCGGACCGCCGAGCAGGACCGCGGGCACCTGGTACACGGCGGACTTGCCCGCGCCGGTCGGCATGACGGCGAGTACGTCACGCCCCTTCATCACGGCCTTCATCGCGCTGAGCTGGGCCGGACGCAGCTGCTGCCAGCCGAAGACCCGACGGGCGGTGCCGCGAAGACGACGGGACGTGAGTGCGAACATGGTTCTCCTTGAAGGGTGGGCGTCCAACCGCCTTGTCGTGACTGGCGGCTACCCCGCTTCGCCGGGTTATCGCCTCACGTGATGACGAAGAGCGGGCGGCCGGAGAGTGAGGGCGCTTGGTCTCGATCAGTCGCCGGTCGCTGACGGACTAGAGGTGAGCACCCGCCCACACCATCCCTCGACGGCAGCCGGAATACTGGCCCCATGAGTAGATTCGCCCAGGTCATCGTCATCGCCAAGGACGCGCACGAGGTCATGGAGCCGCTGACTCGGCCCGATGAGGGTCGGGAGTGGCATCAGTGCTTCGAGTCGATCGGCGGAAGGTGGTTCGATGCCTGGGCCGTGGAGTTCACCCGGCTGAACTGGCACGGGCTGCTCGCCCATCTGGAGTCGCTGTCGTGGCCCGACCCGTATTCGGTGCAGGTGCTCGTCCAGGACGAGGAGGACGACTGCTTCGGTCTGTGGATGCTCTACGAGGGGCGGCTCGTGGAGTTGCCACTGCCTCACACCGACCGCCACCTCGTCCCAGGGCACACGGTCACCGGCGTCTTCACCCGGACCGACCGGCCTCGCCACGCGTAGCCGCCGGCCCTTGCGGCGCACCCCACCGCCGTCCGGCAGCACCGGTCTTCCGTGGCCGCGAGATCCGCTGCCCGGCCGGGTTGACCCTCGACCTTGTACAGGGCCCAGAGTGCGGGACGTGGAGAACGACATGCGCAGTATTGGCGAGCTGGCCCGCGACAGCGGCCTGGGCGTGAGCGCTCTGCGGTTCTACGACCGTGCCGGTGTGCTGGTCCCGGCGTGGGTGGATCCGGTGAGCGGGTATCGCTGGTACGAAGCCGAGCAGCTCGAGGAGGCACGGCTGCTGGCCCGTTTGCGCCGGGCCGGAATGCCGCTGCCGGACATCAGGCTGGTGCTTGCCGGCTGGTCCGGCGCGGACACCGATCTGGTCCGAAATCTGCTCAGGGCGCACCTGTGCCGCCTCGAAGACGGACTGTCCGACGCCCGCAGGGAGTTCTCCGCACTCCGAGCACTACTCGATCACCGGGAGAACGCCATGGCTTCACTCCGCACCGCCACCGTCCAGCTGTCCGGCGCCGCACCCGAGCTGGCGGCCGCGCTGGACTCGGTCCGTTTCGCGGTGAGCACTGACCCTGAACTGCCGATGCTCGGCGGGGTCCTGTTCGACATCGAGGGCGGGAGCCTGCACGTCGTGGCCACCGACCGGTACCGCATGGCTGTCGCGCGGGCCCGTACCGCCGGGCACGACGGGAGCCGGGTGCAGTCCATCGTGCCCGCCTCGCTCGTCGACGCGATGCGGGCGCTGTTGGACGGTGAGGGACCCGTACGGCTGTCCGTCGACGGCGGCCGAGTGACGCTGGAGGCGGGCGACAGGCAGGCGGCGGGTCACTGCCTCGACCACGACTTCCCCGACTACCGTCGTCTTCTCCCGCGGGACGCCGGGCGCCGTGGCGTCGTCGAGGTGGCGGCCTTCCGGCAGGCCCTGGAGACCGGTCCGGTCCGGTGCGGAGAGGACGGAGCCTGCGACCTCAGCGTGCTCCGGGTGGAGGACGGCGGCACCGTGACCCTGTGCGCGGACGGTGACGGGGATCCGAACCGTGTCGCCGTCAACCGCCGGTTCCTGCTGGACGCGTTGGTCGCCGGGGCCCGGGACCGGCTGGTTCTCGAGTTCGGCACCCCCACGGCACCCATCGCGATCCGCCGGCCTGACGACGAGACCACCTTCTCGATCCTGATGCCGGTCCGCCTGGAGGACTGACGGTCCGCTCGCCCCGATCCGGTCCGCCCGTTTCGTCGGACGCGGCCGGCCCGGGGCGCCGGGCGAGCCCACCGGCCTGTGGCACCGCCGGCCCCTGACACGGGGACCCGACCGACGGGACGACGCCGGCCGGACCCGCGCAGCCTCACATCCGGGACTTGAGCACGTCGACCTCGCAGCCCGGCGCGAAGGGGTCGAAGCCGTGCTCGGTCAGCCAGCGGACCACCAGCAGGCTTCGCAACGACCACCACCCGCGGATCACATCGAGGTCGACGTCGGTTCCGTAGCCGGCGATGACGTCGTCGAGGTGCTCCTCGTGTCCGAGCGTGAAGGTGGCCAGGTCGTACAGGGCGTCGCCCTCGCCCGCCTCGGACCAGTCGATGATGCCCGTGACCTCGTCGCCGTCGGCGAAGACGTGGGCGATCTGCAGGTCGCCGTGGGTGAACGCCGCAGTCCACGGCCGGAGCGCGGCCTCGGCCACCTGGCGGTTGCGGGTGACCAGGTCGGCGGGCAGCACGCCGGTCGTCACGAGCGCGTCGCACTCGTCGTCGAGTTCCGCCGTCAGCGCGACGACGCTCCGCCCGGCCCGGACCGGCAGGGGCGGCAGCGGTGCGTCGTGCAGCTTCCGGATGGCGGCGCCCGCGGCGGCCCACGCCGCCGGTGACCCGGTCGAGGGCCCGCCGAGGCTCCCCAGCGTCTTTCCCGGGAGCGCGGCGAGCGCGAGCACGGGCGGCTTGCGCCACAGGACCTCGGGGGTCGGGACCGGTGCGAGGGACATCGCCTCGACCTCGACGTCGATACGCGCCTGATCGGCGTCCACCTTCAAGAACACGTCGCCGACGCGCAGAGTCGCGCGCTCGGAATGTGCGACGACGACTTCGACCTCGTCCATGGGCGCCCAGTATCCCGGGGACGATCGCCGACGTCGCCGGATTTATCGCGTGCGATCACGCGGCCGCCCGCGCCCCGCTGCTGCCAATGCCTTTCCACCGGCACACGCCGGATGGCTCTTGCCGATCCCGGCCGGCCCTGTGAGAAGTACCGGATCACCTTCTACCAGCGATCAGCCCAGTTCGTGGGCACTGTGCTGCTGAAGCGCGGATCCCGGGACGGCTCGCGGCCCCGGCTCCGCGGCCGGTGGCGGGTACGGAGAGAAGTATTTCGTGACATCCGTCACAGCCGACCGCGATCTAGCCGTGCCGGATAGTAGAAACCTCTCTGCCGACATATGGGATTTGTCCGTCTTGGCACGCGAATGCGTCGCGCCTGACCCCGTGGCTTCGCGCCTGCGAATCGCCTCCATCTGTTGTGCACGCGCGCAGGGGTTCTGACGGGCCGACAGAATCTCGCGGATCCCCTGTAAGCCGGGCCCGGGTGGCCCACTCCCACGACAAGGGCCGGGAGATCCTACGAAGCGGCCTAGTAGCGAGGCCCTTTGCGCCCTCTGTAAAGGCGTCCTAAGAATGACGATCCGCAGGACGCAGCAGGACGCCGCCGCAGCTCAGGAGCGGGTTACACATGGGTAAACATCGCAAGAACACGCATTACCGGCGGATAGTCATCGCTGCCGTCGCCGTGGGCACCGTGGGCATTCCGTCCGCCGCCGTGGCGTGCACCGACTGGCCCGGCGGCGGTGGACACCGGTCCGTCGCCGCCGCGAACAGCGCGGCGGACCGCGCGTGGAACGAGAAGGGCTGGTGGAACGACGCGACCTGGGGCCGCCCCTGGAACGCCGGCCCGGCCGGCGAGCCCTCCTCGGCCGTGCCGGCCGCCACGAAGGCTCCGACCGCCTCCGCGAGTGCCACCAGGACCCCTCACACGCCGGCGGGCGCCGGGAAGACCACCGCGCCGAAGCGGAAGGCCGCCGCGCCGAAGCGGAAGCCCCCGGCGCCTTCGCACACCGCACGGACCACCGCTCCCAAGCCCCGCGTCACCGCCTCGCCCAGCACCCGGAAGCCCACCACGGCCCCGTCCACGGCCCCCAGTCCCTCGAGCACTCCGAAGCCCACCGCCACGGCGTCCGGGGCCGTCGCCCGCGTCGTGGAACTCGTCAACGCCGAGCGCGGCAAGGTCGGTTGTTCGGCCCTGACCCTGAACACGACGCTGTCCAAGGTCGCGCAGGCGCACAGTGAGGACATGGCGCGTCACCAGAACATGTCGCACACCGGGTCCGACGGCTCCGCCCCTGGAGACCGGATCACCAGTGCCGGGTACACCTGGAGCGCCTACGGCGAGAACGTGGCCTACGGCTACGCCTCTCCCGAGCAGGTCATGGCGGGCTGGATGGCGAGCCCCGGCCACAAGGCCAACATCCTCAACTGCGCGTTCAAGGAGATCGGCGTCGGTCTGGCACAGCCCGGCAGCTACTGGACCCAGGACTTCGCCACGGCCCGCTGAGCGCGGGGACCGTCTTCTCCGGGCTGGTCAGAGCGCGGGGCCGAGACGGAACCGGTCGGCCCTGTCCCTGATCGTCCGGGCGACCGGCCGGCGGCCCCGGTGGGTGCCGGCCGGTCAGGCTCCGGCGAGACGGGGGAAGTGGCCCTTCGCACTGCCGTGGTTGATCGCGTCCAGCTGCCCCGGAGCGAAATCCTCGTAGCCGTCCAGCACGGCGTCGAGCAAGGAGCCGGACTCCTCGGGCACGAAGGGGAAGTCCGGCAAGGGGCTGGGCATGGCCTCCAGCATGGGTATCGGCGGCGCGTCGGGGTGGACGAAGACCACGGCGGCGCGGGCGTCGAGCTCCGCCCGGAGCGGCTGGTACGCCGTGTCGCCGAGCTGGCGCTCTCGGACGTTGGACATCAGGACCACACCGTCGGCGTGCAGTTCGTCCAGCGCGTACGCCGCCTCTCCGCCGCGTACTCGATGACGCCACGGACGACCGCGCGGGCCTGCGTGTCGTCGCCGTAGTGGGTGCCGGGTGAGCTGATCGAGAGTATGCCGGTGGCGATCGAGCGGCGGTCCGTCGCCGCGATCGCACGCGCCGCGTCCCAGGCGGGCGTGGGCCGACCGCCGGCCGTCACGCCGTTCCGGTCCGTCGTCTCCCGGTAGGCGGGCGGGACGAGGTGCTGGTGGACGTCGATCCGGTACGGAGCGGACATTTTCGCCCGCTTCCCGATATTTAGCTTGCCAAGTTTTGTATGGCTGCTCCCGCGGAGCGGTGACATCGACGCCGAGCAGATCGCGCGGGCGGCGGATGCGCTCTTCGTCGCCATGCGACGGGCCCGCAGCGCGGGGACCGAGCGGCACGGCGGGCTCTCGCCGGCCCAGGTGGCGCTGTCCGAACCGCTGGCCGCGGCGACCGACCTGCCCGTCGGCCGCCTTGCCGGCCAGGCGGACGTCAGCGTTCCCACCGCGACCCGCATGCTCCAGCAGCTGGAGTCCAAGGGCACGGTGCGGCGCCGACGGTCCCCGGTGGACGAACGCCGGGGCCTGGTCAGTCTCACCGACGAGGGAGCGGAACTGCTCGCCTCGCTCCGGACCCGACTGCGCGAGCGCCAGACCCGGGCGTACGAAGCATTCGGCCCGGTCGAGCGCACGGCTCGTCGACCTGATGGGCCGTCTCACGGAGCTCGTCTCCGGCTCCGACTGAGGTCATGGGACGCCACCGTGCGCGGCGGCAGGCGGGGCGCGGTCAAGCCCTTCCCGATCACGCCGGAAGTCGCGGGTGCGGAGACGGTCGCGGACCCTGCGCCGGGGCGGCCGGGGATGGGGTGCGACATCGTCATGCCGGCCTGCCCCGGCGTTCCGCTCCCACGCGGGCGTAGTGGCCGATCAGCTCGGGGTCGTCGACGGCGGCGGGGTTGACGACCTCCTCGACGGGCGCCCCCTGCAGGAGGCGCTTGACAGGGACTTCGAGCTTCTTCCCCGTGCGGGTGTGCGGGATTCCGGGTACCTCCAGGATCTCGTCGGGGACGTGCCGGGGCGAGGCGCCGGCGCGGATCGCGTCCTTGATCTTCTGACGGAGGGTGTCGTCCAGGGCCACCCCGGCCGCGGGGATCACGAACAGCGGCATCCAGTAGCCGCCGTCGGGTTCCTCCACGCCGATGACCAGCGCCTCGGTGATCTCGGGGAGGCGTTCGACGACGTCGTGGATGTCGGCGCTGCCCAGGCGCACGCCGTTGCGGTTCAGGGTGCTGTCGGAGCGGCCGTGGACGATCACCGAGCCGTGACCGGTGAGCGTGATCCAGTCGCCGTGTCGCCAGACGCCCGGGTAGGAGGAGAAGTAGGCGTCGCGGTAGCGGGTGCCCCCGGGGTCGTTCCAGAAGTACAGGGGCATCGAGGGCATGGGTCGGGTGACGACCAGTTCGCCGACCTGACCGGTGACCGGGGCGCCCTGGGTGTCGTACGCGGCCAGCGCCACGCCCAGGTGGGGGGCGGACAACTCCCCCGCCCAGACGGGCGTGTTGGGCGCGCTGCCGGCGAAGCCGGAGACCACGTCCGTGCCGCCGCTGATGGAGGCGAGCAGGGCGTGGCCGCCGACGTGGTCTCGGACCCAGGAATAGGCGGACGCCGGCAGGGCGGAGCCGGTGCAGCCGACCACGCGGACCGCCGACAGGTCGTGCACGGACGGGTCGATGCCGAACTTGGCCATGCCCAGCAGGTACTGGGGGCTGGTGCCGAACACCGTCACCCGGTGCCGCGCGGCCAGCTCCCACAGCACGTCCGGCTTGGCGGAGGGCGCCGGGCTCCCGTCGTAGGTACAGGCCGTGGCGCCGGTCAGCAGGGTGGAGGCGACCAGGTTCCACATCATCCAGTGGGTGGTGGTGTACCAGAGCAGGCGGTCGCCGGGGCCGAGGTCGGAGTGGAGCGCGAGGGTCTTCAGGTGTTCCAGCAGGACGCCTCCGTGCCCGTGCACGATGCCCTTGGGCAGGCCGGTGGTGCCGGAGGAGAACACGACCCACAGCGGGTGGCCGAACGGCACCGGCACGAAGGCGGGTTCCTCGGTGCGGGTGGAGGCGTCCTCCCAGGGAATGATCGGCGAAGGGGAGTTCCCCGGAGGCCACGGCAGACCCACGTGGTCCACCAGCAGCGTCGCCTTCAACGTCGGCAGTGCGCGGGCGAGTTCCAGGGCGGCAGCGCGGCGGTCGTGCGTGGTGCCGTTGAACGGGTAGCCGTCCGCGGCGATGAGCACGGTGGGTTCGAGCTGGGCGAACCGGTCGGCGGCGGCGTTCGGCGCGTAGTCCTGCCCGCACACCGACCACACCGCGCCGAGACTCGCCGCGGCGAGGAACGCGACGATCGTGTGGGGGGTGTTGGGCAGGTAGCCGACCACCCGGTCGCCCTGGCCCACCCCCAGGTCACGCAGGGTCGCGGCCACCGAGGCGACCTGGGCGCGCAGCCGCTTCCCGGTCACCTCGTAGCCGGTGCCGGTCTCGTCCAGGGCCAGGATCGCCACGCCGTCGTCCGGCACCTGGCGCAGGGCGTGGTGGGCGTAGTTCAGGGTGGAGCCCGGGAACCAGCGCGCTCCCGGCATCTTCTCCTCGGCCAGCACCTGCTCGTACGGTGTCTCCGCGTCGATGTCGAAGTACTCCCAGACCGCGCCCCAGAAACCGTCCAGGTCGGTGACCGACCAGCGGTGCAGGGCGGCGTAGTCGGTGCCGTCCAGCCCGGCGTGACGGGCGAAGTCCATGATGCGACTGCCGGCGACTGCCTGCGGATCCGGCGTCGTGAAAGGGTCCGGCCTGGTCATTGTGCGGTGCTCCTCAGCAGGCTTTTCTCGACGGTCCGTTGGAGGGGGTGGGGGCCGCGCGTGGTGTGCAGCAGGGACGCCCAGGCCGCGGTGTCCGTGAAGTCGCGGCCCCCGGCCGGGACGACATCCATGACCACGCGGTCGGGGCGCAGCAGTACGGCGTCCGCCCGGCCGGCGTTCAGCCAGGCGGCGACGGCACCGCCGTCGTGCAGGTCGGTCGCGGCGACGGCTCCGGCACCGAGCCCGTGGGCGAGCGCGGTCAGCGAGGGCCAGGCTTCGGTGGCGGTCAGGACGGTGAACGTGTCGCCGAGCACGTCGTCCAGACGAGTGCGTCGTCCGTCGGCGCTCACCCAGGGTTGCGGGCAGTGTGTGCCGACGAGCCCCCGGCGGGTTCGGCGCCGTACCAGGGGGCCGGCGGTCAGGGGCGGGCTGAGGTCGCGGCCGGCCGCCGCGGTCAGGCCGGGTACGCGGCACGCGGCGGCCAGGAGGTTGCGGCGCAGCGCGGCGGCGCCGTCCTGGCCGCCGGTCATGGCCCAGCCCATGGCAACCGCGAGCCTGATCACGTGCCGTGCGTGCGGTTTACGCTCGCTCGCGTACGTGCCCAACAGTCCTTCGTCCGCTCCCTGCCGCAGGACGCGGGCCAGCTTCCAGCTGAGGTTGTAGGCGTCTCGCAGGCCCGAGCACAGCCCCTGTCCGACGAAGGGCGGGGTGAGATGGGCAGCGTCACCGAGGAGGAAGACCCGTCCGGCGTGCCACCGGTCGGCGACCCTGGCCCGGAAGGTGTACTGCGTCTTGCGGACCACCTCGAAGTCACCGTCGTACGACGGAGACACCCACGGAGCGACCAGTTCCCGGACCGGCCTGTCCCCGTCCCGCAGCCGGAACTCCCAGCGGTAACGGTCCTCACCGACGCGCATGAAGGTGGCCGGCCAGTCCGGGTCGCAGACCTGGTCGACCCCCTCCCAGCAGCGGACGTCGGCCCCCGTCCGGACGTCGACGACCGTCCAGCGCTCCTCGAAGCGCAGGTCCTCCCAGACGGCGCCGATGGCCTCGCGGGTGAGGCTGTTGGCGCCGTCGCAGCCTAGGACAGCCTCCGCCCACAGGTGGTGCTCGCCGCTGTCGTCGCGGTAGGTCACGCGCACGCGGCCCTCGGGGTCGGGGACGACGGCGGTGACCTCGGCACCGCCCCGCAGTTCGCACTCCGGGCGCCGCGCCAGGGTGTCGCGCAGCAGGCGCTCCAGCTCGGGCTGGTCGAACATGCTGGTCTGCGGGTAGCCGTGACGGCCGTGCCGGGTGCGGCGGAACTCGGCCATCACCCGGTGCCGGGCGTCCAGCAGCCGCAGTCCCTCGGCGGGACGGGAGATGGCGGCGAACTCCCTTTCCACGCCCGCGGCCTGGAGAATCCGGCACACCTCGTCGTCGGCGGCGACGGCGCGCGGGAGGGGGTACACGTCCCGGTGACGCTCCAGGACGAGGCTGCGGACTCCGCGCCGGGCGAGGAGGAGGGCGGCGGTCACGCCCACCGGCCCGGCACCGATGATCACGACGGGTGGTGGGCCTGCCGCGTTGTGCTCGGCGGTCATGTGCGGCTCACCTCGGGTCCTGCTCGGCGTCCGCGACGGGCGTGCGCTGCTCACCGAGGTCGATCCGACCGTCCGGGGTCGAGATCGTCGCCGTCATCACGTCACCGTTGTGCAGGTAGTGCGGGTTGCGGGCCTGGCTCTTGAAGAACGCCTTCCACCTGACGGCGGGCGGCAGCAGCGAACCGATCTTCTCCACCGCTCTGGGCGGGGCCTTGAGGGCGGTGCCGCCGGGCGTGCCGGTCAGCAGCAGGTCGCCGGGGTCCAGGGCCTGGAACCGGGCCAGCAGGGTCAGTGCCTGTGCCGGCCGGACGATCATGTCGGCGAGGGTGCGGTCCTGACGCGGCTCACCGTTGACGCTCAGCTTCAGCCGCAGATCGAGGAGACGGTCGAACTCCTCAGGCTCCAGCAGGGCGAGGTAGGGGCCGGTCGGCGTGAAGGTCGGGTAGGACTTGCTCTCGTAGAACTGCGTCTTGGTGAGCTGTACGTCGCGTGCGCTGATGTCGTTGGTGATCACCAGACCGGCCACGTACGACGGCAGGTCACGCTCCTCGACGACGGTGCCCACGCGCAGGGGCGCGCCGACGACGAGGCCTAGTTCGACCTCGTAGTCGAGGAACTTCACGTGCGAGGGGCGGACGACGTCCTCGGCGGGTCCGCCGACCGAGCCGGACGCCTTGCGGAAGAAGGCGGGCGGGACGTCGCCGGTGAAGCCCGAATCGCGCGCGTGACTACGGTAGTTGACCATCTGGGCGACCACCCGGCAGGGGGTGGTGACCGGCGAGAGGGCGACCAGGCCGTCGACGGGAGTGCCGACGTCGTCCGAGAGCGCCGCCTCGCGTACGGCGCTACGGTCGGCGATCAGTTCGGCGGTGGTGGCGGCCTTGGTGTCGACGGGGACGGCGCTGTCGCCGCGGACGACCCACCAGCCGTCGGCGGTGCGCAGGACGTTGGTGCTCATGTCGGTGCCTTTGTGAGGGTTCGGTGGTTCAGGAGTTGGCTGCCTTGAGCAGACCCAGGAGGCGCGTGAGGTCCATCTCGTTGTCGCCGCGCAGGGCCTCGATCACGTCACGGATCCGCTGCGGGGAGGGGCCCGCCCCCAGGAAGTCACGGGTGGCGGGAGGCCCCCACTGGGCGAGTCCGCTCGTGGACATGGGTGCCCAGCCTGGTTCGACGTCGCAGGAGAACAGGTCACCGTCGGCGAAGTGCTCCAGCATGAGGCGGTCGGGGTCACGCCAGTAGTCGAAGAGCTGGCTGCCCTGGATGTGCCGGCCGATGCCCCAGCTGCGCCGGTAGCCGCGCTCGGCCAGGTACTCCCCGCCGGCGGCGATCGAGTCCAGGTCGGTCACCTGGTAGGCGGAGTGGACATAACCCGTCCCCGGCCCCAGGTGCATGGCGAGGGTGTGGTGATCGGCCGGCACGCTGCCCCGGTCACAGCGGATGAACGCCATCGTCGGACCCCGGTCGCGCCGGCCGTCCAGGAACAGGAAGTCGGACACGATCATCCCGAGGGTGTCCAGGTACCAGTCCAGGGCGCGGGCGAACAGTCGGGTCTCCAGCACCACATGGCCCAGGCGCTGGATTCGCGACGGCTCGCGCGGTGGGCGCTGCGTGGCGTTCGTACGGCGGTGATCCGTACCGGAGTTGAGCAGCAGCGGACGCTGCTCAGGCAGCGCGGAGAGTGCCCGGTCGCAGTCGACGACCCGCACCGGGAAGCCCGACGGGTCGAGCAGGTCGACCGCTGCGCCGCCGCCGGGCACGTCCGTGTCCCGCACGCAGGTGCCGGTGGCGCGGGCCAGCCGGTCGAGGTCGGCCCGCTCAGGCGCGTGAAACGCCGGGCCGATGAAGCGGGACGTGCGCCCGCGCCGGATCACCATGCAGGGCGAGCCGGCGAAGGTGCCGCGCAGCCACAGCTCGCGGTCGGTGCGCGCGGCGATCTGGAAGCCGAAGTCCCGGGCGAAGACCTCGGCGCGGTCCAGGTCCGGCTTCTCGAATTCCAGCCAGGCCAGGTCCACGACCTTGATCAGGGGATTCCGGGACCGGCCGGGGTGCTCACCGCGCAGGGCGCCCCGCTCGCTGTGGAGATCCTGGTGGGCCGTCTTGACGTCAGCCCTGTGGACGCGGGTTTCCGACATGGTGCCCTCCGAGCGACGTCGCCTTGGTGAGGAAATCATCAACTGTGACAGTTCCCTCGTCAAGCAGTTCTCCGCACGAGGTGATGGATTCGTCAGGTCTGTGGGGGTCATCGCGCTGTCGTTAGACTCTGCGCATGTCTACGTCAGCTCCGCCCGGCAACCGATTCGAGCGACGCCGCGCCGAGACCCGACGAGCGCTCGTCCGGGCGGCCCGGCAGATCCTCGCGGAGACGGGGGACACCAGCGCCAGCATCCAGGCGATCGCCGAGCGCGCCGACGTCGGCTTCGGCTCCTTCTACAACCATTTCGAGTCCAAGACGGAGCTGTTCGAAGCGGCCGTGGTGGACGCTCTGGAGGAGTTCGGCCAGAACTTCGACGAGCGCCTGAGGGGAATCGACGACCCGGCCGAGCTGGTCGCGGCGGGATTCCGGCTCAGTGCGCGCCTGACCGTGTCCCACCCGGAGCTGATGCAGATCGTGCGCCGCCGCGGCCTCGGCCACATCCACTCGGACAACGGCCTGGCCTTCCGCGCGATGCGCGACCTCCAGCGCGGCATGTCCTGCGGCCGCTTCACCGCCGTCGACCCGGCCGTCGCGCTGTCGGCGCTGGGCGGAACGCTGCTGTCCCTGGTGGAGCTGAGGTTCGCCCGCCCCGACCTGGACGGCGACGAGGCCGCGGTGAGTTTCGCCGAGCTGGTCCTGCGCATGCTGGGCGTCCCGGCGGACGACGCCCACGAGGTGGCCCGGCGCCCGCTTCCCGACCTCGACTGACCGAAGGACGCCCGCCGGCAGGTGCCCGGCGCCGCCCGCGTGTACGTGGTCACCGGTCACCCGTTCACAGCGGCCGCAAATAGGCCGCAACGCAGCACTTCCGTGCAGCGGAGATGTACCTATCCTCGTCCCAGGGCTTTGACGTGGCGCCCTGCCGGCAGTTGTCGCTCGACGGACCGAGGAAGCGTGACGCAATGACCAGCCGACTCGACGCACTCTCCTTCGAAGCGCACCAGCCGGACCGTCTCGCGCACTTCTGGTCCGGTGTCCTGGACCTGGCGCCGGCCGGCGATTCCTCCTACGGCGTCACCCTGATGTCCGGGAACGACGCCGGATACCGTCTGCGGTTCCGGCCGACCCGGACGCGGAAGGTCGGCCGGAACCGGCTGCACTTCGACCTGACCAGTTCCTCACTGGAGGACCAGCGGGAGACCGTGGCACGCGCGCTCGGCCTCGGCGCGCGACACGTCGACGTCGGCCAGGGACCGGACGCCCCGCATGTGGTGCTCGCCGACCCCGAGGGCAACGAGTTCTGTGTCAGCGAACCCGGCAACGGTTTCCTCGCCGGCTGTGGTTTCATCGGGGCGCTCGCCTGCGACGGTTCGCGGGCCGTGGGCTACTTCTGGAAAGAGGCGCTGGGCTGGCCGCTGGTCTGGGACCAGGACGAGGAGACCGCCGTCCAGTCACCGAACGGCGGTACGAAGATCACGTGGGGCGGTCCGCCGTTCATGCCGGACCCCGGCAAGGACCTGCACTTCGACCTCGCGCCTGACGGTGATCACCAGGCGGAGACCGAGCGCCTGCTCTCCCTCGGAGCCAAGCGTCTCGGTCCCGCCCGCGCCGAGGACGGCGCGGTCCTGCTCGCCGACCCCGACGGCCACGCGTTCCGCGTGCTCACAGGACAGTGAAGCCCGACCTGCCGGAGCCACGGCCGGCGGTTGCCGCGGCGCGGGCCGGCAGCTGCGGTGACGGTCGCCCGCCGCGCGTCACTCGAGATCCACGTCCGACGTGCGGCGCACGCCGGACGGTCCGCCGCGGCCATGATGCCGGCCCCGACCCCGCGGCCACGCCGCGCGGACGCGGGCTTTCCACGTCCACCTGCGTGGCGGCTCACGACGTGCCGGGCGAGTGCGCGAGCTGCAGGCGTGGCGCCGGCGGCAGGGGCGCGGGCGCTTCCGTCCCGGGCGCGGCACGGAACGCCTCGATCACGTAGGCGGCAAAGCGACGGGAGGCCGTGACGCGGGCGGCAGGCGGCGCCTCCTGGACGCCCCGGTGGGCCATGAGCATGAGGATCAGGTCGTCGACGACGAAGCCGGCACGGAGCCGGCCGGTCTCCTGGGCGCGACGGGCCAGTTCGGCGACCGCGCGCAGCGTCCGGTCCCGGTCGGCGGCGAAATCCAGCGCCTCGGGGAAGGCCGCCATGAAGGAGTCGGCGAACCCCCGGCTGTGCGCGTGGAGTTCGCAGATGCGGTCGACCAGGCTCCGGAATCCGCGCCACGGGTCCGTGTCCGTGAGGGCGTCGCGGACGGCGGCGTGGCAGGCTCGCCGCTGCTCGGCGAAGGTCTCCGCGATCAGTTCCCGCTTGGCCGGGAAGTGCCGGTACAGCGTGGCGGGGCCGACACCTGCCTGCCGGGCGACCTCGCGCATGGGCGCGCCGAGGCCTTCCTCGCCGAACACCGCGCGGGCCGCGTCCAGGATGCGGGCCCGGTTGTCGCGGGCGTCGGAGCGCAGCGTGTGAGGCAAACCGTCGGTCATGGTTTCTCACTTTAGCCAACCGGACGGGGGCGTCCGTTACGGTCCGACGGCGGTGTCCACCGACGTGAGGAGCAGAGATGAAAGCCGTCGTCATCAGGACGTTCGGAAGCCCCGACGGGCTGGAGGTCGTCGACCTCCCCGTGCCCGCCCCTGCCGCGGGGCAGGTGCGGATCGCCACCGAAGCGATCGGCGTGGGCGGTGTGGACGCCGTGATCCGGCGCGGAACACTCGCCGCATACGGCTTCCGGGAGGGACACCTGCTCGGCAGTGAGGTGGCGGGAACCGTCACCGCGGTGGGAGAGGGCGTGGACGCCTCGTGGAAGGGGCGCCGGGTGTGGGCGTTCACCGGTCTGTCCGGCGGGTACGCCGAGCAGGCCGTCGCCTCGGTCGAGGACGTCCTAGCGCTGCCCGGCGGCCTGACCGGCGCCGACGCGGTGGCTCTCGGCGGCTCCGGCGTGGTCGCCCACTTCGCCCTGGAGCGAGCCCGCTTCGCGCCCGGCGAGACGCTGCTCGTGCGCGGTGCGGCGGGCAGCATCGGGATCACGGCGGTCCAGCTCGCGGCCGGTGGCGGTGCCGGCGCGGTCGCCGTCACCACCTCGTCGTGGGAGCGTGGTGCCCGCCTGCGGGATCTGGGCGCGACCCATGTCCTCGACCGCTCCGGCGAGGGCGGCCCGGACGCGCCGTCGGGCTTCGACGTGGTGATCGATGTCGTGGGCGGTCCCCGGCTTCCCCTGTTCCTGGACAGTTTGAACTCCAACGGGCGGTACGTGGCTGTCGGGGTGGTCGGCGGGCAGCCGCCCGCGGACTTCGGTACGCGGCTGACGGACGCCTTCCGCAAGTCGCTGTCGTTCGCCACCTTCAGCTCCGACACCGTGCCCCGCCCCGAACGGCAGGCCGTGCGGTCGTCCCAGTTCGCCGATGCCGCGCGCGGGGCCCTGCGCACGGTCGTGCACGCGATGATGCCGCTGGACGAGGCGGTGCTTGCCCACCGCGAGATGGACGCGGGCACCGTCTTCGGCCGGGTCGTCCTGGTGCCCTGAGCCGGGCCGCCCGGCAGCGGCCTCCTCGCCGAGCCCTCCCCCTGCCCGTCACGGTGCCGATCAGGCCGCGGGCCGTGCCGCATCCCCCACGCGCGCACCGGTCTGCCGGGCACGGGCGATCATGCGGGCGGTACCGACCAGTCCGGCGGCGCCGGCCAGACCGTGCCGGAGCACCTCGGAGGGGTCACCTCCGCCGCCGGCGCGCACGGCGTCGGCGAAGTGGTGCATGTCCTTCTCCATCAGCAGGTGCACGTGTTCGGCCAGCTCCGGGGTGAGGTCGCGGCCGAGGGAGCGCAGCGCGGCGCTGCCACCGCTGCTGGCGTTGATCACGTCGATCAGCGCGGGGAGGTCCAGGCCGGCCTGCGCCGCCAGACCGAGGACGTCCTCGGCGTTCTTCATGTTGGTGATGGTCAGCGCGTTGTTGAACAGCTTGGCGAGCTGACCTCCGCCGACCGGCCCCATCAGCGTGACGGTGTCACTGAACGTGTCGAACACGGGGCGCGCCATTTCGAAGGCGTCCTCGGATCCCCCGGCGAAGGTGGTCAGGGTGCGGGCACGGGCGCCGGGGCTGCCGCCGCTGACGGGTGCGTCGAGGTAGACGCCTCCGGCCTGGGCCACGTGCTCGCCGAGTCGGACCGCCTCGGCGGGGTCGCCGGTACCGTGGTTGACGATGATCGTTCCGGGGGTGATGGCGGCCAGCAGCCCGTGCCCGTCCAGCACATCCCAGACGTCCGCGTCGTCGCGCAGGCACAGTCCGATCAGCTCGGTGGACGCCCCCAGCTCCGCCACGGTGCCGTGCACGGTGTGCGGCACCCTCTCCACCGCCGAGAGCGATGCCTGGCGCCGCGCCCACACGTGCAGCGCGAAGCCTCGCTCGCCGATCGCTTCCGCCATGGGCCCGCCCTGGTCACCGAGACCGATGAATCCGACCCTGCTGATCGTCGTCGTCATTGCGATGTTCTTTCCTTTGATCATGATGGTTCGGGTGAAGGCGGGAGAGCCGCGCCCCTGGCCCTTCAGCGGACGATCTCGCTCGCCACCTGCCACAGGCGCTCGGCGTTCGCCGGGTCCAGTGCGTAGGGGGCCACGCCGGGGACGCCCGGTCCGGTGGGCCGGGCCGGGACGAGCGGGGCCTCGTTCACGTCCTCGAAGTAGCGGCCGCCGACGCCTTCGACCAGTGGGGATGCGGCGAGGAACACGGTGGTCGCGGCGCCCTGCTCCACGGTCTTGCGGTACGGCTCGGGGGTGCGCAGGCCTCCGGTGTGGCGCTGCAGGTTGGTGGCGATGGCACCGGGGTGCAGCGCGTTTGCCGTGATGCCGTCGCCGGACCAGCGGCGCTGCGCCTCGACGGCGAGGAGGATCTCGGCGGTCTTGGACTGGCCGTAGGCGGCGAGCGGGTCGTAGGGGCGGAAGCGGAAGTCGATGTCGTCGAAGACCACGGGCGAGTAGAGATGACCGGCGGAGGAGACCGAGACCAGGCGTGCCCCGTCGCCGTCGGCGAGAGCGCGGTGCAGGCCGAGAGCCAGGGCGAAGTGCCCCAGGTAGTTGGTCGCGAACTGCTGCTCGTGCCCGGCGGTGCCCCGCTCCAGTTCCGGGGGCATCATGATGCCGGCGTTGTTGATCAGGATGTGCAGCGGGCCCTGCCAGGCGGCGGTGAACGCCCGCACCGATTCCAGGTCGGCCACGTCCAGGCGGGCGACATGGATCTCCTCGTTCCCGGTGGTCTTGCGCAGATCGGCCGCGGCCTGCTCGCCCGCTGCCGGGCGGCGGACGGCGAGAGTGACCTCGGCCCCGTGGGCCGCCAGGGCGCGGGCGGTCTCGACGCCGATGCCCGAGTTGGCTCCCGTGACGATCGCCCGCCTGCCGGACAGGTCGACTCCTTCGATCACCTCCGAGGCGGTGCTGGTGCGGTGGAACGGGGTGGTGAGCATTTTCGACATATGACGCATTCCTCTGGTCGTCGCAGTGCTCCGCCAGAGTGCGCCGAGCACGGTGGACCGCACCAGGGCGGGACGGGACTGGGACTGGCAGGGCCACCCACCAGCCCGGAACACGTCCGTACGCTGGAAACATGACAGCCGCCGGAGACGCGAACGCCCTGGGCCGGTATCTGCGCGCCCGCAGGGAACTGGTCCAGCCCGACGACGCCCGGGACACGGCCAACCGGCGCGTCCCCGGCCTGCGGCGCGAGGAGGTCGCCTTCCTCGCCGGGATCAGCTCCGACTACTACAACCGCCTGGAGCAGGGCCGCGACCGGAACCCCTCGGAGCAGGTCCTGCGCAGCATCGCCCGCGCCCTGCGACTGGACGAGGAGGCGACGGCGTACCTGCTGCAGATCGCCACCCGCAAGAGCCCGCGCCGCAGACGGCCCCGCAGGCCGGAGAAGGCCGGCGACGGCATCCGCACGCTCATCGACTCGTGGCCGCTGACCCCGGCGTACGTCCACGGCAAGTACATGGACGTCCTGGCCGCCAACAGCCTCGCGATCGCCCTCTCGCCGTTCAACGCGCCGGGACACAACGGCATCCTGGCCGCGTTCCTGGAACCGGAGATGCGGGAACTCCACGAGGACTGGGAGGACATGACCGCCCGGGTCGTCCCCTACCTGCGCTCGGTCGCCGGCGCGGACGTCGAGGACCCGCGCCTGGTCGAGATCGTCGGCGAACTCTCCCTGCGCAGCGAACGGTTCCGTGCCCTCTGGGCAAGGCAGGACGTCAAGCACAAGACCACCGGCGTCAGCCTGCTCCGTCACCCCCAGGCCGGCCCTTTGGAACTGCACTACGAAAAGCTGCTGCTCCCGGGCACCGACGGGCAGACCCTGATCACCTACCACGCGCAGCCCGGCAGCGCCACCGAAGAGCGGCTGCGCCTGCTCGCCAGCATGAACGCCTCCGGCCAGGCCACGGCGCGTGTCCCACGGCGTCAGTCAGCCTGACCGGCACTCCCCTCACCTGGACGATCCGGGGGTCATCTCCCTGCCGCCGGCCCACCACCAGGGAATCGAAGCTCGAAGGCAGCGCGGCCCTCGTCGGTGCCGAGTCCGTGGGTGGTCAGGACTTCGCCCGGCACGCTCGTGATGTGCAGGCCGGGCGGGATGTTCATGGTCCGGCCGTGGGAGCGGTCCCGTCGGCCGGGCCGCGGATGCGTTTCTCGATCCCGTCGCGGGCCGCCGTACGGCGTCGACGCCCTGTCCGGCCGGATCCTGGAGTCCCAGTCGAGGTAGCGCCAGCCGCTCGAGGGTGGCGGGCAGCGCCCAGCAGGAGGCCCAGGTGCCCCGTCGCTCGCAGTCGATCAGACCGGCCGCTGTTCTCGTCCTTCTGTCCGAGAACCACAAGCCCCGGCTTCGACATACGTCTATGTTGACAATCTTCTATCCAGGACGCAAGCTCGCATTGACAGACATCAATGCAAGCCGATGGGAGCCCGCCATGTCCCGCGCTCAGCTCGCCCTGCGTGTCAGCGACCTGGAGGCGTCGATCACCTTCTACTCGAAGCTGTTCGGCACCGAACCGGCCAAGCGTCGTGAGGGATACGCCAACTTCGCCATCACCGAGCCCCCGCTCAAGCTCGTCCTGATCGAGGGCGGCCCCGGCGAGGAGACCCGGCTCGACCACCTCGGCGTCGAGGTCGATTCCACCGACCAGGTCGGCGCCGCCACCACTCGGCTCACGGAGGCCGGCCTCGCCACCTTCGAGGAGAACGACACGTCCTGCTGCTACGCCCTCCAGGACAAGGTGTGGGTGCACGGCCCCGGCAAGGAGCCGTGGGAGGTCTACGTGGTCAAGGCCGACGCGGACACCCTCGGCAGGAGCGCCGGCCCGGCCGCGACGGGCGACGGCTGCTGCACCGGCCAGGACGCGGAGGAGACCGCGCCCACAGCCGGCGGATGTGCCTGCGGATAGCGAGCCGGACGGCCTGACCGGCCGGCCCCGGTCCGCCCGAGGGCTTCGCCCACCGGATACGCGGCGGCCGACTGCCCCCGGTCCCGTGGCTTGCCGGTGCCAGAACGCCTCTTCCGTGGCTTCGGGCCGGAAGCGGGCCGGTGCCCATGGCCCTCTCCGCGGATGAGGGGGTGGGGATCCACGGCCTGCACCATGGTCCCGAGGTGGCTCCCCGGGACCTTTGGGCCCACCCCCCTTGACCGCGGACCTCGAAGGTTCTCCGACCGGTCTCGCTCCACCGGCCAGACCGACAGGCACCCCTGACAACGCCCCTTGTCAGGTCGTCGGCCAAAAGAGCGCGGTGAGGACCGCGGACTGCACCGTGACCGGGGTGCCACCGTTGTTGAAGAGACGGACACGCATGCCGCGGCCGGCCGCCAGGTGCTTGGTGAGCGGGGTGACATGGAAGGTGTCGCCGCGGGTGCCGACGGCCTCGTCGATCGGGTGGTCGGCGATGTGCCGCTCACCCTCGTACTCGGACATGCGGACCTGGACGGTCTCGCCCACCGGGAGTCCGTTGATGCGCAGGCTGACCGAGCCGGTGAACCGGCAGGCGCCGCGCACGAACACGCTCCCGCCGGCGGCGTGCTCGTTCGCGGTGTCGTTCCACTCCGTGGTGAACTCGACCGAGTCCCAGGCGCCGGGCGCGAGTTCGTAGGGCTTGGCGATACCGAGGTTCACTTCGTCGGGCACGGGGTCCTCCTCGATGGTGCTCGCCGTCGTACCCGCGGCCCAGGCGCGCAGGGCGGCCTCGGAGCGGTAGGCGATGGATCGGTCCAGCGGGGTGCTGGTGAACTGCCACAGCAGCGGCGTCCGCCCGGCCGGCCGGGGCTGTGCGGCGGTCTCGGCGCGCGGGTAGTCGGCGGCGCCCCAGGGATAGGCCGGGTACCACAACGGCAGGCCGTCGGGGACGTGACCGGCGGCGAGGTCGTCACCCGAGGTGTAGATCCCCACCCGCTGCTCGGGGAAGGCGGCCCGCACGGCCGCGGTCCAGGTCGTCACCCAGGCCCGGATCTGCGCGGCGGAACGGCCCGCGTAGTTGCGCCGGTCGGGGTAGGCCTCCAGATCGAGCCAGTGCGTGTACAGCGGCTGTACGGCCGCGTAGGGCCGGGCGGCGCCGATGTAGTTCGCCGCCTCGGCCCGTGGATCCTGGTTGGGCCAGGCGAAGTGATAGGAGCCCGGGAGGAGTTGAGCGGCGACGATACCGGAGACGTGCCGCGCGAAGCGGCTGTCCTGGCTGTGCTCGCCCTCGCTGGCCTTGGCGAAACCGAAGGCCACGCCGTCCCGTCTGTGCGCTGCCCAGTCCTGCGGGACCTGATGCTCGGAGACATCGATGCCGCGGCACGTGGACAGAGTCATCACACACCGCCTTCCGTCGCGCGGACGGCCTCGGACGGGACGGCGTCCGCTGCGGCCGCCCAGGCGCACCGGACGTGGTGACGGAGGGCGTCGCGGCCGGGCCGCGGGGCGCGGAGGCAGATGGTTCGGGGCTTGGGCATGGTCGACTCCCTGTGCTCAGCCGTGGATTGACCACGCTTACACCCTCTCGGCGGGAACACGCGGATAAGAGCATATTTGTGCCGCGATTGGATCTTGCGTTTCGGAGACCGCCCTGAAGTGGTCAGACCGTTGTCGAGTACGGCCGGTCGCGAGTCCAGCACCCGGTCACCAGGTGGCGGTAGGACCACCCCCCGTCCGGTGTTCAGGCCCAGCGACGAGCGTCGCCGAGAGCGACAAGGTGGATGTCGTCGGCAACGAGCCGACGGAGAACCCAGCAACGGACGCCCCGGGGGAGACCCATGAACGAAACCATCGCCAGGCGCCTGACAGGCCTCACGGGCATCGCCGCCGCGACCGCCTTCATCGTCGAAGTGCCCCTGTACTTCATCTACTCCGGCCCACCGCCGGACTCGAACGTCCTGGCCAGGCTGCTGATCGGAATCGTCGCACTGGCATTCCTGACCGTGTTCGTGACGGCCTTCCGCGAACTGGTCAAGCTCGTGAACCCCGGGTACGAGTGGGTCGGCACGATGGCCTTCGCCACCGGACTTGTCTACGCGACGATCACCCTGGTCTCCAGCGGTCTGGAAGCCGGCGCGGTCATCGCCGCCGACCACCCGATCGACCCGACCGTCACGGTCAGCGGCACCTACATCCTCTACGGGGCGATCGGCCGCCTCATGCTCGCGCTCTTCTTGATCACGTTGGGCTACGGCGTGTGCCGTACCGGCCTGCTGCCACGGTGGACAGGCCGCTCGGCCTACGTCCTGGCCACGGCCAACCTGGTCTTCGTACCGTCCCTGTTCTTCGGCAACGACCCCGCACACTTCTACGCGGCGAACGGCTGGGGCACCACGGCCCTGATGGGCGCGATCCTCAGCTACTGGCTGCTCGCCGTGGGCATCTCCAGCTACCGCAGTGCCGCACTGCGTGCACCCGCCGGCCTGCCGGCCCTGCATCACTGACGCCGCCCGCGCAGGAGACCGACGCGGTGCCCGGCCCCCGGACCGGGCACCGCAGCCCACCCGGTCGCGCCCACGGGTGCGCCCCCGGTGCGTTCGTCCCGGCAGATGGCTGGAGTAGGGCCGGGCCGAACGGGCATCCGCTTGTTCGGGCTCGCGCCGAGGCCCGTGACATTCTGTTTTCCGGCCCAGTGGGGGGATCTGCCGTGATGGTCGACGACGTACCGGTGCCTTCGGCTCAGGACACCGCGCCCGGCGACACCGCGGCGCGCAAGCAGCGCCTGCGCCGCCGCCTGGAGCGGCTGATCGGCGTGGCCGCCACCGAAGGCAACGAACTCGTACGCCTGCGCAACGGTGATGAGATCTTCCCCGCCATGCTCGGGGCGATCCGTGCGGCTCAGCACACCATCGACCTGATGACGTTCGTGTACTGGCGGGGTGACATAGCTCACGAATTCGCCGTCGCGCTGGCCGAACGCGCCCGCGCGGGGGTGCGCGTGCGCCTGCTGCTCGACGGTTTCGGCGCCAAGGAGATCGAGGGGCGGCTGCTCGACCTCATGAGCACGGCGGGCGTACAGGTGGCGTGGTTCCGCAAACCCGTGTGGCTGTCGCCGTTCAAGCAGAACCACCGCTGTCACCGCAAGGCCCTCATCGTCGACGAGCACACCGCCTTCACCGGCGGCGTCGGCATCGCGGAGGAATGGTGCGGCGACGCCCGCAACCCCTCCGAGTGGCGCGACACCCACGTCCAGGTGCGCGGCCCGGCCGTGGACGGTGTGGCGGCCGCGTTCGCGCAGAACTGGGCGGAGTGTCACGACCAGCTCTTCGACGACCGTGACCTCTTCGCGGAGCACCCGCAGACCGGTTCGTCGGTGGTGCAGGTCGTCCGCGGTTCCGCGAGTATCGGCTGGCAGGACATGCAGACCCTCATCCGGGTCATGCTCACCTCCGCCGAGGAACGCTTCCGGCTGGCCACCGCCTACTTCGCCCCGGACACCTACTTCATCGACCTGCTGTGCGAAACGGCGCGGCGCGGTGTGCGGGTCGAGATCCTGTTGCCCGGGCCGCACACCGACCAGCGTGCCTGTCAACTCGCCGGCCAGCAGCACTACACACGCCTCCTGCGGGCGGGAGTGCGCCTTCGTCAGTACCAGCCGACCATGATGCACGCCAAGATCATCACCGTGGACTCGGTGGCCTCCCTCATCGGATCCACCAACTTCAACCGAAGGTCCATGGACCATGACGAGGAGGTCATGCTCGCGGTCCTGGACGAGACGTTCACCACCGCGCTCGACCGCGACTACGACGCGGACGTGCTGCGCAGCGCGGAAGTCGACTTGACGCGATGGAGACGCCGGCCGGTGCTGCAACGCGCCAAGGAGGCCGCGGTCACCCCCTTCCGGCGCTTCCTGTGAGCCGCACCGCCGTGAATCCTGGCTGCCCGTCAGGCGGTGTCGGCGGAGGCAGGCGCGCCCGCAGGACGGGGAGGGGCCGCTTGTCAGGGAGCGCCACGGTGGAGGATGGTTGCTTTAGAGCAATGTTTCCGTCGAGTAAGTGAGGTGAGGGATTCGCGCAGCGGGTCCTCGATATTTGGCTTCCACCCAAGCGCAGACCGCCGAAGCAGCTCAGGACTTCCCCTGGGGAAGTGCCCCGTACCCCGTGCTGGTCGCCGACCCCCGTGGCACGCTCGTGCAGCGCAACGACGTCGCCTCCTCCCTCCTGCCCCGGGCCGAGCCGGGGGCACCTCTGGCCGACGTGGCCCCGCCGTGGCTCGCCGCGGCCCATCACGCGCTGTCCTCCCCGGGCCCGCGCACGGAGCCTGACCTCGCCGCCCCGCAGCCGCCGACCGGTGCGATCGACGGCCGTCACTTCGAGGCCCATCCCACTGTCCGTACCGACGGCACGGTGGCCTGGTGGCTGGTGGACGACACCGATCACCAGCTGGCCCGGGAGGCCCTGCGCGTGGAGCGGGAGCGCACGGCGTTCCTGGCGAAGGCGTCCAACACCCTGCTCTCCTCCCTCAATCTGGGGCGCTGCATGGACGTGACCGCCCAGTTGGCCGCCGAGAGCCTCGCGGACGCCGCACTGGCCATCGCGCCCTCGCGCGGCAGCCGACTGCCGGTGGTGACATGCCTGCGCGGCGGCACCCCCACCCAGACCCACGAGATGGTCGACCCCGACGAGGTGCCCGGTCTGGGCGAGGCACTGCGCGGGTTCCCGCCGGTCCCCTCCCGGTGGATCGACCCTGCCACGGCCCCGGCCTGGATGGTGCCCGAGGGATTCGGTGCGGTCGGCTCGATAGTGATCACGCCGCTGCCCGGCCACGGCGTGCCGGCCGGCGCTCTGGTGCTGCTGCGGAAGGCGAGGACCGCCGCCTTCACCGAGGAGGAGGAGGTCTTCGCCCGGCTCTTCGCCGCCCGCTCCGGCGCGGCGATGTCGGCGGCCCGCCTGTACGCCGAGCAGACGGCGATCACCGAGGTGCTGATGCAGGAACTCCTGCCGCCCGCCTTGCACCAGATCTCCGGGGTCGACTTCGCCGGCCGCTACCGCCCCTCCGCGGACGAGGAACGCATCGGCGGCGACTTCTACGACGTCCACCCCGCCGCCGTCGAGGGCGAGCCCTCCCTGGTGACGCTCGGGGACGTGTGCGGCAAGGGCCTGGAGGCCGCCGTCCTCACGGGCAAGATCCGCAATACGCTGCACGCGCTGCTGCCGCTGGCGGACGATCACCAGCGGATGCTGAACCTGCTGAACACCGCGCTGCTGAACTCCCAGCACACCCGGTTCGCGACCCTGGTGCTGGCCTCCGCGGCCCGCCGGGGCAGCGCGGTGGACGTGAAGGTGACCAGCGGCGGACACCCGGCTCCGCTGATCATCCGCAGGGACGGCACGGTGGAGGAGGTGGACACCCGCGGCACCCTGGTCGGCGCCGTACCCCACGTCCATGCCCGCACCGCCACGGTCGCTCTCGCCCCCGGTGAGTCCTGCGTGCTCTACACCGACGGGATCACCGAGGCGAAGGGGGGCCCGATGGGCGACACCCTGTTCGGCGAGGAGCGTCTCAAGCAGGCCCTGGCCGGATGCGCGGGCATGCCCTCGGAGGGCATCGCGGAGCACGTACAGATGCTGGCCGCGCAGTGGCTGGGCAACCGCCGTCACGACGACATGGCCGTCGTCGTCATCTCCGCCCCGCGCAGCCATCATCTGAGTGCGGTGAACGGGCACACCCGGGGCAGATTCACTGGATGAGGACCCGCACCGGCGCCCCGCCCCGTTCCCCCGACAACGCCCGTCTCAAGCTGCTCGCCGAGCAGCTGTGGAGCACCGTCTCCGCCCGGGACGAGTACTCCGCCACCGAGGTCGTCACCCGCGCCCTGGAGGAGGGCGTCGACGCGGAGAGCGTGCTGCTGGACGTCATCGCCGTCGTGCAGGGGCAGGTGGGCGAGGAGTGGGCGGCCAACCGGATCAGCGTCGCGCAGGAGCACGCCGCGACCGCCATCAACGAACGGGCCGTCGCCGCGCTCGCGGCGCATCCCGTCGCCCGCACCTCACCCTCCCGGGGCCGGATCACGGTGGCCTGCGTCGACGGGGAGTGGCACGCGCTGCCCGCCCGTCTGCTGGCGGAGGTCCTGAGGCTGCGCGGCTGGCAGGTCGACTACCTCGGCGCCCAGGTCCCCACCCCGCACCTCATCTCCCACCTGCACACCACGCGGGCCGACGCGGTCGCCCTGTCCAGCTCGATCGCCACCCGTCTGCCGGCCGCTCACGCGGCGATCACCGCCTGCCAGGCCATCGGTGTTCCGGTCCTGGTCGGCGGTGCCGCCTTCGGCTCCGACGGCCGGTACGCCCGCTTGCTGGGTGCCGACGCGTGGGCCCCCGACGCCCGCTCCGCCACCGACCGTCTCGCGCGCGGCCCGCTGCCGCGCCCGCAGTTCGACCACCAGCCGATGGACGACCTGCCGCACCTGGCCGACCAGGAGTACACGATGGTCGTCCGGAGCAGGGACACCCTGGTGCGGACCGTCTTCACCGCCCTGGAAGACGCGTTCCCCGCCATGCGCGCCTACGACGACACGCAGCGCGAACGCACCGCGGAGGACCTCGCGCACATCGTGGAGTTCCTCGCCACCGCCCTCTACCTGGGCGACGAGACCGTCTTCGGCTCGTTCCTCACCTGGACCGCCCGGATCCTCGTCGCCCGCGGAGTGCCCGCGCAGTCCCTGCCGCCGGCGCTCGCCCTGCTCGCCCGTGAGCTGAAGGACTTCCCGCGGGCCGTCCGCATCCTCGAACTGGGCACCGAAGCCCTCATCACGACCGATCACATCACCGCCGCCGGGAACCACGTATGACCACGATGCCGATGCCTTCCAACCACCTGCGCCTGACCACGGCCGGCGCTCAGGACGAAGTCCGCATAGAGATCGACGGAGACCTCGACTTCGACAATGCCGGGCTGCTCCAGGACGAAGCCACTCGCCTGCTCACCGGCCGCCCCGGCGTGAAGCACCTGAGGCTGCACTGCGCGGGGCTCGGTACCATCGACTCCACCGGCCTGTCCGTCCTGCTGATGATCCATCGCAGGACCACGGCCGCGGGGGTGGGACTGCACCTGGAGGACCGGCCCGCGAACCTGGAACGCCTCCTCGACATCACCGGCACGCTCGACCTCCTCACCGCGCCGCCTCCCACCGGTACTCCGCAGGCCTCCGCGTACGAGGAGAACGTGGCCACGGCGCGCCCCGCCGGACCGGAAAGCTCCCTCTGACGTCCGCCGCCGGGCCGCCGGGTGCGGACATCCGCCGGCGACCGAGGAAGGGGCCCCACCCGTTGAGGTGAAGCCCCCCGACTGACCTGGCCTCGGTTCCGCTCAGGCCAGGGCGAACTGCTGGGCGCCGGAGCCGTTGCAGTCCCATATCTGCAGCCGCGTGCCGTTCGCCGTGGCACCCGAGGGCGAGTCGACGCACCGGCCGGTGGCCGGGTTGGACATCGAGCCGTCGGCGTTGGCGACCCAGTTCTGGTAGCCGCCGCCGTTGCAGGTGGCCAACTGGAGCTTCGTGCCGTTCGCGTTGACGCCGCCGGCGATGTCCAGGCACTTGCCGAGGGTGCGCAGGGTCTGGCCGCTCCAGGTCCACTTCTGGTCGAGGGAGGTCGCCTGCTGGCAGTCCCAGAGCTGGACCGCGGTGCCGTCGCCACCGGTGTCGTCACCGGACACGTCCACGCACTTGCCACCGGGCCCGTAGACCGGGGTACCGATGGCGAACTGCTGGGCGCCGGAGCCGTTGCAGTCCCATATCTGCAGCCGGGTCCCGTTCGCGGTGCCACCCGAGGGCGAGTCGACGCACCGGCCGCTGGTCGGGTTCCGCAGTGAACCGTCGGTCTGCCGCACCCAGTTCTGGTAGCCGCCGCTGTTGCACGTGGCGAGCTGCAGCTTCGTACCGCCGGCGCTGTCGCCGCCCGCGATGTCCAGGCACTTGCCGAGGGTCTGCAGGGTCTGGCCGCTCCAGGTCCAGTGCTGGTCCCTGGCCGCCGACTGGCAGTCCCACAGCTGGACCGCGGTGCCGTCGCCACCGGTGTCGTCACCGGACACGTCCACGCACTTGCCACCCGGACCCGTGATCGTCTGGCCCGTCACCGACCCGCCGCCACCGCCTCCGGAACCGGGCCCCTTGTTGTACACGGCCACCGAGTCGACGACCAGCTTGCCGCCGGAGACCGTGGCCGCGTTCGGGCCGCCGCCGAAGGCGTCGGGGAACCCGCCCCCGATCGCCAGGTCGTAGATGATGAAGAACGGGTGGTCGATCGCGTCGGCCCAGGTCGTCGCGTCCACCTGGTTTGCGTTGACGCTGAAGAAGTTGTTCCCGTCGAGGTAGAACCGGATCTGCTCCGGCGCCACCGAACGGTCGATCTCCACCGCGTAGTCGTGGAAGCCGGTCTGGCAGCCCGCGCAGGCGCGCTCACCCGAACCGATACCGGTCGACTCGTTGCACGGCCCGCCCGGGTTCACGCCGCAGTGGATGGTGCTGAAGTCGGAGCTGCGGCCGTTGATGTCCTCCATGATGTCGATCTCGCCGGACTTCGGCCAGGTCACTCCGTCACGCAGTGGTGCGCCGAGCATCCAGAACGCCGGCCAGTAACCCGCGCCGTTGGAGGTGTTGAGGTTGGGCTGTTGCAGCACGGACTCGATGCGGACGACTCCGCCGGCCGGGGCGCCGAAGAACGCCGACTGGGTCTCCACGCGCCCCGAGGTCCATCCGCTGCGTGCGTCGGAACCGGAGTGCAGGGCCTGGAGGATCAGATGGCCCTGACCGTCGTAGTAGACGTTCGAGGTGCTGTTGGTCATGGTCTCGATCTCACCGGTGCCGAAACTGCTCCCCGGTCCGGTGTCGTACTTCCACAGGCTCTGGTCGATGCCGGTGCCGGACGCGCCGTTGAAGTCGTCGCTCCAGGTGAGCGAGAAGCCAGACGGCGTCGGGGGCACCGCCGCCTGCGCGTCGAGCGTCGCGGTGACGGTGGCCGCCACCGTCAGCGCGACGACCGGAACCAGACTGAGGGTTCTTCTCCATCTGCCGCGCAGCGGCCTTGGGACGTTCGATCGCATGTACCTGACCTCCGAGTGAGAGAGGGTGAGGACGGCGAACAGGGCCTGTGACAGCACGACGGGGCCGGCCCTGGTGCCGTGGGTCTACCGTGGGTTCTCCGTGGCCCTACCCGAACTGCCAGAGATGGTCCGCGGTGCCGTTGTCGTCGAACTGCACCACGTGCGCACTGTTCGCGGTCGACATCAGATCGACGCCCATGACCTTCCCGGAGTTCTTGTTACGGATGCGGTACCAGCCGTCACCGTCGTCCACCAACTGCCAGAGATGGTCCGCGGTGCCGTTGTCGTCGAACTGCACCACGTGCGCACTGTTCGCGGTCGACATCAGATCGACGCCGAGGA
>NZ_JBHZAN010000012.1:0-230845 GCF_042754285.1 Streptomyces sp. NPDC059224
GGCTGCACACCTACAATCACCACCGCGGACACACCGCGCTCAAGGGCCAACCACCCGCCAGCCGCGTCCCCAACCTCACAGGGCAATACACCTAGGTCGTTCCGAAGGTCACCCGGTAGTAGCAGGCTCCCTTGCAGGGCATGGTCGCCGCGTCGTCGAAGGCGTACGAGTAGGCGTACGGCGCGGCCCGTTTGAAGACCTGGGTGTAGTCGACGGGCCAGGTGGCGGGGACGCAGTGGTCGCGGCCCGCCCAGGCGCCGCGGCAGCAGTACGTGTCGCCGCCGAACGCCGCGCACGGCGGCTTGCAGCCGATCTCCCGGCCGCCGGCGAGGGCCTGCATCGCCTTGGGACAGTCGATCTCCGTGGTGCAGGTGCCCCGGTAGCAGCCGGTGTCGCTGACCGGGTCGGTGGTCGTGGTGTGGGAGATGTTGATGTACATCGGCAGGTTGGCGCCGTCGACCATGCTGACGTCGTAGAAGTCCATGCCCGCGTACGCGTCGAAGGTGAACTCGCCCAGGGTGGTGGGCGGATTGGGGCCGGTGCAGACGCTGGTGCAGTCGCCGGATGCGCAGGGGCCGGCCGCGGTGCCGGTGCATCCGGTACGGCCCCAGACGCGGCCGCCCCAGTCGCCGGCCACGGTCAGCGAGAGGCTCCGGCCGGGGGCGAGCCTGCGGCCCGCCGGGTAGACCGAGGTGTTGGTGACGACCGCCCAGACCGGGTGGGCGGTCCGGTTGACGACCGTGATCAGACGGCGGCCGGCCGGGGCCGACGCCGGGGTCCGCCGTACGGGCGCGGCGGCCGGCTTCGGGGTGGTCGTGGCCGGCGGCCCGGCCAGGTGGGTGAGGGACGCGGTCGGGGACGCGCCGTGGCCGGGGGCGGGCGTGCGCGGGGCGGCCGGCGGTTCGGAGCGGGCGGTGGCGGTGACCGCCCGGCGGTCCGGTGCGTGCGCGGTGCCGGTCGCGGGTGACGGTGTCCACGCGCCGTAGGTGATCAGTACGGTGGCGGCCGTCGCGAGGGCGGCGGACGCCGAGGCGTACCACCAGCCGCGTCGCGGCCCTCTCGTGCCGTGTCGTCCGTGCCGTCGGCGTCGGCCGCGCTGTCCTCGTGCCATCCCCGGGCCTTTCCTCGGGTTGTGCCGGATGTGTGCCTGCGTCTCGGAGACCTCGTGCGCGGCGGCCGCGCAACATAAATTGCGCACCGAACAGGTTTCGACGTCGGCCCGCCCGTTTTTCTGTTGTCCTCGTGTGCCCCGGGGGGTCTCCGTTCCAAGAGCCGGATCCCTGCGCGGAGGAACCCACATGATCGAGAACCACCGGAGAGGGCCCGCCCCCGGCCTGGTGACGGCCGCGTGCGCGGGTGACGGGCGGGCCCTGGAGCAGCTGGTGGCGCACTGCCTGCCGCTGGTCTACAACATCGTCGGCCGGGCCCTGAACGGTCACGCCGACGTCGACGACGTCGTACAGGAGACGCTGTTGCGCATGGTGCGCGGGCTGCCGAAGCTGCGGGATCCGTCGGCGTTGCGGTCCTGGCTGGTCGCGATCACGATCCGGCAGGTACGGAACCGGGAGGCCCTGCGGGCCGCAGATCGGGACCGCAGGGCCCGGCTGGACGACGCGGAGGCGATCACCGATCCCGCGCTCGACTTCGCCGGCCTGACCATCCTGCGGCTGGGCCTGACCGAGCAGCGCCGGGAGACCGCCGAGGCGACGCGCTGGCTCGACCCGGACGACCAGGAGCTGCTGTCCCTGTGGTGGCTTGAGGAGACCGGTGAGCTGGAGCGCGCCGACCTCGCCGGTGCGCTGGGGCTGTCCGACCGGCACGCCGCCGTCCGGGTGCAGCGCATGAAGAAGCAGATGGAGGTCTCGCGGTGTGTGGTGCGCGGGCTGGGCGCCGATCCGCGCTGTGCCCGGCTGGACGAGATCGCCGCGCCGTGGGACGGCCTGCCGAGTCCGCTGTGGCGCAAGCGGTTCGGCCGCCACATACGGGGGTGCGGGCAGTGCGAGGGTCTGGAGCGGGGGCTGCTGCCGATGGACCGGCTGCTGAGCGGTCTGCCGCTGGTGGCGGTGCCGGCCGGTCTCGATCCGGCGCGGGTGCTCGCCCACGTCACCGCGTCTTCGGGGACTCCCGGTGGCACCAGTACCGCCAGTACCGCCGGTACTCCCCGTACTCCCCGTACTCCCGGCAGTCCCGGGACTCCCCGCGGGCGGCACGGGCATCCGGGCCGGCGTGCCCGGCGGGCCGGGCGGGGGATGCGCGGGCACGTCGTCGTCGGCGGCTCGGCGGCCATCGTGTTCGTCGCGGTGGCCGCGCTGGTCGCGGCCCGGCTGGCGGCGGGCCCGTCGGCCCCGGTGGCCAGGACGGCTCCGTCACCGGCGGCGGTGGCGGCCGGGTCCCCGAGCCCCACGCACGCGCCCTCGCCGTCGCCTTCCCGCTCCTCCGCCGAGCCGAGCGCGTCCCCGAGCCGGTCGGTCCGGCCCACGCCGTCGCCGCGCACCGCACCTGCGGTGCGGGTCGCCTCCAGCGCCCGCAAGGGCGTCGGCGTGTGGTCGTTCGACGGGGTGAGCCAGGCGCTGGCCGCGAGCGGGGCGAGCTGGTACTACACCTGGAACACCCAGCACCAGGGCGTGACCACCCCGGGTTCGGCCTCCTTCGTGCCGATGATCTGGGGCGCCGCCTCCGTCACCGACGCGTCGCTGGCCCAGGCCCGGGCGGCGGGGCCGTACCTCCTGGGCTTCAACGAGCCCGACATGGCGCAGCAGTCGAACATGCCGGTCGACCAGGCGCTGGAGCTGTGGCCGCGGCTGATGGCGGCGGGCAAGGTGCTGGGCAGCCCGGCGGTGGCGTACGGCGGGGACACGGCCGGCGGCTGGCTGGACCGGTTCATGACCGGGGCGCGGGCGAAGGGGTACCGGGTCGACTTCATCACCCTGCACTGGTACGGCGGCGACTTCCGCACCCCGCAGGCCGTGCAGCAGCTGACGTCGTATCTGGCCTCGGTGTACGAGCGGTACCACAAGCCGATCTGGCTCACCGAGTACGCGCTGATCGACTTCTCGCAGGGGACGCGGTTCCCGTCCGCGCAGCAGCAGGCGGACTTCGTCACGGCGTCCGCCAAGGCGCTGGACGCGTTGCCGTACGTCCAGCGGTACGCGTGGTTCGGGCTCGGCGCGGACCCGTCGAAGCCGAGCAGCGGGCTGTTCACGGACGGTACGACGGCCACGGCGGCGGGCCGGGCCTTCCGGGCGGCGCGCTGAGCCGTCTCGGTGCCGCCGGCCGCGTGAGCCGCCGGCGGTACCGGTGGGGGAATACCGGTGGGTGGGGTCTCGTTCTGCAGGTATAGTTGAACCGTAAACAACCTGGAGGGTGAGCGAGCATGCAGTTCGGGATCTTCACGGTCGGTGACGTCACGCCGGACCCCACGACGGGCCGGACGCCGAGCGAGCGGGAGCGCATCAAGGCGATGGTCGCGATCGCGCTGAAGGCCGAGGAGGTCGGCCTGGACGTCTTCGCGACCGGCGAGCACCACAACCCGCCGTTCGTGCCGTCGTCGCCGACCACCATGCTCGGCTACGTCGCCGCGCGCACCGAGAAGCTGATCCTCTCCACCTCCACCACCCTGATCACCACCAACGACCCGGTGAAGATCGCCGAGGACTTCGCGATGCTCCAGCACCTGGCCGACGGCCGGGTGGACCTGATGATGGGCCGCGGCAACACCGGCCCGGTCTACCCGTGGTTCGGGCAGGACATCCGGCAGGGCATCAACCTCGCCATCGAGAACTACGCCCTGCTGCACCGGCTGTGGCGCGAGGACGTGGTGAACTGGGAAGGCAAGTTCCGCACGCCGCTGCAGGGCTTCACCTCCACCCCGAGGCCGCTGGACGGGATCGCCCCGTTCGTCTGGCACGGCTCGATCCGCTCGCCGGAGATAGCCGAGCAGGCCGCCTACTACGGTGACGGCTTCTTCCACAACAACATCTTCTGGCCCGCCGACCACACCAAGCAGATGGTGGAGCTGTACCGGACCAGGTACGCGCACTACGGGCACGGCACCCCCGAGCAGGCCATCGTCGGCCTCGGCGGCCAGGTGTTCATGCGGCACAACTCGCAGGACGCGGTGCGCGAGTTCCGGCCGTACTTCGACAACGCGCCGGTCTACGGCCACGGGCCCTCCCTGGAGGACTTCACCGACCAGACCCCGCTGACCGTCGGCACGCCCGAGCAGGTCATCGAGAAGACGCTGGCCTTCCGGGAGTACGCCGGTGACTACCAGCGCCAGCTGTTCCTGGTCGACCATGCGGGACTGCCGCTGAAGACGGTCCTGGAGCAGATCGACATGCTGGGCGAGGAGGTCGTACCGGTGCTGCGCAAGGAGTTCGCCAACGGCCGTCCGGCGAACGTTCCGGAGGCGCCCACGCACGCCTCGCTGCTCGCCGCGGCCGCTTCGCAGGGTTCGGAACCGGAGAAGAAGGAGGCCGGAGCATGAAGCTGGTCGTCGTCTCGGCGGGGCTGAGCGTGCCGTCGTCCACCCGGCTGCTGGCCGACCGGCTGGCCGCCGCGGTGGGCCGGCAGGCCGCCGGTGCCGAGGTCGAGGTCGTGGAGCTGCGCGACCTCGCGGTCGAGATCGCGCACAACTTCACCAACGGCTTCCCCGGGCGCAGGCTCGCGGCCGCACTGGAGGCGGTGGCGGAGGCGGACGGCGTGATCGCGGTCACGCCGGTGTTCACGGCCTCGTACAGCGGCCTGTTCAAGTCGTTCTTCGACGTGCTGGACAAGGAAGCGCTGGTGGGCAAACCGGTGCTGATCGCGGCGACCGGGGGCACGGCCCGGCACTCGCTGGTCCTGGAACACGCGCTGCGGCCGATGTTCGCGTACCTGCGGGCGGTGGTCGTACCGACCGGCGTCTACGCGGCGTCGGAGGACTGGGGCGCGGAGGGCCTGGAGGCCCGGATCGAGCGGGCGGCGGGGGAGCTGGCGGCACTGATGACGGGGCTGAGCAGCGCGAAGCGGGAGGACGCGCCGGTGGTGGTGCCGTTCGAGGAACAGCTGGCGCGGCTGGCGGCGGGCTGAGAGGGATTCGCACGACTGCCCGCGGCCGTGCGCGCCACGGCTGCGGAAGCGCCCCTTCGGGGGCGCGGGGAACCGTGCGACCAGCCCCCGCCCGCACCCGGAACGGGACGCGCCCGGTTGCCTCTGTGACGGTGAGAGCCCGGTAAAAAGGGTGATCGTAGACCCGCTCACCCCGGCCTGGTGCCGGAGGCCTTGGCAGACTGGGTCTGTGTCCCAGACTGTGCTGCTCGCCGAAGACGACCGCGCCATCCGCCACGCCCTGGAGCGGGCGCTCACCCTGGAGGGTTATGAGGTGACGGCGGTCGCGGACGGTGTGGAAGCCCTGGCGCACGCCCACCGCGACCGGCCCGACGTCCTCGTCCTCGACGTGATGATGCCGGGCATCGACGGCCTCCAGGTCTGCCGGGTCCTGCGCGCCGAGGGCGACCGCACCCCCATCCTGATGCTGACCGCGCTGGTCGAGACCGCCGACCGGATCGCGGGACTGGACGCCGGCGCCGACGACTACGTCGTCAAGCCCTTCGACGTGGAGGAGGTCTTCGCGCGGCTGCGTGCCCTGCTGCGGCGCACCTCCCCGGTGACCACCGGCGGCGGCCCGGGCGCCGTAGCCTCCGACCCCGGCCGGGAACCGCAGATCTCCGACCGGCAGATCGACGCGGCCGGCCTGCGGATGGACCTCCAGGCCCGCCGGGCCTGGCGCGGCCGGCGCGAGCTGGAGCTGACCCGCACCGAGTTCGAGCTGCTGGAACTGCTCGCCCGCAACGCCGGGATCGTCCTGGACCACTCCACCATCTACGACCGGATCTGGGGCTACGACTTCGGGCCCGGCTCCAAGAACCTCGCCGTCTACGTCGGCTACCTGCGCCGCAAGCTCGACGAGCCCGGCGCCCCGCAGCTGATCCACACCGTCCGGGGCGTGGGTTACGTGCTGCGGGAGGACTGAGTGGGCCGTCTCCGGCGGCTCCGGCGGGTGCTGGTCGGACGCCGGCCCGGACTCGTCTCCCTGCGCACCACCTTCGTCGTCTCCTTCGCGGCCGTCACCGCCGCCGTCACCATCGTCGTCGGCATCCTGTCGTACAACGCCGCCGCCCGGCTGGTCCGCGTCGACGAGCAGTCGGTGTTCACCCAGGTCGTCTCCGACGTCCAGGACGAGGTCAAGCAGGACCGGATGGTCCCGGAGGACTTCTTCTCCTCCTCCCGCCCGGGACACGACCTGGTCCGGCCGGTCCGCACCGACGTCCAGGTGCTCGGCGCGCGGGGCGAGGTCGTCGACCGCGGCAGCCCGGCGCTGCCCGTCACCGACGCGGACCGGGCGGCCGCCATGGCCGTGGCGGCCGGGACGACGGCCCAGCACAAGGACGTCCGGGTCGGCGACGACCTGTTCCGGATCGCCACGGTGGCGCTCGGCGACGGCCGGGGCGCGGTCCAGGTGGCGCAGGAGTTCAGCGACACGGAGGACCTGCTGCGGGCGCTCCAGCAGCGGACGTTGGCGCTGATGGCGGCGGTGGTCGTGGCCGCGGGGCTGTTCGGCTGGTGGCTGGCCCGCCGGATCACCCGCCGGCTGGTGATCCTCACCTCCGCGGCGGAGGACGTCGCCCGCACCCGGCAGCTCGGCATCCAGGTCCCGGTGACCGGGCTCGACGAGGTGGGCCGGCTGGGCAGGGCCTTCGACCGGATGCTGGGCCGCCTCGCGCAGTCCGAGGAGGACCAGCGGCGTCTGGTCCAGGACGCGGGCCACGAACTCCGCACCCCCCTCACCTCCCTCCGGACCAACATCTCCCTGCTCCGCCGCATCGACGAACTGCCGCCCGCCACCCGCGACGAACTCGTCGCCGACCTCGGCCAGGAGGCGCGCGAGCTGACCGACCTGGTCAACGAACTGGTCGACCTCGCGGCCGGGCAGTCGGACATGGAACCGCCGCAGCGCGTGGACCTGGCCGACGTCGCGGAGGACGTCGCCGGGCTGGCCCGCCGCCGTACCGGCCGCGAGATCCTGCTGCGCGCCGTCGGCGACACGACCACCGACGGCCGCCCCGGCATGCTCCAGCGGGCCGTCTCCAATCTCGTCGAGAACGCGGCCAAGTTCGACCGGGACGGCAAGGCGCCCATCGAGATCAGCGTCACCGGGCCCGCCCGGCCGGGCACGGTCCGCGTCGAGGTCCTCGACCGCGGTCCCGGAATCGCCGAGGGCGACCTGATCCGGATCTTCGACCGTTTCTACCGTGCCGCCGACGCCCGCTCCCTGCCCGGCTCCGGCCTCGGCCTGTCCATCGTCCGCGAGGTGGCGATGGCCCACGGCGGCGCCCCCTTCGCGTTCCGCCGGGCGGGCGGCGGCGCGGTGATCGGCTTCACGGTGGGCGGAGGGCTGGCGGGGGGCGGGGCGCAGCGCGCCTGAACCGGTCACGCCCCCCAGGGAACCGTGAGGAAGCCCTCCGCGCGGGCGCTGGCCAGGCCGATCCTCGGGATGTCGCTGCTGCGGGCGAAGAGGAGGTAGCGGGGTTCCCATATCGGGCGGTACTTGGCGTTCGCGCGGTACAGGGACTCGATCTGCCACCAGCGGGAGAAGAAGGTGAGGGTGGCGTGCCAGAGGCGCAGGACCGGGCCCGCGCCGAGGCGGGAGCCGCGTTCGAAGACCGAGCGGAACATCGCGAAGTTCAGGGAGACCCGGTCCACCTTCAGCTCGGGTGCCTTGAGGAGGAGTTCCACGATCATGAACTCCATCAGGCCGTTCTCCGCGTCGCGGTCGCGGCGCATCAGGTCCAGGGAGAGGCCGTGTTCGCCCCAGGGGACGAAGTTGAGCAGGGCGCGGGGCACGTCGTCGGCGTCCCGGCACTCCAGCATCACGCAGCGCCCGTCCGCCGGGTCGCCGAGGCGGCCGAGCGCCATCGAGAAGCCGCGTTCCGTGGTGCCGTCGCGCCAGCGGTCCGCCCGTTCCGTCAGGAGGGACATCTCGGCGGGCGGGATGTCCTCGTGGCGGCGGACGCGGACCGTGTAGCCGGCCCGGCGGACCCGGTTGTGGGCCTGGCGGACCACCCGCATCGCGCGCCCTTCGAGGGTGAAGTCGGCGATGTCGACGATCGCCTCGTCGCCCAGTTCCAGGGCGTCCAGGCCGTGCCGGGCGTAGATGGTGCCCGCCTCCTCGCTCGCACCCATGACGGCGGGCGTCCACGCGTGCTGCCGGGCCTCCGTCAGCCACGCGTCGATCGCGCCGGGCCACGCCTCCGGGTCGCCGATCGGGTCGCCCGAGGCCAGGCTGACGCCGCCGACGACGCGGTAGGTGACCGCCGCCTTGCCGGTGGGCGAGAAGATCGCCATCTTGTCGCGGCGCAGGGCGAAGTAGCCGAGGGAGTCGCGGGCGCCGTGCCGGTCCAGCAGACCCCGCAGCCTCGTCTCGTCCTCCGCGCTGAGCAGGCGGCGGCCGCGCGGGGAGCGGAAGCCGGCGTACAGGACCAGGCAGAAGGCGGCGGCGAGGAGGACGTTGATGACGATGTCGGTCCAGCGGGAGGCGTGCACCGCGGTGACCTGGTCGGCGAGCGGGCCGACGCTGATGCCGCGCAGGAGCGTGTAGGCGATCTCGTCGGAGAGGGTGGCGCCGTGGAACCTGTTCGTGACATGGACCAGGAGCGTGCCCAGGACGCCGGTGACGGCGACGCCGCCGACGCCGACCGCCAGCGCCAGCCTCGGGTTCGAGGGGTCGCCGACCGCGTCGAACTCCCGGCGGCCGATCAGCAGCGCGGCCACGAAGAGACCGGTGAGCGCGGCGGAGACCCAGTTGAAGGCGTGAGCGCGGTACTCGTGCTGGGTGAGGGCGAGGACGTAGAGGACGAACAGGGGGGTGGACAGGACGACGTTGACCACCCAGGCGGCGCGCTTGCGGCGGCGCATCACCAGCACGAAGAAGATGGCGAGGGCCGCCGAGACCAGGCCCGCCGTGGCCAGGTACGGCGTGAAGAACTGGCCGGAGTGGTGGGCGTGCTGCCGGTGCAGGTGCAGGGTGAGGCGCCCGTTGTTGTGCTCGTCGACCTCGTGCCGGAACGGCAGGGACATGACCGCCGCTATGTTCAGTACGGCGATCAGCCGCAGGTACCAGACGGTGGCGTCGGCGGCCCGCCTGCGGAGGGCGCCGCCGGGGGTGGCGGCGGGACCGCGGCGGTCGGCGGACGCGCGCGCGGGGGCCAGGGTCGACTGCTGTGCGGGCATGGGGACCGGTCACCTTGGGGGACGGGGACGATGACGGAGGGGGCTGACCCTACAGTCCGTAGGGTAACGGCGGGAGGCGGTGAAGCGACCGGTCCTGGTGCGGAAGCGGTGCGGAATACGGTGTGAATGTGCGGAGGGTCCTCTTACGGGCACTCCCGCTCGGCCCGCCGCCGGGCCGCCAGCACCCACGCGAGGTTCCCGATCGCCGCCCCGGCCGCCACCGCCGCGACGATCACCCCGCCGGTGGCCAGCCCGTCGCTGAACAGGTGCGGGCGCCGGTCGAGGCTGTGCAGGCCGAAGCCGGACAGCTCGTACACACCCACCGCCGCGATCAGCAGGCTCGCCACCAGCATCGCCACCGTGGGGGCGAGGCTGCGCCGCGTCTCCGTTGCGTCCGTGCCCTGCATGAGTACCCCCGATGAGCTGACGAGCCGCCGTGACCGATGGGGAACCTACAATACGTAGGGTCCGGATAGCCTCAGGACGTGCGTATCTACATCAGCGTGGACATGGAAGGCATCACCGGGCTCGTCGACCGGGACGATGTGCAGCCCGACGGCCGGGACTACGAGCGCGGCCGTTCGATGATGGCGCAGGACGTGAACGCCGCCGTACGCGGGGCGGTCACCGCCGGGGCGACCGAGGTGCTCGTCAACGACGCCCACGGCCCCATGCGCAACCTGCTCCCCGAGGCCCTGCACCCCGCCGCGCGGCTGGTCCGCGGCAAGCCGAAGAAGATGACCATGCTGGAGGGGCTCACCGCACAGGACGACGCGGCGGTGCTCGTCGGCTACCACGCCCGGGCCGGCGCCCTCGGCGTCCTCAGCCACAGCTTCATGGGGCACGAGATCGAGGACATCTGGCTGGACGGGAGGCCGGTCGGAGAGATCGGGCTCGCGCATGCCACCGCCGGGGCGCTCGGCGTGCCCGTCGTGGCACTCACGGGTGACGACACGGCGTGCGCCGAGATGACGGCATGGGACGAATCGGTCGCCACCGTCCCCGTGAAGTACGCCCGGGACCGGTTCGCCGCCGAGCTGCGCCCGGCCGAGGAGGCCCGCCGGGCGATCGAGGAGACCGTCGCCGAGGCCCTGTCGCCCGCGCCGAAGCGGCCCGCCGCGCCCGAAGGGGAGTCGGCCCTCTCCGTGCGCTGGCAGTCCGCCTCGGTGCCCGCCGTGCTGCTCGGCATCCCGGGAGTCACGGCCACGGACAGCCGTACCGTCCAGGCCCGTGGCCGGCTCCCGGCGCTCTACCGGCAGTTCGGCGTCTGGATGCGGGTGGCCGCCTCGCTCACCAGCCAGCCGCCGTACTGCTGAGCCGGCTCAGCCGAACCGGCCCGCCACGTAGTCGGCCGTGCGCTGGTCCTGCGGGGAGCTGAACACGGCGTCCGTGGCGCCGTGTTCGACGATGCCGCCCGGGGTGCCCTGCTCGGCGAGGAAGAACGCGCACTGCTGGGAGACCCGGGCCGCCTGCTGCATGTTGTGCGTGACGATCACGATCGTGACCTGGCCGGCCAGGTCCTGGATGGTCTCCTCCACACGGCGGGTGGAGGTGGGGTCCAGGGCCGAGCACGGCTCGTCCATCAGCAGCACCCGCGGGCGGACCGCCAGCGCACGCGCGATGCACAGGCGCTGCTGCTGGCCGCCGGAGAGGGCGCCACCGGGCTGACGGAGCCGGTCGCGGACCTCCTTCCACAGGCCCGCGCGGGTCAGGGACTCCTCGACCAGCTGGTCCTTGTCCCGGCGGTTCACCTTCGTGCCGGTCAGCTTCAGGCCCGCCACCACGTTGTCGTAGATCGACATCGCCGGGAACGGGTTCGGCTTCTGGAAGACCATCCCGATCCTGCGGCGCGCGTCGGTCAGACGCCAGGACGGGTCGTAGATGTCCTCGCCCTCGAAGAGCACCTCGCCGCCGAACTGCGCCGAGGGGATCATCTCGTGCATCCGGTTGAGGGTGCGCAGAAACGTCGACTTGCCGCAGCCGGACGGGCCGATGAGCGCGCTGACCTCGCCCGCGGGCATGGTCAGCGACACCTGGCTGAGTACCTGGTGGGAGCCGAACCAGGCGGAGACGGCACGGGCTTCGAGGGTGGCGGGAGCGGGGCCGTCCACCAGCGGGACGGCGGGCAGTACGGCGGTGTCGGTCACGGCGGTGTCGGTCACGGCGAACTCGGTCGTCGCGGTCTCGGTCATCTCATTCACCTGGTTCACAGCAGATTCGGCAGCAGTTCGGTGGTCCGCGTCGCGACCTGGAGGCCGAGTACCGCGACGACCGGGGCGAAGACGATCCATGTCTGGTGGCGGCCCCAGCGGTGCCAGGTCCAGACGGCGGCCACGGCGGTGAGCAGCAGCGCCTGCAGCCACATCACCAGCGGCCAGGGCACCCCGGAGGGGCGGGCGAGGGGTTCCTCGGAGGACGGCAGGGTGCCGGCGCGGATCACGGCCGAGGGGGTCTGGAACGCCTCGGAGACCAGATCGGCGTCGACGCGCAGGATGCCCGAGGGGGCGAACTTCGGGCCCGTCGCCGTGATCAGCACCAGGCGGCCCTTCCCGGCGGCGAGCGCGGTCGGCGCCGGGTCCCCGGCCCGTCGTACGTCGATGACCTGGAAGTTCGCCTTGCCCTGGCCGGTGATCACGGTGAAGGTGTCACCGCTGGTCAGCTCGGAGAGCCTGCCGAACGGGCCGCCGTACGCCCCCGCCCGGCCCATCAGCACGCTGGTGCCGGCCTGGCCGGGCATCGGGGTGTCCCGGCGGTGCCCGGGGCCGTCGGTCAGCACGGAGGAGTCGGTGCCCTCCAGGACGACCTGGCTCATTCCCAGCTTCGGAATCTTCACGAGGGCGAGCGGGGTGCCCGGTGCCAGCAGCTTGCCGTCCTGCCCGGTCTGGGCCACCGGGGCGGTGCCGAGGGCGAGTTGCTCCCTCAACTGGTCGAAGTCGGCGTGCTGTGCGGCGTGTTGCTGGGCCCCGCTGACCACCAGCAGCTGCACGGTGATGCCGAGCAGCAGGGCGGCGAGGCTGAGCAGTCCGCCGCGCGAGAGGTGACGGACGAAGGTGACGCTGCGGACGGGCGTGCGCGGCACGGCCGCGGCCAGAGCTTTGGGTGTCGGTACGGCGACGGTCACGGGGCCCGCCTCCTTCAGAAGACGCGTGCGGGGCCGCCGGGAGCGCTGAGGCTCCCGGCGGGCCCGTCAGAGGGTTACTTGGAGGTGATGCTGAAGTTGGCGCCGGTCTTCGGGTTCACGGTCGAGGAACCGACGTAGAACGCGTGCAGGGTGTGCTTGCCCTTGGACAGCTTCGGCAGGGTGACGGTGACGTGGCCGCCGCTCAGGGTGCCGGTCGCGATGACCTTGGTGCCCTGGTAGATGCGGACGGTGCCGCCCGGGGTGGTGCCGGTCGCGGTGACCTTGACGGTGACCTTGCCCTTGGCGGTGTGGCTCACCGAGGTGGGGTGCGAGGCGGAGACCGCCGCCGACGCCTTGGTGATCTTCAGGGAGACGAGCGAGGAGGACGCGTTGAGCTTGGAGGTGCCCGGGTAGGACACCGACAGCGAGTGCGTGGCGACCTTGAGGTGGTTCGACAGGCCGATGGAGACCTTGCCGGACGAGTCCAGGGTGCCGGTGCCGACGACCGTGGTGCCGTCCTTGACGGTGACCTTGCCGGTCGGCTTGACGCCGTGCGAGCCGGTGACCGTGACGGCGACCTTCGGGGTCTTGCCGTAGGCGGTGGTGGCGGTGGTGGCCTTGGTGGTGCTGGCGTACTTGACGGCGCCCTTCCACGTGGCGTCCGAGCCGGCACCGATGATGTTGTAGCCGGTGACCGTGGCGGTGTAGGTGCCGCTGGCCAGGCCGGTGAAGGAGTACGTCTTGGTGGTGGCCGGGACGTCCTTGGTGGCGACGACCCCGCCGTCCGCGTCCGTCAGCGTCACCCGGTAGTCGCTCAGCGCCAGCGGGGTGGCGGCCGGGGCGGTCCAGGACAGCTTCAGGCTGGCGTCGCCCACGGTGGCCTTCAGGACGGGCGCGGCCGGCACCGTGTTGCTGGAGGAAAGGCCCTCCAGGCCACCCTGCAGGGCGTGCTTGGCCTGCAGGTTGACGGAGCCGTTGTACGGCTCGTTGACGAAGCCGAAGGCCGAGATGACCTTCTCCGCGCTCTCCGACGCCAGCTGGGCGGTGTGGCTGCCGCTGGTGACGAAGATGTCGTACAGGTCCTTGTCGAAGAAGACGCTGGTCGGGTCGATCGCGCGGCTCGGGACGACGTTGTAGACGTCACGGCCGAACGTCGAGTTCTCGTAGTAGGCCTGGACCGGGGCCAGCTTGCCGTTCACCGTGGTGACCGGGCTGGTGGCACCGTCGTCGCCCGGCAGCGTGATGGAGGCCAGGTGGCCGCCGGCCGCGGCGGCGGCCTTGCTGTAGTCGGGGGAGACGCCGTTGTTCTGGGCGATCCAGGAGCCCACGGAGAACGGGACGAGCGCGCCGTCCTCGGTGAGGGCCGCGTTGGCCTGGTTCTCCTGGACGACCTGGACGTTCGCGCCGAGCGGCGTGGTGGACATGCCGATCGCCGCGAGGAAGAACTTGCGGGTGCCCGAGCCGTCCTGCGGGATCTTCGGGTGCAGGGTCTGGCCGTTCAGCTCCTTGAGCGAGCCGGAGTAGATCTCGAACAGCTGCTGCTTGGTCAGCGAGTCCAGGCCCGAGCCCCTGACCGCGACACCGACGGCGTCGCGGGCCATCGGAACGTAGGTGAGAGCGGATCCGGTGGCGGACGGACCGCCGGAGGAGCGGGCGAAGTCGACCTGGCCCTTGATGACGGTACCGGTGCTGGCCGGGAACTTGTCGCCGGTCAGCGACGCGGACAGCGCCTTCTGGCCGTTGCCGGAGCCGTTCGGGCGGGCGAACGGCGCGCCGCCGGGGCGGGTGACGATGGTGGACGTGGTGGAGCCGGTGCCGGGCTCGATCGCGTCGTACGAGGCGACGCCCGCGCCGTTCGCCGACTTCACGGCGGTGGCGGAGTAGCTGGTGCCGTTGACGGTGTCGCCGGCCAGGGCGTTGACCACGTCCTGGGTGGTGTCCGAGCCCACGCCGACCAGCTGGCGGAAGGTGCCCGCGGGGGCGGGGTCGGCGATCGCCGGGGTGGCGAGGGCCAGGCCGCCGGCCACCACGGCCGCGGCGACGAGCGCCGCCGAGGAGCGCAGATTGCGCATCGAGAGTCTCCTGACGAGAGCTAGCTGGGGTGTTGCTGAGGGATCTGGCAGGGTGGTGCAGACCGTCCGCCCCGACTGCCTTTCGGGGCGGGCGGTCGTCTGTGGGGAGCGCGCGGGGCGCTCGGGGGCTACGGGAGCAGGCGGCGCAGTCGCCGCGACAGCTCCGGTAGTCCGGGTACGACGGTCACGGCCCGTCCGCCGGGCAGCGGCAGGCGCAGTGGCAGCCGCAGCCGGCTGCCGCCCGCGAAGGGCGCTCCGACACCGGCGGCCGCCCCCAGCGCGGCCCCCGCCGGAACGGCGTACCGCAGCGGGTTGGCCGGGTCGGCCGGGGTGTTGCCGGCCGCGGTGGTCTCCAGCGACCTGCCGCCGTCGAACGACGCCGACGGGCTCGGCGAAGCACCGCCGGCGGGGTCCCCGGTGCCGGTGCCGCCGACCGCGCCCGCGCCTGCGGTGTCCCCGGCGGAGCCGGACGCGCCGTCACCGGAGGTGTCCGTGCCGCCGCCGTCGGCCGAGCCGTCGTCGGCGGGACTCGGGCCGGTGTAGCGGATCAGCGCGTCCGCCGCCTTGACGGCCTGGGCCCGCAGTTTCCGGGAGAGCGGGGCGTAGCCGACGGGCAGCTTGCCCGGGTCGGAGCCCGAGGTCTGTCCGGTGGCCGCCGCGTACCGCAGCAGGGCGGCGTAGTCCTCGCGGGCGGCCTTGGTCACCTTGCCGGGACGGACCGCCGCGTAGACCAGCTGGGCCAGCGGATAGGCGCCCTTCGCCGTGGCGTTCGCCGGGGTGATCTCGGCGACGCCGGTGCCTGAGGCGGTCGCGGCGGCCGCGGTCAGGCTCGCCGCGGTCGGGGCGACGAACCTGCCCGCGCTGTTCTCCAGTTCGGCGGTCTGCAGACCGTAGCGGGCGGCGGAGGCCACGTCCGTCACCGTGATCACGAAGCGTGAGCCGACCGTCTGCGGACCGACGCTCCTGTACGCCGGCGGGGTGGCCAGCGGGTCCCAGCTGGACTTCCAGAGGGTGTCCGCGCGCCGGGTGTGCAGGGCGCCGGCGTGCATGTCGTCCACGTAGGGGTGGAAGTCGGTCATGCACTGCTTGTCGTCGTCGGGGGCGCCGGAGCCGGGCGGGACCGTGCACCAGGGGTCGTTCTTCGGGTACTCGTCGGTGTTCGACGGGTCGAAGGCGGCGCCGGACGGGTTCAGGTCCGCGTTGGTGCTGTAGTACGGGTTGACCCGCATCCCGTCGTCGTCGGGGACACCGGAGAGGAACTGCCGGGCGGCCTTGTCGGCGACGATCCACTGCCAGAGCGCGCGGGCGGTGTCGGTGTGGCCCAGGGAGGTCATCAGGTCGGTGTCGGTGGCCGGCGTCTCGGCGACCGAGAGGTCGGCGAACTCGGGGTTCAGGGAGATGAACTCGGGGTCGGAGGCGAGTCCCGCCGGGTTGTTCTCCGCCCAGCCGTACCCCTTGGCCACTCCGCTGTCGAGCACCGAACCCCAGGTGGAGTTGCGGTAGGACTCGGTCAGCAGCTTGGCCAGCAGACGGGGGTTGAGCTTGATCGACTCGACCTTGGTGCCGGCGAGTTTCTGCACGCTCTCCGGCGCCGTGGACCTGGGTCTGCGTTCGATCGTGAACCCGATGACGGCCCCGCTCAGTGCGACCGGGGCGTAGGCCGTCGTACCCGATGGCGCGCTGGTGCCCGGGTCGGCGCCGAGTCTGCGGGTGGTGAAGGCGAGACCGCTGGAGCCGTCCGAGATGAGCCGGGCCCGGGTGTTGGGCTCGCCGTACTCGGTGTAGCTGTAGACCTTGCCCTCCGTGCACAGCTTGGCCTGCCAGCTGGTCATCGCGTCGGCTGCCAGCTCGCTGCCCGTGGTCGGGCGCTCGTCGGAGCCGAGGGCGCAGTTGGTGCCCACGCTGTTGAAGTCCAGCCTGACGGCGACGCGGTTCTTCCAGTTGGTCGAGGAGACCGGGGAGCCCGCGTTGACGTGGCTCTGGTCCGCGTACGGCTTGCCGTCCAGGTCGAGGCTGCCCTGCGGGACGATCACCAGCCAGCAGGAGCGGGGCCGGGTGACACCGTCGGTGGTGACGGGGACGCCGCAGCCCAGGTGCGGCGCCTCGTTGGCGGTCTGGACCTCGAAGTACTCCTGGCCGGTGCCGTCGGCGCTGGTACGGGCGAAGTCGACCTCGTTGGTGGTGTTGTAGTTGAAGAGCGGGTTGTTCTGGGTGTTCCTGGTGATCGTGGTGCCGTCCACCGACTTGAAGGGGACCTCGCCGGGGGCGTTGGGGTTGGCGGCGCCGTACCGGTCGTCCTGGCCGTAGTTGGCCGGGTCGGCGCTGTAGAAGATCTGCCGGGTGTCGTCCTGCCCGTTGCCCGGCCAGCCACCGCGGTTGGTGGTGGGGGAGGCGCCGAACTGGCACTGGGTGCGTGACGGGCCGGGGTTGGACGGGACCGTCCCGTCGTCGTCGCCCCAGCACTGCATGATCTGCACGAAACCGGTGTTGAACTGCGAGCCGGCGAAGGTGGTCGGCGCGCCGCCGGACCAGCTCACCGAGATGGCCTGGCTGGTGAGGTGCGTGGTCTGGCTGACCGTGAACTTCATGTCCTCGAACTCGCCGCGTCCGGACACCGTCACGGCGGATCCGGCGCCGCCCGCCGCGGTGGCGGACGGGGCCGCCTGGGCCACGGCGAGACCGGCGAGGGCACCGACGGTGGCGCCGGCCAGCAACCGGACGAGGGCGTTCCTGATCCGCCGTCTCATCGCGAACCCCCCTCGTCCGAGCGGCCGTTGCCCTTGCCGCCGACCAGGCGGGAGACCAGTGACGGCAGCAGGAGCAGACCGAGGACCAGGACCGCGGCCAGCAGCATCAGCGTCTGGGTGGCGGTCCAGCCGTGCGCGGTGGCCACGGCGACGGGCTGGGCCAGGGCGACCGTGCCGGCGGCGGCCGTACCACCGCCGGAGCCGGAGCCGCCCGAACCGGTGCCGTCCGGGGAGACGGTCTGGCCGGTGTCGGGGTCGACGGAGGGCGTGGCGCTGCTTCCGCCGGTACCGCCGCCGTCGCCGCCCGTGCCGGTCGCGCCGCCGGACGTGGAGCCGCCGCTGCCGCCGGAGGTGCCGCCACTGCTGCTGCCCGAGTTCGCCTTGGTGCCGCCGGTGCCCGTGGTGCAGGGCGCGGCACCCTTCTTGTCACAGGCCGCGGGGTAGGGCGCGGTCTGGGCGAGCCGGTTCTGGCCGTTGGCGGTGAAGGTCGGGTTGTTGCAGTTCTTGATGTTGATGTTCTGCGTCTCCACGCCCGGGATCCGGCGGATCTGGTCGAAGCCGGCCTGGACGAGGTTGATCGGCAGTGGCGAGTAGCCGAGCTTCGGGGCCTGCTGCTGTCCCTGGCACATGAAGTAGTAGGAGAAGGCGCCCAGCGTCTTGCCCTTCTCCTTGGTGAAGGTGCCCTGCACCTTCAGCGGCAGGATCATGTACGAGTAGCTGGACAGCGGGTAGTTGCGCTTGTCGGTGTCGTTGTAGACGCCGTCGAGCTGCTGGGTGAGGTAGTCCGCGGAGCTCCTGTCGGTGTTGATCTTCGCCTTGAGCAGGGAGACCGCCACGTTCGACGGAGTCGGTTCGGTGTAGTAGCCCGCGTGGTTCAGCACCTTCGCCACGGGATACCGGGCGTTGATGGCGTACGAGTAGTTGACGTACCCGATCGCGCCCTCGCCGTAGTTCTGGGCGACGTAACCGGCGACACCGAGGTCACCGGACTGGGCGATCATGCCGGAGACGGTGGGGTAGTACGAGGTCTGGCCGCAGGAGCCCGAGCGGCCGACCTTCGCGCAGTAGGCGTTCCACAGTGACTTGTGCTGGTTCGCCATCCACATCGTGAACTGGGCCGTGGAGCCGGAGCCGTCCGAGCGGACCACCGGGACGATGGTGCGGTGCGGCAGCTGGAGCCCGGGGTTGTCGGCCTTGATCACCGGGTCGTCCCAGGTCTTGATCGCCCCGGTGAAGATCTTGGTGACCACGTCGCCGGAGAGGCGGAGGTTGGTGACCCGCTTGCCGTTGACGGTGAGGTGGTACATGAAGACGGTGCCGCCCGCCACGATCGGCATGTAGGCGTAGGAGCCGCTCGCGGGGCGTTCGGCCGCGCTGCCGTCGGTGGGGTTCGTCTGGAACGGGATGTCGGAGACGGCGAAGTCGACGGTGCCGGAGAGGAACTGGCGGCGGCCGTCCGACGAACCGGTGCCGGCGTAGCTGATCCGCATGCCGTACTGGTTGACGGCACGGCGCCATTCGTCGACGGCGTTCTCGGCCCAGGTGGAGCCGGCGCCCGCGATGGGGGTGTAGCTGTCGGCGGACGCGTTCTGGGCGATGCCGATGACGGTGAGGGGGCTCAGGATGCTGAGAAGCGCGGCGAGGATGCCCAGCCGTCTCAGGATGTTGATGACAGGGCTGGACATCAGTGACGGTCTCCGTCCGTGGGGCCGTGTTCGGTCTCGTTGTCGGGTGCGGGTGGGGTGGGGTTCGTCGAGCCGTTCCCCGCGCCCCTTGGCGCGCTGCTCCCGCCCGAGTCGTCGGGGCTGTCGGTCTCGAACAACTCCAGCCCCGGCGTGTGGAGTTCGGTGAATCTCCGGGCGTCCCGGCGGGACGCCCTCGCCGCCCTCTTCGCCTGGCGCCTGTTCTGGTGGCCGGGGCCGCGGCCACCGATCACGCGGGCGATCGCGAAGAGGACCAGGACCAGTGCCATCAGGACAGCCGCCGAACCGAAACCGCGGGCGATCATCGTGGGCTCGGGGGACTTGACGAAGTTGAAGACGGCGAGCGGGAGGGAGACCATCGGGCCGCTCGTCGGGTCGGCGTTGAGCGCCGCCGTGTACCCCGCCGTCAGCAGGACCGGGGAGGTCTCGCCGATGCCGCGGGCCGTGCCGAGGATGACGGCGGTGGCGAGGCCGGAGCGGGCCGTGGGCAGGACCACGTGCCAGACCGTCCGCCAGCGCGGGGCGCCGAGCGCCTCGGACGCCTCCGTCAGCGTGCCCGGCACCAGGCGCAGCACCACGTCCGCCGCGCGGATCACGATCGGCAGCATCATCACGCTGATCGCGAAGCCCGCCGCCAGACCAGACTTCTGCATGCCGAGGCCGAGGATCCAGACCGCGTACACCATCAGGCCCGCCACGATCGACGGCAGCGCGGTCATCGCCTCGACGATCGTCCGGACGAACCGCGAGAAACGGCCGCGGATCTGGTTGAGGTACACCGCGCAGGCCAGGCCCAGCGGGACCGTGATCGCCAGCGCGATGGTGATCATGATGACGGTGCCGAGCATGGCGTGCGCGATGCCGCCGTGGGTCAGCGGGTCGAGGGGGCCTGCCGCCTGCATGTCCTGGGTGAAGAAGTTGCCGTGCGGCAGGGCCTCCCGGCCACGCCACGCGGTGAAGCCGACGACCATGGCGAGCGCGCAGAACATCAGCCCGCCCGCGGTCCACAGGACGACGGTCATCACCCGGTCCCGTACCGCCTGGCCGTCCTCCTCAAGGCCTGTCAACACCGCGTAGACACCGAGGAACGAAAGGTATGCGGTGACGAAGAACCCCAGGGCCCCGGAGAACGGCGCGAGTTCGCCGAAGAGCAGGACGGCGGTGCACAGCCCGGAGGCGGCGGCGCCGAGCAGCGACAGCACCCCGGAGCGGGTGAGCCCGCCGATCCGGCGCGGGACGTCGGGGAGCCCGGCGGCGGAGTCGTCCGCGGCGGCGACCTGGGTGCGGACCGCGGTGCCGTTACGGGGGGCGTCCCGCGGAACGTTCTTCTCAAGGTCTACGACGGTCATCGTCACGCCTCGCTCTGCGCGCCGGACCGTGACCGCGCCACGATCGAGGAGGCGGTGAAGTTGACCGCCAGGGTGAGCAGGAACAGCGCCAGGCCCGCGGCCATCAGCGCCGACATGCCGAAGGTGGAGGCATCGCCGTAGTGCAGGGCGATGAGGGAGGAGACCGAGTTCGCGCCGGTCTGCAGGATGTGCGGCTGGATCGCGAAGACCGGGGAGATGATCAGGTAGACCGCGATGGTCTCGCCGAGCGCCCGGCCCAGGCCCAGCATGGTGCCGCCGATGATCCCGCCCATGCCGTACGGCAGTACGACCGCGCGGATCATGCCCCAGCGGGTGGCGCCGAGCGCGTAGGCGCCCTCGCGTTCACCGGCCGGTGCCTGGGCGAACACCTCGCGCATCACCGAGCACTGGATCGGCGCGACCATCAGGGCGACGACGATCCCGGCGACGAAGGTGGAGGCGGTGTAGACGCTCTGGGAGGCCAGGGGCTCGCCCGGCCGGACGCCGTCGACGTGCAGGAACGGGATCCACCCGAGCCAGTCCGACAGCCAGCGGGACAGCCCGATCACATGCTCCTGGAGGAAGAACAGCCCCCACAGGCCGTAGACCACGGACGGCACGGCGGCCATCAGGTCCACCATCGTGACGAGCGTGCGGCGCAGGGGCCGGGGCGCCACGTCCGAGATGAACAGGGCGGTGCCGATGGCCAGCGGCACGCTGATGGTGACGGCGACGGCGGCGATGAGCAGCGTGCCGGTGAGCACGGCCGCGATGCCGAACCTGTGCACGTCCGGCTGCCATTCGGCGGTCGTGAGGAAGGCCCAGACGCCTCTGGCCCGCAGCGCCTGCCCGGCCCGGAGCAGCAGGAACAGCCCTACGGCGGCCATGATGGCGAGGACGATGCCGCCCGTGGCCGTCAACTGGTACCGGAACGCCCGGTCCCCGAGCCCTCGGGCGGCGGACAGCCGCCTGGGCACGGGTCTTTCGGATTCCGCCCCGGCGGAACCCTCGAGTGTGGACACCACTGTGTCCCCCCTATACGAAATGAATCTCCCCGCACGGCCCCGAGTTGGGGTGCCGCGCGGACAGAGTCAATGGCCGGTTCCTTGCGCACCAGCACGTCGAATATGGAGAACGAGTGAACGGTTCATGCCATTTGAGTGGGGGAGATGTGGGCGTCTGTGTACCGGAGGGCCGGGCGGGACGAGACCGGTGGGGCGGTGTGCGGACGTGAAGACCTGGGCGGGTGGGTGCGAAGGGGCCTGCGAGCGGCTCCGCGGGCCTGGTGGGCCGGGCACCCGCGTCCGGCGGGCGGGCGTCGAGGCTGCGGCCGGGTGACGGGGGAGTGAAGGTGCAGTCCTGGCCGGCGAGTCGGGGCGGCGTCCGGCACGGGGGCCGGGCGCCGGCCGGGGGCGCGAGTCGAGCCGCACGACGGGCGGACGGTCCTTCCGCGGGCCCGGGGGGAGAGGTCCGCGACCGGTTCAGTCGCGTCCGGCGTGGGCCAGGGCGCGCCTGACGGCGTCCTCGTTCCGGCCGAGCACCGCCTTCTCCACGCTGTGGTCGTCGTGCCGGGAGAACCGCTCGCCCTCCGCGACGTCCTCCTTGCTCAGCACCCTTCCGCACCACTCGCCCTGGTCTCCGGTGTGGTCGTCGAAGGGGACGGCCCCGCCCTCGCCGAGGACCACCCAGCCGCCCTCGCGCCAGCGCAGCGCGAGCAGATAGGTGTGGCCGACCTCGAGCCGGGGCGCGTCGGTGGCCGTCTGCGCCACCCGGGTGCCGCCGGCCCGGTGGACCTCCCAGCCCGGCGCGACCATGTCGAAGTCCCGCCCGACGGCGTGCCGGGGCGAGCTGCGCGACCACAGCCGGCTGTCGGTCCGGAAACTCACCCGACGGTCCATCGCGTACGCGATCGGTCCCTTGCGGTAGTTCTGCCGGTTGGTCTCCTGTTCCCGGACCGGGCCGGCGACGACGACATGATCGGCGTACGACACCCAGTCCTTGGCCGTCTGCGACGGATAGAGGTCCCCTGACGTCCCGCACCCCGGCACCGAATCCAGCCCCGGCCTGCCGAGCAGCACCCCGGCGACGACCCCGACGGCGGCCAGGACCGCGGCGACGGACCGTGCCGGCCCGCGCCGAGGCATGACAGATCGTTCCCCCATGACGAAAACGCCCCCCTGTGCGTCAGTCAGATGCTCGCGGAGTCCGGACCCGGTCAAGATCCGTAACCGCGGTGGTCACCTTAGGCAGGGGCGGACGAAAGTGAACAAGGGTCACCTCGGCCCGGCACAGAACTGTGACGTGGGGGGCGGGGGACGGGTCAGCAGCCCTCGGCGGTGGGGGTGAACTCCAGCCGGGCGTGCTCGTCCGCGGTCCGGGCGGCGCCGTAGTCCGTGGTGCCGACCTGGAACCAGACGTCGTCCCGCGCCCTGTCACCGTTCACGTCGTCCAGCCCCACGCACCACTTCTCGGTACGCACGGTCCTGCGGTAGGTCTCGGTGCCGCTGCGGACCTCGGTGCAGGACCGGTACCGCTCGCTGGTGTACCAGGTACGGGTCGTGCGCCTGCTCCCGGTTCCGGTGCCGGAGGTGTGCCGGACCCGGCGGGTGGCGGTGGAGCACTTGCTGATCCTGCGGGGCCGGGTGGCCCTGGCGGTCTTCACGGTGACGTGCCGGACGGTGTCCTTCAGCCCATGCACGGTGCTGTCCTGGGCGGTAGGGGCGCTGTCCTGGCCGGAGGCGGAGCCGGAGCCGGAGCCGTCGCCGCCGGAGGTGGTGTCGCTCTGTTCCCAGGCGATGCCGTCGTCGTCTCCGCCCTCGCCGCCACCCGAACACGCGCCGAGCGTGCCGATCAGGATCGCTATGACCCCGCTCACCACGAACCGTTTTCCGAACATGAGTCCCCGCCCCTGCGAACCGTACCGATCACCGGCAGGTGATCGCGCCGATTCTGCACGGAGCCCCGGTGCGTGCGCCGGGCGGGTCGGGTATAGCGTCGCGCAGTGGGTCTGATCTGACCTGACCCGTTTCGTCCCCGACGCGAGGACCCAAGGAGGGTGAGCGGGATGGCCGAGCTGACCGTGGGCCGGCTGCTGACGTCATGGCAGCCGGACGTACCGGCACTGCTGCTGGTCATGGTGCTGGGCGGGCTGTACGGCTGGGGCGTGCTGCGGGTACGCGCCAAGGGCGAGCCCTGGTCACCGGTCCGTACCGCCGCCTTCACCGCCCTGGGCCTGGGCGCGCTGGTGGTGGCGACGATGTCGGCCCTCGCCGTCTACGACCACGTGCTGTTCTGGCCGGCCGCCGTGCAGAACATCCTGCTGGACCTCGTCGCGCCGCTGGGCCTGGCGCTGGGCGACCCGCTCCGTCTCGCGGTGCGGGCGCTCCCGGAGCCCGCGGCGGCCCGGCTGCGCCGCACGATGACCGGCCGGGTGCTGCGCCTGCTGACCTTCCCCCTGGTCAGCACGGCGCTGGTACTCACCACCGAGCTCACCGTCTACTTCACCCCGTACTTCGGTACGGCGCTGCGGGTGGGCTGGCTCCACGAGCTGATGTACCTGCACCTGCTCGCGGCGGGCTGTCTGTTCGTCGTACCGGTGCTGACCCGGGAGGAGACCCTCCCCGCCTGGTGCACCCATCCGGTGCGGGCGGGCCTGGTCTTCCTGGACGGGGTGATCGACGCGATCCCGGGGGTCGTCGTCATGACGCACGGCACGCTGATCGCCGGCGCCTGGTATCTGCACCACCATCCGTCCTGGTCCCCGGACGTCCGGCAGGACCAGCAGCTCGGCGGCGGCGCGATGCTGAGCATCGCCGAACTGGTCGCGCTGCCGTTCCTGCTGATGATCCTGTTCCAGTGGGCGCGTGCGGAACGGGTGCAGACGGCGGCCCTGGACCGCCACCTGGACCGCCAGCAGGCCGCCGCGGTCCCCGCCGCCCCCGCCGCGCCGGCGGACCCCACCACCCCTTCCGCCCTCCCTGCCGAACAGGTCCGCCCCTGGTGGGAGACGGAGAACAACGAGGTGGCGGCGAGGATCCGGCGCCAGCACGGGGAACGGTGACCGGCAGGGCGCGGTCGGCGCCTCCTCCGTCCAGTGGAGAGCTGGCGCTCTTTGGCGGAAAATGCATAGAACGCATCACAGATTGCCCTGAAAGTGTTCATGTTCCTTCGTGTGCGTGAGGCAACGCTGGGTGATCCAAGACGCCCTTACACTGGGGGCGCACCGCAGCTTCAGGGAGCGCGCCTCGCGCTGCCGAGCCACCATCGTCAGGGGGAGGACCCACGGTATGGGAGAGCCTGCGAAGGACTTCTGTTCCGACCTGCTCGATCTGTCCGGGGCCTCATTGACGGAGCTTCAGTCCAGTGACGATCCCGCGCTGCGCAGCGCGTTGAGCCAGATGGATGTCAAGGCGACCCAGGCCTTCGGGACCCTTGCCGGTGACAGCCAGAGCGAGGAGATGAGATTCGTGCGCGGTCGGCGCACGGATCGGCGTCGGCCATGACGGCTCCGGCCGCGACCGAGGCGGCTCGGACCTGGGGCGTCCACCGGGTGTCCTCAAAGGCGCTGTTGGCCATGGCGGTGGGCGACGCGGGCGAGGCCGACCTCAGGCTGCTGCGCTCCGCTCAGCGAAGCCGTCTTCTGTTAGTGCTGCGTGCTCTCCTCGATCACGTCGACAGCGCCGCCCGACGTGCTCGGCGCCCCGGCGGTGTCCCGTCGGGACAGGATGCCTGGCGATTGCTGTCCGAGGTGCAGGGCCGCGACCCGGACGCGGTGGAGACCGTGCTCGCCGACCCCACCGTGATGGCGTGGGCTCTGCGCCTGCTCAGACGCCTCGGCGACTCACCTGCCGGAACGGTGTCCACCGCCCCGCTGTGGGCGGACCTCGGTCAGTTCCAGGCTCTGGCCGCGGCCGCCGCGCTGCGGGCGGGGGTGCCCTGTGTGGTGCGGGTGCCCGCCCAGCGGGGTGCGGTCTGGCTGCCCGGATCCGGCGTCGTGGGCCCGGTGTCCCGTCGTGCCTGGAGCGAGGCGGAGATCCGGGTGGACCGGGAGCATGCGGTCGTACAGGGGGACCTCGGGCAGGTCCGGCTGCCCCGTCAACTGACGCGGGCCGCACCGGGATGGCGCCCGCTGAAGGCGGTACCCGGCCTCTCCTCCGGCACTGAGCCGGGCCCGTGGCTGGACACGGTCAGCCCCTACCGGGACTTCGAGCGGTACCCGAGGTCCCCCGGCCGGTCCGGCGACGGGCGGCTGAGCACGTGGGAAGTCCGCCTCGCCGACGCTTACGCGCTGTTGGACCGAGAGGCCCCGGCGGACGCCGCCACCTTGCGCGCGCTCGTACGGGCATTCGTGCCGCGGTCGTTCCGGACGGCGGAGGGCGGCTTGGTCGCCAGCGCGTCCTCGCTCGACGCTTTCGGCGCCGTCACCCTCTCCATGCCCCACGATGCGACCCAGACCGCGGCGGTCCTCGTTCATGAGGCGAGCCACCAGCAGCTCAATGGGCTGCTCGCGCTGGTGCCCATGGTCCAGGTGTCCGATGCCTCGGGGGAGCCGAAGGAGCGGCGACTGCACCACGCGCCCTGGCGCAGTGACCCACGGCCCGTACTGGGGCTGCTCCACGGAGTGTTCGCGTTCGCGGGCGTCGGCCGGTTCTGGCGGACCCACCGGAGACACACGACCGGAGCGGAGGCGGACCGTGCGGACTTCGAGTTCGCGGTGCTCCGGGAGCAGTTGCGGGATGCGGTGGCCTCGCTCCTCGCCGACGAGCTGACCGAGCCGGGCCGGATGTTCGTCACCGAGATCGCCGGCATGGTCGGGACCTGGCAGGCGGAGGAGATCGAGGCCGGGCCCCGGGCCCTGGCCGGTCATTACTGTGCCCTGCGGCGTGCCGTCTGGCGGGCCCGGCACCTGGAGATCCCCGGTCACGCCGCGGATCGGCTCGCCGCCGCGTGGCTGGCGGGGGCCGCCGCCCCCGCCCTGCCCGAGTCGAAGCTGCGGCCCCGGCCCGATCTGATCCGCCTGGACACGTTCGGGCCGCTGGCCCGGTTCCGTATGGCGGCACCCGCGGCGTTCGCCCGGCGCCGCCTCCGTCAGGGACCGGACGGTGATCCGGCGCTGCGAGCCGGGTACGCGGCCGTCGCGGGGGACGCCGAACAGGCGGCGCTCGGCTACGCGCAGTGGGCCGCCGAGGACCCCGAGGACCCCGAGCCGTGGCTCGGCGCCGCACTGGCCCTCCCCGAGCATGCGCGGGGAGCGGGCGCCGTCCTGCTGCTCGACCGCCCCGAGGTCGTGGACGGCGTCCGCAGGGCGGTCGTGACCGCCGGCGGCGTCCCGCCCGCTCCCCTCGCACTCGCCGGATGGCTCGGCGGCGTCGACACCTAGAGCGCGAGCAGGTCGAAGTCCGCGTTGGCCCGTCGGCCCTGCTCGGCGTCGCGGGTCACGGGGTGCTGTGTTCCGAAGCGGTCCCGGTACCTCAGCAAGGTCTCGAAGTACAGGTGCTCGCTCTCCTGGTCCCGGTGCAGGGCCTTCAGGTCGTAGCTCAGATTGAGCCGGACGGCCAGGTCCGCCGAGTGGTTCTCGGGCAGTCGCGTCGATTCCTCCGCCACGGCCGCGTCGAGAGCATGGGCCTCCTCGACGCGGCCCAGGGAGAAGTAGTCGCTGGCCAGATTCACCCGGGCCAGCAGGGCGCGAGGATGTCCCTGCTCGTGTCCGCGGGTCAGGCCCTCGACGGCCTCGCGGTCCAGGGCGAGCGCGGATTCGGACTCTCCCAGCAGCCGCAGCGTCACCGCCAGGTTCATGGCGATGGCATGGCTGTGCGGATGCTCGCGGCCGTACTTGGCGCGATGCATCTCCAGCACCCGTTGGTTGAGGATGCGGGCTTCCTGGAGCCTGCCGACCTGCCGCAGGTCGTTGGCGTGGCTGACCGCGATCAGCAGGTACTGGCGGCTGGCGGTGCCCAGGCTCTCGGCGGTCAGTTCCAGGTATCTGCTCGACAAGGTGTAAGCAGCCTCGTAGTCGCCCATCTTGCGCAGTGCGACACACCAGTTGCGGTGCACCAGCGCCACGAACCGGTGCTGTTCGCCGAGACTTGCCGTGACTTCGGCGGCCAGTGTCTCGTACCCTTCGTTGGCCTCCTCGTTACGGCCTACCTCCTGCAGGTCGAGGAGGTAGGCCTCCCGCGTGCCGAGCGTGTTGATGTGATCCTCGCCCAGCACCTCGATCCGGCGCTGCCAGGTGTCGTAGTCGAGTTCCAGGGCGTCCTCGGCGTTGCCCGCCAGCCGAAGACTCACGGCGTAGTTGTGCGCGGCCAGGAGGGTCGCCGGGTCGTCCCTGCCGAATTCCCGCGCGCTGGTCTCGAAGACCCGCTTGTCCATCTCCCGGGCCTCCTCGAAGTTCCCGCGGGTCCGGTGGTGGATGGCCAGGTAGCTCTGGGCCCGCAGCGTGTTCTCGTGTCCCTCGCCCAGGACTCTGCGGAACCGTTCCACCAGGTCGGACTGGAGTGCGAAGGCTCGGGGCAGATCGGTCTCCTGCTCACGCAGCGTCTCGGCGATCTGCTGGTCGACATCCAGGATCTCCTCGTGGTCCTCGCTCAGGTCGGCACGCCAGATGGCCGCGGCCTGCTCGCCCAGTGCGAGAGATCCCTCGTGGTCGCCGCGTGCCCGCAGGAACCGCACCTCGTTCAGGACGAGACGCCGCGTCCACCCGTCCTTGCACCGCACCGCGTCGGAGGCTCGCAGATGGCTGAGCAGCGACGAGTACCGCGGCCAGTAGACGGATCGCTGCGGATTCCGCGGATCGGCATGGGCGAGCAGCTGATGCGCCGCGTGCCGCATCGCTTCCTTCTCCTCGGGGTTCATCTGTTCGATCAGCACCCGCTGGACCAGCCGGTGCATCAGGACCGTGTTCTGGCGGTGGTCGATGCGGGCGAGGGCGTAACGCCCTATCTCACGCACCGCCCGGCCCAGCCTGACCGGATCGTCCAGAGTGGACTGCAGCTCCGGCGGTACCGAGACACCGCGCACCGCCGAGAAGAGGTCCCAGTCGATGGGCTCGGGAGCGAAGAAGGCGCACACCTGGAGCAGCTGCAGGGCGTCAGGCCGGCTCTCGCGCAGCCGCTCCAGCGACACGTTCCACGCCGCCGCCACCGACCTGTTGTAGTCGCTCGGAGGGTCCGACTGCATCAGCTCCGTGAAGTTGCGCTCGTACACCTCCAGGTACTGCTGCACCGGCATGCCGGTCTCGGCCAGCCAGACCGCCGCCTGCTCCACCGCCAGCGGCAGGTCACCGAGCGCGGCGGCCAGATGGTCCACGGCGTCGTCGGGCAGGTTCTGGCTGCGGCGCCGCAGCAGGGCCACGCTCTCCTCGCGGGTGAAGACATCGACCTCCAGGGAGCTGAAGTCGGTGGACCAGCGGGAGTTGCGAGAGGTCACGACGATGCTGCCCGGTCCGTCACTCGGAAAGTACTTGCGTACGGTTCTGGGATCTTCGGCGTTGTCGAACACGAGCAGCCAGTCGCTGTAGGGCTCTCCGCGGCGCAGTGCTTCCAGGACAGCCGGTACCGCGCTCATCTCGGAGCCCGCCTGCAGGCCCATCTGCTCGCCCAGCTCGACCAGCGACTGGACGATCTGGGTCTCCTGCTCCGAAGGGATCCACCAGACGAGCCGGTATTCGCGGCTGTGCCGGTAGACGTACTCGATGGCGATCTGGGACTTGCCGACGCCTCCCATGCCGTGCAGGGCTTCCGGCAGGACCGCGGCGACTCCGCCGCGCAGCCGTTCCCGCAGCCTTTCGAGCAGGGCCTCCCGGCCGGTGAAGTTCCTGTTGCGTTGGGGTACGTTCCCCCAGATACGGGGACTCGAGGCCAGGGTCGAACCTGATGGCACGGAGACGCCTCCTTGTCGCGGGGCGGGGCGAGCGGGCGGAGTGACGGCGGATGACGGCGCCGTCGGAGAAGTGCCCCTGAGCACCCGGGGGTTGGTCACTTCAGTCGTCCTGGGTTCGAGCTGCCCGGAATGTAGCGCGTCCTGGGGCAGCCTGTTCAAAGTTGACCGCATCTGAGTGTGTATGGAAGCTGTTGTCCCTGTATTCCCCGGCGTCGTCGGCTCCCCGTCGGAGGAGTGCCCGGCCGGTGCCGGCCCACCGCGCTGCAGCAGGCGGCCCAGGTGGTTCGCGCGGGCCAGATAGGGCCCCGACACCGCGCACAGCGCTGTGTACAGGTGAGCGACGAACGGCCGCGTCTGCTCCGTGACCGGCGGTTCCGCGGCATCGTTCTCCAACGCCACGAGCGCACCGCCCCCCTCCCCCCACAACGCCTCGAGCCCTGGCCCGAGATGACGCTGGATCTGGCGCAGCACACGGATCGTCTCCGCCCGGGAGCCCAGCGCGAGGAGTTCCTCCCGCACGCCCTCGGCGAAGTCGAAGGAGACGCGGTGGGCGTCCTCGACATCGGCCGTGGCATCGACGCGGTGCACCAGGCCCAGCAGCATGATCTCCGAGAGATTCCAGAACTCTGCCTCTGGCATGGCTTGTTGAAGCAGTCGCATGACGGGCAGGTTGAGGGGGGCCGCCGCGAGCCGTTGGGCCAGAGCGTAGGCCGCCGGGGAAGCCGTCGCCCGGAAGCGGCGTACGACGGCGGCGGCCCAGCGGCCGCGACCCTGCTCGCCGTCCGCCTCCGGTGGCTCGGCGACCAGATCGGCCAGTTCCCCTGCCGACGGGACGGCGGGCGCGGAGCCTGGATCCCGGTCCGGCGCCGCCCACAGCACAGCGAGTTCCGTCCGCTCCCCGCCGTCGGCCGCGGCGACCAGCCGGGCCCAGCGGCCCAGCGCGGTCGGCCGCAGTTCGACGACGGGCACCGCAATCGCGTCCACCGAATCCGGCCCGGGACCGGCCTGCGGGGGTTCGAGTGGTTCCGGCCGCCTTCGGTCAGCCTCGTAGGCGTGGTTGGGTACGGCGGCTGAGCGTGCGCGTAATCGGCTTCGGGTGACCGTGGGCAGGGTCAGGTCCCACAACTGCTGGGGCAGCAGGCTCAGCACGGCGACTGGGGAGAAAATGCCCAGCCGGTGCAACAGTGATGCGGCGTGTCCCGTGCGCCAGGCGTTGTGGCCGCCGTCGGTGACGGCCAGCACCAGCCGGTGTCCGCTGGAGTGGACCACGGCCGCCGGGACATCTGCCGGAGCGTCCTCGTCCAGGTTCCAGCGGAGGGTGCGCACGGTACGGAACGCGGCGGTCTGCTCCAACAACTCGGCGATCTGCCGGGTCGTGGGCGACCACAGCCTCATCGAAGGGCTCGTGTCCACCAGGAGAAACAGATCCAGCCGGCGCTCCGGTAGCGAACGGCACACCGGCGTCCACACTCCGGCCATCGCCGCGCGCTCGGCCGTCGCCTCCTCGTCCAGCTCGACCTCGTGGGGTGAGTCGCGGGTCAGCCGCAGGGGACGGAGTGACCTGCCGAGCGCGAAGGTGTCGTCCAGCCGCGGGGCAGCCGGCCACCCGCTCTGCTCCTGGCCGGTCTCCGCCTCGGAGCCGAGGGCCCCCAGCAGCCGCAGCCGGGCCGGCCTCCCCGACGGGACGCCGTCGGCCGCCGGAACCGCGTCCGACCGGCGCTCCCCGGATCCCGCCGCGGAGGGGGTCCGGCTGTCGTCCTGGCCCTCGGACCCGGACTGCCCGTGGGAGGACCGCCCGGGCTGCAGGGGCCGTTCGCCACGCTGCCCGGCGGCCGGCCTGTCGAACGCCGGCAGGGCGCTGTCCTGGTACGCCGCGAGGTACAGCGCGTCCGCCAGCTCCGACCAGTCGGGCAGCGGCGGGGCCAGGGCCGGACCGTCCATGCCGTCCGGCGGCCCGGACGGGGAGGCGGGCGGTGTGGACGTCATCCGGCCCTCGACTCCGGCCCCACTCCGTCGAGCCGGTGCCACAGCGCGTCCACGAGGTCCTCCAGAGCGCCCTCGTCGCCGGGAAAGCCCCCCGAGGTCGCCACGTAGACGGCGTTGAGCAGCTGGTCGATCGCAAGCCCCCCACGCTCCCGGCTGCTGCGCAGGAACCGGTCGATCAGCTCCTCGGCTCCCGTGGCTTCCGGTGCCGAGGAGCCCGCCCGCTGCAGATGGGCCATGACCATGTCGACGAGCTGGGGGCGATCGGGATCCGGCATCCGCAGCCGAAGGCAGCGGCGCAGGAAGGCCGGAGGGAACTCCCGCTCGCCGTTGGACGTGATCACCACGACGGGGAAAGCCCGGCACTTGACGATGCCGTCGAGGATCTCGGCGCTCTGACCGGGATCGTCGGTCATCACGGTCACGTTGGGGTGCAGCCGCCGTGCACGCGCCAACTCTGCTATCCGGAACTGTCCTTCCTCGAAGACGCTCAGCAGATCGTTCGCCAGGTCCTGGTCGCTCTTGTCCAACTCGTCGACGAGGAGCACCCGGGGAAGCTCGTGCGGGAGCAACGCCGTTCCCAGCGGGCCTAGTTGGAGGTAGTCACCGATTTCCGGCAGGCGTTCGTCGTCCGTGGCCCGCGCATCCGCCCCGGCGGAGCCGTCCGCCCGGTGCAGGGTGTGCAGGGCCGCCGAGTCCTGGACCCGCCCGATCGCGTCGTACTCGTACAGACCGCCGCGCAGCGTGGTGCGGCTGGTGATGTGCCAGCGCAGCACCCGGCCCAGTCGCAGCTCCCTGCTGATCCGGTAGGCGAGGGACGACTTGCCGGTCCCGGGACGTCCCGTGACCAGCAGTGGGCGGCGCAGCACCAGCGCCGCGTTCACCATCTCCGCTTCCCGCCTGAGCTGGTCGGAACCGGTGGACGAAGCGCCGACCTGCCCGAGCCGGCGCTCTGTCTCCTCGTCGTCGGACGGAGGCGGTGGCACGACGGGTCCGCCGGTGAAGCGGCGCCATGGTGGCGGAGGGGGCAGCAGCGCACCGAGATCGGTGTCGTGCCAGGGCTGTCCCGTGCCGCGGTAGATCCACCAGCGGTGGTCCGGGGCGCCAGGGCCCGTACCGTCACCGCCGGGTGCCGAGCTGCCGTCCGGGTCCGCAGCGGTCTCGGGGCTCTTCGCCACGATACCGTCGGCCTGACGCGGAGAGCCGCTGTCCTCTGGAAACACCACTTCCCACCCTCCCCCTACGCGGACGCGTCCGCTGCCTCTGGCCGCCCGCCCGGAAGCCGGGAGGGGTCGTCCCAGAGCAGCGCCGCGTGACGACCGAGCGTGGACGAGCCGCCTCCAGCAGGATCCCCGCCGTCGGCCGCAATGCGCAACGACCTGACTTCGTCAGGTAACCGATGTATGCCCTTCCCGGCAGCGAGCTCCTGCAGTTCTCTTCGAAAAGCCGGGTCGGTTCCCCCGCGCCGGTCCCAGACCACGATCGGTACCCCGGCCCGGAGCGACGCGTCCAGCTCGTCGACTCTCGAGTCCGCCCCGCCCTGACCGCCGGGGGGCTCGCTCAGGACGGCCATGACCGGGTGGGGATCCGAGAGCAGACGGTCGGCGTGCTCTCCCGGGAACCAGTGGACGGGCCCCCGGGAGCCGGGTGTCACGGCGTCCCACCGCCTGGCCCACCTTCCGTGTGTGGCCCTGCCCTCCACGCGTTCGAGACTGCGCAGCACCACGGGGTGGTCCTTGCCCAAGGTGGCCGACGCGTTCCCGAACCTCTCCTTCGGCCAGGTCTCGACCGGCAGGTCCAGCAGGTCACGCGGGAGTACGAACTCGAGGGCGAGGTCTTCCTTGCAGGAGTACGCCCACCCGGTCTCGGCCTCCTGCACGAGTGCCTTGACCCGTTCGGGCAGGTCGGCGACGTCGACTGTCAGATCCCCGCCCTTCACCGGGTACGGGTTCGGGCTGCTCCCGTTCTGACACCAGTAGGTCAGCTGCCGCATACCGTCGTGCTCGGAGTAGTACAGCGGGCGGAGCCGGATCAGCAGCCACGTGGAGGGAGCCCACACGGTCTCCTTGCCGATTCCGGCCGGCGGCAGCGGCGAAACGGGCATCTCCGAGGGGCCGTACTCCTGGCCCGCCCGGCCCGGCACCGGCCCGGTCCCACCGCCGGCAGGCGCAGGCAGGGGGCCGGCGCTCGTCGCACTGCCGGAGTACGCCTCGGGTGTGCCCCGATGCTCCGCCGCCCACCCGAGCAGTTCCTGTTGCCGGTGTCCCTTCGCGTATCGCGCGAGATGCTCGACCAGCAGGACGCAGGGCAGCGGTTGACCGGGGCGGGCGTTGAGTGTCGCCGCGTGCAGCACCGCCGACCAGGGTTCCTCGCAGTGCGCAGGAAGGGCGTCGGGCCGGTCGCCCAGGGCCTCGCGGAACGCACCGGCGATGTCGAGTACCTCAAGGCCGCCGAGGAGACTCATCAGCCGTTCCCAGGTGCCTGCCGGGAAGAGCGGCACCTCGGCGAGGGCGATGGCGGTGCGCAGCCGGGCGACGTCCCGCGTCTCCCCCTCCAGCAGCGAGACCACGCTGCCCAGTACTTGGAGGCCGTCCGGATGTGCCATCACCTCGCGGAGCAGGAAGAGCAGCATCACCCGGCGGCGGCTGGTCTCGGGCAGCACGATCGTGAGCCGCAGTGCCCGGCCCGTCTGCCGTGCGCACTCGTGCAGCAGCGCGGGTTCCTCGAGACACGGGATGGCGTCCAGCGCGTCGAGCAGGATCTTGGGTGGCCTCCAGGGCTCCTGAGGTGGTGTCACGAGGCTTCGCCCCCCGGGGCGGCCGGCGAGAGCCCATCCTGACGCCCCGGCGCGGTGCGTGTCGGCACGGCCCCCGCCGTCACCGGAAGGACGGTGCCCCGTACGGCTCCGCCCGAAGACCGGACGCGCGCCTGCCCTGCGGCAGCCGTGTCCACTCCATCCCCCTTGGCCACTGTCCCGTCCCTTCCCCCGTATGCAGCCCTGGCCGGACAGCTCCGCGAAGGAAGCCGCGTACGGGCGCACGCGTTCGGTTCGCGGGCTGTGCGTATCCCGGAGCTTTACCGGTTGTGGCACTCGTGAATCATCGGCAGGCGGGCGGGCCCCGGCGGCACGGCGGTACCGGGGCCGGAGCACGTGAACAGCGAACATCGCCGAGGGGCCGGGCCGGTCCCGTCCGCCTCATGCGAAGGGTGGGTCGCGGCGTCGCGGCGTTTCCGGCCACGGCCTCGCCGGAACTGCAACCCAGGCGGGGGAAAACACGTCCAACTGTCGTGGCTCAGTTGCTCGATGGAACAGACGGTACAGACGGAACAATCGGCATCACCGGGACAGAAGGGGTGGACGGGAGGGAACGGCTTCGGGGCCGACGGAACCCGCCGCCGGTCCGCGGGCTGCCCTCCGCCGATGTCCGGGAGCGACTCGTCGCGCCGTTCCCCCGGCCGTCCCCCCGTCCGTGGACGCTCGTCGGTGTTCCGCCCGCGGCGGCCTGCCGCCTCGCGGGGGTGATGGAGTGGCTGGGGCCGGTGCTGGTCGCCGTGCTGGCGGGGGCGATCCGGTTCTGGCGGCTCGGGCGGCCGCGGGAGGTCGTGTTCGACGAGACCTACTACGCCAAGGACGCCTGGTCGCTGCTCCACCTCGGCTACGAGGGCACCTGGCCGGACCGCAAGATCGCCGACCCGCAGATCCTCGCCCACCCGCAGGTGATCCCCCTCTCCGACGGGGGCTCCTTCGTGGCGCACCCGCCGACCGGCAAGTGGGTGATCGCCCTGGGCGAGGGGCTGTTCGGCCTCACCCCGTTCGGCTGGCGCTTCATGACCGCACTGCTGGGCACGGTGTCGGTGCTGATGCTGTGCCGGATCGGCCGCCGCCTGTTCCGGTCCACGTTCCTGGGGTGTCTGGCCGGAACGCTGCTGGCGGTGGACGGCCTGCACGTGGTGATGAGCCGTACCGCGTTGCTGGACCTCGTCGTGATGGTCTTCGCGCTGGCGGCCTTCGGGTGCCTGCTGGCCGACCGGGACCGGGCGCGGGCCCGGCTCGCGGCGGCACTGCCGGCCGACGCCGACGGCCGGATACGACCGGACGGCGACACCGGCGACCGTACGGGAACGGGATGGCGGCCCTGGCGGCTCGCGGCCGGACTCTTCCTCGGCCTGGCGGCCTCGACCAAGTGGAACGGCCTGTACTTCCTGGTCTTCTTCATGGTCCTGACGCTGCTGTGGGACGTCGGCGCGCGCCGGGTGGCCGGGGCCCGCCACCCGTACCGGGCGGTGCTGCGCAGGGACCTCGGTCCCTCGCTGCTCTCCCTCGCGCCGGTCGCCGTCGCCACGTATCTGCTGACCTGGACCGGCTGGTTCCTCTCCGACGACGGCTGGGGACGCCACTGGGCGGACGGCCGCGGCGGCACCTGGGCGTGGATCCCGGCCCCGCTGCGCAGTCTGTGGCACTACGAGTACCTGGTGTACCAGTTCAACGTGGGCCTGCACACGCCCCACAAGTACCAGTCGAATCCGTGGAGTTGGCTGGTGCAGGGCCGCCCGGTGCTGTTCTCCTACACCTCGCCGCAGCCCGGTGAGGACGGCTGCCACACGGTGTCCCCCTGTACCCGGACGGTCCTCGCGCTGGGTACCCCGGTCCTGTGGTGGGCCGCCTGTTTCGCCCTTCTCTACCTGCTCTACCGCTGGGCACTGCGCCGCGACTGGCGGGCCGGCGCCGTCCTGTGCGCGGTGGGCGGCGGCTATCTGCCGTGGTTCCTGTACCAGGACCGGACGATCTTCTCCTTCTACGCGGTCGTCTTCGTGCCCTACCTGTGCCTGGCCGTGACGATGATGATCGGAGCCATGGCGGGCCCGCCGGGCGCGACGGAGCGGCGCCGCCACACGGGCGCGGTGGCGGCCGGCGTCCTGGTCCTGCTCATCGTCTGGAACTTCGTCTACTTCTTCCCGCTCTACACCGGCCAGACCATCCCGTACTCCGGCTGGCAGGCCAGGATGTGGCTCGACACCTGGATCTGAGGCGGGCGTTCACTTCGCGGGGCCCGGCGGCGAATCAGCCGCCCGGCGCGCCACGCGGTAGCGGAGGCAGACGACCTTCGAACCGAAGGTGCGGGTCTCGACGAGGTCGAGATCCACCCGGCGTCCGTCCCGGGGGAAGAACGGAACGCCACCGCCGACCAGCACCGGGAGGACCATGGCCCGGTACTCGTCGATCAGACCCGCCGCGGCCGCCTCGGCGGCGAGTGTCGCGCCGCCGATCGCGATGTCGCCCGCTCCCGGCTCGGCCCGCAACCGCGCGATCTCCTCCGCCAGCCGGCCGGGGACCGGAGGGCCGGAGACCAGACGGGCGTTGCCCCTGACCTCCGACAGCGTGCTGGAGAACACCACCTTCGGGAGCGGGTTCCACAGCGCGGTCCACTCGCGGTCCGCGTCGTCGAGCGAGGGATCCTCGTCGGCGGTCTCCCAGTACAGCATCGTCTCGTACAGCCGCCGCCCCATCAGATGGACGCCGACGTCCCGGATCTCGTCGATCCAGAAGCGGAACACCTCCTCGTCGGGGGCGGTCCAGTCGAAGCGGCCGTCCGGCCCGACGACGTAGCCGTCGAGCGAGACACTCATCGAATAGGTCACCTTGCGCATCGGAGCCCTCCTGTGGCGCTCAAGTCACCCTCTGGCCATGGCAGATGAGACGGCGAGTACGATCACCGCGAACTCGCTCTGTACTTTCTCACCGGCGCGATGGAGTTGCCATGACGACCAATCCTCAGCCGTCCGGGTCGATCGACACCAGCAGGGCGCACCCTGCGCGGGTCTACGACTGGCTGCTCGGCGGCAAGGACAACTACCCGGTCGACGAGGCGGTCGGTGAGAAGCTGCCGCCCGAGGCGAGGGACGCGGCGCGGCAGAACCGTCAGTTCATGCACCGGGCCGCCGCCTGGCTGGCCACCCAGGGCATCGACCAGTTCCTGGACATAGGCACCGGCATCCCCACCGAGCCCAATCTCCACCAGATCGTGCAGAACGTGGTGCCCTCGGCCAAGGTCGTCTACACCGACAACGACCCGATCGTCCTGCGGCACGCGGAGGCGCTGCTGATCAGCCGTCCCGAGGGGGCGACCGACTACATCCAGGCGGACGTGCGGGACCCGGAGGCGATCGTCCGGCACGCCCGGCACATCCTGGACTTCGACCGCCCGGTCGCACTGTCGCTCATCGCGCTGATGCACTTCATCAGCGACGAACAGGACGCCCACGGCATAGTCCGCGCCCTGGCCGGCACGCTGCCCCCGGGCAGCCACCTGATCCTGTCGCACGCCGCGTCCGACCTGTACCCGGACCTCGTCGAACAGGTCGTCGCCGAGTACGCCAGGGGCGGCATCCAACTCGCCTTCCGCACCCGCCCGGAGGTGGAACGGTTCTTCGACGGCATGGACCTCGTCTCCCCGGGGCTGGTGACGGCGACGGAGTGGTTCCCCGCCGCCCCGGCGCCGGCTCCCGAGGGCAGCGGCATCTACGCGGGTGTGGCCCGCATCCGCTGAACGAGCAGAAAGGGCGAGGTCCGAAGACCTCGCCCGCCACTCGTGAAACCCGTGCGGCCCACGAGAACCCGCCGAAGTCGCGAGACCCTGCTCAGGGCCACACCAGGCAGTACGGCTGATGCCCCGCCTCATGCAGCCGGTGCGAGAAGTCCTGCCACTCGTGCAGCAGCTGGTACACGTTGAACGCGTCCCTCGGGCCGCCCCGGTCCGGGACCGTCGACCAGATGAAGGCCGCCGCGCCGACCGCTTCCTCACCTATGCCGCGCAGCGGGTCGACGACCGTCATGGGGAGCTTGACCACCGCGTAGTCAGGGTGCAGGACGACCAGCTCCAGGGGTGGCACCTTGTTGAGAGGTACGCCTTCGATGCCCGTCAGCACCATCGCGGCCATGGTCTCCGGCTTGATCTTCGTGAACATGCCGTTCATGCCGAGCTCGTCGCCGCCGAGTTCCTCGGGGCGCATCGAGATCGGGACCCGGGCCGCGGTCGCGCCGTCCGGTGCGCCGAAGTATTTGTACGTCACCCCCACCCGACCACCATTCCTGCTCCCGGTCTGAAGACGGTCGATCCGGCGATCGATCCGCTGGCCCCTCTGGTCCCACTGATCGATACGTCGGTCGCGCCGCTCGGACTCACCCGGTACGCCGCTCTGTTCCTGACGTGCTGCCTCAGCCGCTTCCTCCGCGTCGCGTCGGTGCCTTCCCTGCCGGGCACGTCGAGGACCCAGGTCGTCAGTCCCCTCGCCCAGTCCGCCACCGCGATGCATATCTCCACCCGACTGCTTTTCTAGGACGCGTGGCCCCCGCCGCGCAACCCGATCATCGTGTCAGTGACCTCCCCCACGGCCGCCCGCCGAAACGTGCGTCGAAACATCAGTCCGCAGGATCTTTACAGCCTCCGGCCGGCTACGTACCGGATGAGCTGGGTGTATCGGATCACAGTCTCGCAGATGCCCCGGGCCGCGCGGGGGGCCCGCCGTGCTCCGGCGGGAGAAGTACCCCACCGCCGGTCCGTCACCGGTCCCGTCTCCGGTCCGCCGCCGGTCGCGCCGGCGGTCCCGTCACCCCGAGAAGGCCACCGTCGCTGCGAGCAGAGCTTCCTCCTCCGCCTACCCTGAGGAGGTCACCCCAGCAACCGGAGTCCGAGAAGCCGGAGTAGCCGCACGCCATGAGTGCCCAGAGCGAAACGCCCTATCCCTACGACGCGCCCGTCTCACAGGCGCTCTTCGACCGCGCCTCCGCGGTCACGCCCGGCGGCGTGAACTCCCCGGTGCGCGCCTTCCGTGCCGTCGGCGGCACCCCCCGCTTCATGGTCTCCGGCAAGGGGGCCTACCTCACCGACGCCGACGGCCGCGAGTACGTCGACCTGGTCTGCTCATGGGGACCGATGATCCTCGGGCACTCCCACCCCGAGGTCATCGCCGCGGTCCAGGACGCCGTCTTGCGCGGTACCTCCTTCGGTACGCCCGGCGAGGGGGAGGTCGCCCTGGCCGAGGAGATGGTCGCCCGGATCGCGCCCCTGGAGCAGGTGCGGCTCGTCAGCAGCGGGACCGAGGCCACCATGTCCGCGATCCGGCTGGCCCGCGGCTTCACCCGGCGCACCAAGGTGATCAAGTTCGCCGGGTGTTACCACGGTCACGTCGACTCGCTGCTCGCGGCGGCCGGCAGCGGGGTCGCCACCTTCGCGCTGCCCGACACCCCCGGTGTCACCGGTGCCCAGGCCGGCGACACGATCGTGCTGCCGTACAACGATCTCGAAGCCGTGCAGGAGGCCTTCCACCGGCATCCCGGGGAGATCGCCTGCGTGATCACCGAGGCCTCGCCGGGCAACATGGGCGTCGTGCCGCCCGCGCCCGGGTTCAACCAGGGGGTCAGGGACACCTGCCACAAGAACGGCGCCCTGTACATCTCCGACGAGGTCATGACCGGGTTCCGGACGAGCCGGGCCGGATGGTTCGGGATCGACGGGGTGGTCCCCGACCTGATGACCTTCGGGAAGGTGATGGGGGGCGGCTTCCCGGCCGCCGCCTTCGGCGGACGCGAGGACGTGATGGCGCACCTCGCCCCGGCCGGGCCCGTCTACCAGGCCGGTACCCTCTCCGGGAACCCCGTCGCCACCGCCGCCGGGCTGGCCCAGCTGCGGCTGCTCGACGAGGCGGCGTACGAGAAGGTGGACGCCGTCTCCGCGCAGATCCAGGCGCTGGTCTCCGAGGCGCTGAACAAGGAGGGCGTGGCGCACCAGGTGCAGACCGCCTCCAACATGTTCTCCGTCTTCTTCACCAACAGGCCGGTGCGGAACTACGAGGACGCGCGGGGCCAGGAGTCCTTCCGGTTCACCGCCTTCTTCCACTCCCTCCTCTCCGACGGCGTCTACCTCCCGCCGTCGTCCTTCGAGTCCTGGTTCGTCTCCACGGCCCACGACGAGCGGGCCATCCAGAAGATCGCCGACGCCCTTCCGGCGGCGGCCCGAGCGGCAGCGGAGGCCACGGCAGCATGAGCGAGCAGCGGGACATCACCGTCGTCCACGTGATGCGGCACGGCGAGGTCGACAACCCCGACGGGGTGCTGTACGGCCGTCTTCCCGGTTACCACCTCTCCGAGCTCGGCCGGAAGATGGCCGACCGGGTCGCCGAGCACCTCGCCCCGCGGGACGTGACGTACGTCGTCGCCTCGCCGCTGGAGCGTGCGCAGGAGACCGCCACCCCGATCGCCAAGGCGCACGGGCTCGACCTCGCCACCGACGAGCGGCTCATCGAGGCGGAGAACATCTTCCAGGGCAAGACCTTCGGTGTCGGCGACGGAGCGCTGAAGAACCCCGCCAACTGGAAGTACCTCGTCAACCCGTTCCGGCCGTCGTGGGGCGAGCCCTACGTCGACCAGGTCGTCCGGATGCGGGGCGCGCTGGACGCGGCCAGGGACCGGGCACGGGGTCATGAGGCGGTGCTGGTCAGCCACCAGCTGCCGATCTGGATCCTGCGGTCCTACGTCGAGAAGCGCCGGCTGTGGCACGACCCGCGCAAGCGGCAGTGCACCCTGGCCTCCCTGACGACTTTCACATACGAAGGGGACAGGATCGTCTCCGTCGGGTACGCCGAGCCGGCCATCGACCTCGTCCCGGCCCACCTCCGCGCCGGCGCCAAGCCGGTGAAGGGGAAGGGCAAGGCCTTCGGGGCGTGAACTCCGCGCCACCGGAACCGGTTTCATTAAATTAATCTGAAAATATGCGCTTCCATGTGGAACCTCCCGGTTCGTCCCGGCCTCTGAGTGGGTGACCACCAGCGGACGTGACGAATCGGGGAACCATGCGGACCTTCACCCGAAGGGGAATTCTCGGCGCCGGCGCGGGCGCCGCGGCCGGACTGGGCCTCGCCGGCTGCGGGTCCACGCACACATCGTCAGACGGGACGACCCATGCCGGCGGTTCCGGCGGAACCCCCTCCGCAACGCCCAAGCCCAAACCCAAGCCCACCGCCCGCCCCCTGGGCGACGGCTCCACCTCGAACACCGGCAAGCAGCCCCACCAGCCCGCTGCCCCCGAGCCGCTGGAGCCCGGCCAGACCCCGCCGCAGTTCGTGATCTTCTCCTGGGACGGCGCCGGCGAGGTCGGCAACGGCCTCTTCCCGCGCTTCCTGGACCTGGCCAGGGAACACGGCGCGTCGATGACCTTCTTCCTCTCGGGGCTGTACCTGCTCCCCGAGTCGAAGAAGCGGCTGTACAACCCGCCGAACAACCCCCGTGGCGCCTCCGACATCGGCTACCTCACCGACGAGCACATCAAGGCGACACTCACCAACGTCCGCCGCGCCTGGCTCGAAGGGCACGAGATCGGCACCCACTTCAACGGCCACTTCTGCGGCGGCTACGGCACGGTCGGCAACTGGACGCCCAAGCAGTGGCGCAGCGAGATAGACCAGGCCAAGGCGTTCGTGAAGGAGTGGCGGACCAACAGCGGCTGGACCGACCTGCCGTCCCTGCCCTTCGACTACGACAAGGAGCTGGTCGGCGGCCGCACGCCCTGCCTGCTCGGCCAGAACAACCTGCTGCCCACCGCCCGCGAGCTCGGCTGGCGCTACGACGCCTCCTCGCCGGGCGGCCGCCAGGTCTGGCCGGACAGGAAGCTGGGCATCTGGGACCTGCCGCTGCAGCAGATACCGTTCCCGGGGCACTCCTTCGAGGTCCTGTCCATGGACTACAACATGCTCGCCAACCAGTCGGTCAACTCGACGAAGGCCCCGGCCTACAACTACCCGGGCTGGCGACACCAGTCCACACAGGCGTACATAGCCGGATTCGAGCGGGCATACACGACAAACCGGGCGCCGTTCTTCATAGGCAACCACTTCGAGCAGTGGAACGGCGGCATCTACATGGACTCCGTAGAGGAGGCCTTCAAGCACATCGCCCGCGAGAAGGAGAAGGGCGCCGACGTGCGCATGGTCTCCTTCCGCCAGTTCGTGGACTGGATGGACGTCCAGAAGCCCGAGGTCCTCGCGAAGCTGCGCACGCTGGACGTGGGGCAGCGCCCGGCGGGCGGCTGGAAGACGCTCCTCAAGAAGGGCGCCGCGGCCTGAAAGGGCCGTTCCCCGGACCGAGGGGGGTGCGCAAGATCCCCAGAACGGGCATGCGAAACTTTTCACATGAGTACCCGTAGCCGCGCCGTCCTGCTCGGCGCCATGGCCGCCTCGGCGGCCCTGACCCTGTCCGCGTGCGGCAATGGCGGTACCTCGGGCGGAGGCGGCAACACCAACTTCGTCACCGGCAAGAACGGCATCGACACGGTCGCGAAGGGCCACCGCGCGGCGGCCCCGGACCTGTCGGGCAGGACCATCGACGGCAGCACGCTGGACGTCGCGGACTACAAGGGCAAGGTCGTGGTCCTCAACGTGTGGGGGTCCTGGTGCAGCCCGTGCCGCGCCGAGGCGCCCTACTTCGCCTCCGTCTCCAAGGAGTACGCGAGCAAGGGCGTCCAGTTCGTCGGCATCAACACCCGCGACACCAGCACCGGTTCCGCGGTCGCCTTCGAGAAGCAGAACGGCATCGGCTACCCGAGCCTGTACGACCCGACGGGCAAGCTGATGCTCCGGTTCAAGAAGGGCACGCTCAACCCGCAGGCCATTCCCTCCACTCTGGTCCTCGACCGGCAGGGCAACGTCGCGGCGCGCTCGCTGGCGGCGCTCAGCGAGGAGAACCTGCTGAAGATGATCAAGCCGGTCGTCGCGGAGAAGTGACGTGAGCGCACTCCTCACGGTCGCGGCCGCGACCGACGGACCGAACACGACCGTCCTGAACGGCGCGCTGCTGCTCGCCCTGCCGATCGCGCTGCTCGGCGGACTCGTCTCCTTCTTCTCCCCGTGCGTGCTGCCCCTCGTGCCCGGATACCTGTCGTACGTCACGGGGGTCGCCGGGACGGACCTCGCCGAAGCCCGGCGGGGCCGGATGGCCGCCGGCGCCGCACTCTTCGTGCTCGGCTTCACCGCCGTGTTCGTGTCGGGCGGAGCCCTGTTCGGCTACTTCGGCCAGGACCTCCAGGAACAGTCCGGCACCCTGGGCAAGGTGCTCGGAGTCCTGATGATCGTCCTGGGCGTGTTCTTCATGGGCCTGATGCCCTGGTTCACGCAGCGCGAGTTCCGCTTCCACCGGCGGCCGGTGACCGGTCTGATAGGGGCACCGCTGCTCGGCGCGCTGTTCGGCATCGGCTGGACCCCGTGCATCGGCCCGACGCTCTCCGCCGTGCTGAGCCTCTCCGCCCAGCAGGGCAGCGCCGGCCGCGGCGCCGTACTGACGGTCGCGTACTGCCTCGGCCTCGGCGTGCCCTTCGTGCTCACCGCGGTCGCGTTCCGCAAGGCGCTCGGCGCCTTCGGCTGGGTCAAGCGCCACTATGTCTGGGTGATGCGCATCGGCGGCACGATGATGATCGTGACCGGTGTGCTGCTGCTGACCGGGGCCTGGGACGGCCTCGTGCAGGAGATGCAGGGCTGGTCCGACGGCTTCACTGTAGGGATCTGATCGATGAGTTCGAGTTCGAGGCACGTCTCCGACGATCAGGAACTCGGCGCGGCCGGCTCGCAGCTGTCCACCGCGCCCTCCCAGGACGAGCCGCCGATCGTCCCCGGCATCGGTGTCGTCGGCTGGGCCCGCTGGTTCTGGCGGCAGCTGACCTCCATGCGGGTCGCGCTGCTGCTGCTCCTGCTGCTGTCGCTGGGCGCGATCCCCGGTTCACTGATCCCGCAGTCCGGCGCCGACATCTCCAAGGTCGACGACTTCCGCAAGGCCCACAGGACGCTGTCGCCGCTCTACGACAAGCTCGGCCTGTTCCACGTCTACAGCTCGGTGTGGTTCTCGGCGATCTACATCCTGCTGTTCGTCTCCCTCGTCGGCTGCATCATCCCGCGCGCCTGGCAGTTCGTGGGCCAGCTGCGCGGCCGGCCGCCGGGCGCGCCGAAGCGGCTGGACCGCCTCCCGGCGTACACCACCTGGCGGACCACGGCCGCTCCCGAAGAGGTCCGTGACGCGGCGCTGACGCTGCTGAAGAAGCGGCGCTTCCGGTCGCACCTCGTCGGGGACGCGGTCGCGGCCGAGAAGGGCTACGTCCGCGAGTTCGGCAACCTGGTCTTCCATGTCGCGCTGATCGTGATGCTGATCGCGTTCGCCTCCGGGCAGATGTACAAGTCGGACGGCACCAAGCTGGTCGTCGAGGGCGACGGGTTCGCCAACTCGATCCTCCAGTACGACGACTTCAAGTCCGGTTCCCTGTTCAGTACCGACGACCTGGTGCCGTTCAGCTTCGACCTGAAGAACTTCAAGGCCAGCTACCAGACCAGCGGCCCCAGCAAGGGCACCCCGGTCACCTTCAGCGCGGACATCGACTACAGCGAGGGCGCCTACGGCAAGCCGAGGCGGACCACCATCAAGGTGAACGAGCCGCTGCGCATCGACGACGCCAAGGTCTACCTCGTCAGCCACGGCTATGCCCCCGTCGTCACGGTCCGTGACGCCAAGGGCGACGTCGTCTACCACGACGCCGTGCCGCTGCTCCCGCTCGACGCCAACGTCACCTCGCAGGGCGTGGTCAAGGTGATGGACGGCTACAAGAACCCGCAGGGGATCAGCGAGCAGCTCGGTATCTCGGCGTTCTTCCTGCCGACCTACGGCGGCGGCTCCTCCGTCCTGTCCACCTTCCCGGCGCTGGGCAACCCGGTGCTGAACCTGACGCCGTACCACGGTGACCTCGGCGTCGACTCGGGTATCCCGCAGAGCGTCTACCAGCTCGACAAGTCCCACATGAAGGAGTTCAAGGACTCCAAGGGGGCGCAGTTCCGCGACAACCTGAAGCCCGGGCAGACCATGCAGCTGCCGAACGGCGCCGGTTCCGTGACGTTCGAGAAGGACGTCAAGGAATGGGCGGGCTTCGAGATCGTCCAGGAGCCCGGCAGCGGCTGGGCCCTGGGCGGCGCGCTCGCCGCGATCTTCGGTCTCGCCGCCTCGCTGTTCATCCAGCGCCGCCGCGTCTGGGTGCGGGCCGTGCCGGGCGCGGACGGTGTGACGGTGGTCGAGATGGCCGGGCTCGGCCGCAGCGAGTCGGCGAAGGTGCCCGAGGAACTGGGCGACCTCGCGGGAATCCTCTACGACCAGGCGCCGGGGGCCTCCGATCCCGGCGAAGACGACCATTCAGCAGCATCCCCCGTACCTGCCGAAGGGGCTGAGAAGCGATGACTTCCGCCACCGCAACCACGCTCGCCGCGACCAACGAGCATCTCGCGAGCATGAGCAACACGCTCATCTACTCCTCGATGGCCGTCTACACACTGGCCTTCTTCGCCTACATCTTCGAGTGGCTGCTGGGCAGCCGCAGCCGCGTCGCCCGGACCGCCAACGCCCTCACCACCGACACCGCGGCGAGGAAGGCGCCGGCGGTCACGGTCAAGAGGGCCGGCGGCACCGCCGTACTCGAACGTCCGAAGGTCGTCGTGCGCTCCGCGGCGGGCTCGCGTGACGTGCCGGACGGCCCCGGCGCCCACGGCGGCGACGAGCAGGGCGACCTCTACGGCCGGATCGCGATCTCCCTCACGGTCCTCGCCTTCCTCGTGGAGCTGGCCGGTGTGATCACCCGGGCCGCCTCCGTGCAGCGGGCGCCGTGGGGCAACATGTACGAGTTCAACATCACGTTCTCCACGGTGGCCGTCGCCATCTACCTCGGGCTGCTGGCCCTGAAGAAGAACGTCCGCTGGATGGGCCTCTTCCTCATCACCACGGTCCTGCTCGACCTCGGTCTCGCGGTCACCGTCCTGTACACGGCGAGCGAGCCGCTGGTCCCGGCCCTGCACTCGTACTGGCTGTACATCCACGTCTCGACCGCCATCTTCTGCGGCGCGGTCTTCTACGTGGGCGCGGTCGCCACGGTCCTGTACCTCTTCAAGGACTCCTACGAGAACAAGCTGGAGACCGGCGGCACCCCCGGCCGCTTCGCCACCTCGGTCCTGGACCGGCTGCCGGCGTCGGCCTCGCTGGACAAGTTCGCCTACCGGGTCAACGCGGCGGTCTTCCCGCTGTGGACCTTCACGATCATCGCCGGTGCGATCTGGGCGGGCAGCGCCTGGGGCCGGTACTGGAACTGGGATCCCAAGGAGACCTGGTCCTTCATCACCTGGGTCGCCTACGCCTGCTACCTGCACGCCCGGGCCACCGCCGGCTGGAAGGGCCGCAAGGCCGCCTACCTGGCGATGCTCGCGTTCGGCTGCTGGCTGTTCAACTACTACGGCGTCAACATCTTCGTCACCGGCAAGCACTCCTACGCGGGCGTGTGAGCCGGCGAAGGGCGACACTGGTGCCATGGCCGTCCTTCAGCTGGTGATCCGACTGCCGAGGCCGATGGGCCAGGTCTGGCCGAGCCTGTCCACCCCGGAGGGCCTGGCCGCCTGGCTCACCCCGGTCGACGTGCTGCAACCGAGGCTGGGCGGCACGGTCACCCTCGGCGGCCTCGGCACGGGCAGGGTGACGGCCTGGGACGTCGACCGGATCGCCGAGTACACGGTGGCGGGCGGCGGCAGGATCCGCTTCCACCTGGAACACGACGGCGAGTCCGGCACGGTCCTGCGCTTCACCCACGAGTCCGAGGACGCGACGGCCACGGAGCAGCAGTGGCCGAGTCGTTTCGAACGTCTGACCGAACTCTTGGCGGTGTGAGAACCCGGGCACCCGCCTACGACGGCGGCAGACACGCTCCGCCCGGCGGCTTCCCCTCGGGCCAGGCCAGGGTCACGAACCGCGAGCCGCCCTCCGGCCGCAGCTCCACGATCGGCACAGCCTTGTCGTACGGATTCCCGTGCACGTCCAGGCAGATCCACCCGCTCGCCCCGTCCACCCGCAGCGACCCCTTCACCTGAGGCCACTGCAACCCCACGTCGGCGAGCGTCGGCACCGACCTCCCCTGGGGCACCGCCTCGCGGATGCCGTGCACCGCGAGCCGCATCGCGTCGTACCCGATGATCAGCTGCCCGTCCTCCAGGGCCACCGGCCCGATCGGTCCCACCGGTGACTTCTCGGCCTTCGTCAGCAGCCGGGTCAGCGTCCCCGCCGCCACGGCCGAACCCCCGGTTCTCGGATTGTCCCCGAGCCAGGCGTCCGGATGGGCGAGAGCGGTGTACCGGACCGACAGACGGTGCCGCAGGGCGTCCCGGTCAAGGTGCTTCTCGCCGGTGAGGTACGACCCCTCGTCCCCGGTCAGCACCGTGAACGTGCGGTCCTGGCAGCCCCGTGCGCCCAGCGCGTTGATGAACTGCCGCAGCTGCGTGTGCCGGCCGGCGAACAGGATCGTGTCGGTCGACCGCGAGGTGTCGCAGACCAGGTTGGTGATCTGCCGGAACGTGTTCGCGGTCGTCCCCTCCTTGCTGCGGTCGGCCGGCGGTGTGAACGGCTGGGGCTCGTAGGGCGAACCCTTGATCAGCGCGGCGAACGAGTTCTGGAGCGTCCGGGTGTAGGGGTCGCCCGGCTTGTCGTACACCAGCAGCGCGCGGCCCGCGCCGACCTTGGCGAAGGAGGCGAGGGCACGGGCCTCGTCGGTGTTGGTGGGGGAGACCCGGGCCAGACCGGGATAGGGGTCCCTGCCGCCCTGCCCGTTGGCGAGGTCGTCGGCGGTGATCGACGAACCCACCACCGGGATCCCCCGCCGGGTCAGCTCCTTGACGGCCTTCTTGTTGTCGTCGGTGCTCTGCCCGACCCCGGCCACCGCCCGCAGCCGGTCCGCGGAGTCGGTCATGGCGGCCAGCCGGTCCACCATCTCCTTCCAGTACCGGCTGGTCGCACCGGGGTTGGCCAGCACCAGCCGGATCGCCGGGGACTGGCCGTTGGAGTCGTGGTTGGCCTGGTACTGGGCCAGGTAGGCACCCTGGAGTTCGTGCTGGATGTCGGCGAGGCTCGCCGCCGCCGTCGCGGTGTACGGCAGCATCACCGCGACCGTCACATAACGTCCGGGCCTCAGGCGGGCGTTCTCCCGGGCGATGGCCCGTACCGTGGCGCGGAGCTGCGGATGCCCGAAGTCGAACGCCGTCGTCGCCACGCCCACGCACTCGTCACTGCCCTCGGGCCGGGCCACCCCCGGCGCGCAGGACCGGTCCTCGCGGACCGCCGTCCGCACCCCGATCACCAGACCCGTGACCAGCCCCGCCGCGACCAGCAGGGCGAGACAGCGGCGCAGCGGGATCTCCCAGACGCCCTCGCGCAACCACGTGCCCACGCCCCGCCGCGCCATCACGCCACCCCGCTCCGCTCGTCGTCGCCCTCGTCGTCGTCCTCCTGCGGCGGACGCCCCGCCAGGGCCGCCGCGGGCCAGACCCGGGAGGCCTGCCACAGCAGGGCGTTGTCGGCCGGACGCAGGTTGGACAACTGCTCCAGCTCGAAGCGCAGCCGGTCACCCACCTTCGGGTCGGGCACCACCAGCGGGTCGGTGAGATACCACAGCCCGTGCAGCAACCGCCGTACGCGCAGGTGCAGTACGGGGTCCGCACCCTCGGGGACCAGGTGGCTCGCGTCGGTGCGGCCCAGTGCCACCGCCGCCCGCCGGTCGCCGTGCCCGGCGAAGTCGCGGCCCTCGGCGTCGTGGGCGTGGAAGTAGGGCGCCGAGGCGAGGAAACGCAGGGTGCGCAGCCAGTCGGGCGTCTCCACGGTCAGGAAGGTGTCGCGGAGGTGGGCGACGGCCTGCCCGGTCTCCCCGAGCGCCATCCGCAGGTGCAGCCGGAAGCCGGCCGGCCAGTCCCCGGCGTAGTAGGCGATCAGCGTCTCGTGGACCGTGCGCCACTCGCCGTGGTCGGTGTCCCGCAGATGCAGCCGGAGCAGGAGCAGGGTGCGGACGAAGCGGTCACCGACGAACTGCCCGTACCCGACCGGCATTCCCTCCTGGGCCAGCCGGTCCTGCAGCGCCCGTACGCCCGAGGGGCCGAAGTCGTCCGGGAGCAGCGCCTCGGCGAGGGCGCACGCCGAACCGTAGTCGTGCGCGGCCGCCAGTACGGTCAGTTCGTCCAGCCGGTCCGCAGGGACCAGCCGGTCCAGGAGCTGCGCGTACACGGGGGCCGCCGGGCCGTCCTCGGTCAGCCGTACCTCGGCCGTCAGCAGCTCGCCCAGCGTGCCGACGCGGTCCGGGTGCTGGGCCGCCGCCTCCGCGAGCACGGCGATGCCCAGCGGGTTTCCGCCGGTCAACCGGTGCACCATGCGCGGCAGTTGGGGTGCGGCCGGGGTGGCGACCAGATGCAGGGTGTCGTCGGGGGAGAGCGGCGGTAACGCCACCAGCAGCGCCCGTGAGGACGGTGCCGCCGTGTCCGCCACCCACTCGGTGCGCCGGGCGACCTCGGCCAGCTCCCGCCGTACGCCGTTGCGCAGCAGCTCGCGGCCGTCGCCGCGCAGACCGGCGACGAACGCCACCTGGTCGGCGACCCCGTCGGCGCGGTCGCGCAGCACGGCGTCCAGCAGACCGGGGCCCGGTCCGGTCCCCGCGTCGTCGATCAGCACCAGCGGGCGGCCGAGCCGCTGCATCCGGGGCAGCACCCCGCTGTACGCCTCCGTCAGGTCGGCGAGCAGGGCCCGTACGAGATAGCGCTCGGCGTGCCGCCGGGAGGTGCCGCCGGCCCGGAAGTGCCCGGACAGCAGGATCAGCCCGCGCTGCGCGTGGCCGCCCGCGTTGGGATACGTGCGGTACCAGACGGACGCCTTCTGGTGCCGGCGGCTGGCGAACCCCTCGGCGACCGACTCCAGGGTGGCCTCGATGGCGCCGGAGACCAGCGGCCCGGTGCCGGTGGCGGCGGCGACCACCTTCGCGGCCACCTTCCCGGCCCACCGCCCGGCGAACCCGCTGATCCAGGAGCCGCTCTCGTTCAGCAGCAGGATCCGCTCCACCTCGCGCCGGATCCGCTCCGAGTCGGCGTCGCCCCAGCCTCCGGCGGCCACCGCGACCAGCCCGGACATGAGGCGCGGGAAGGTGATCCGCCCGGCGCCCGTCACCGGTTCGGCGAGCTGCTCGGCGACGACCAGCAGGAGCTGCGCGACCGGCGACCAGGACTCGGCGGGCCGCTCCGCGGGCGGCGCCGTGAACTGCGCCTCCGCACAGTCGACGAGCGCGACCGGTGTGTGCCCCCGGTAGGCGTCCCGCAACTCGCCGAGCACCGCGCTCTTGCCGAGCCCCCGGGTCCCGGTCAGCACCACGAACGGCAGCTCGCCGGGGTGTTCGAGGGGATGGGCACGGTGCTGGTACGGCCGTAACCCGACGATCCTCGGTATGAGCCCGGCCGGCTCCACGTCGAACAGCGCCCCACGCCCGTGCAACCGTCTGTGCAAGACATCTCCCCCCTGACGCCAGTGTAGGAAGGGGTGGTTGCTTCGGGCCAGACCGAGTGATGTCCGTCCGGTTACGAAACCGGCACCAGGAGTGACAGGGGCGGTGGCGGCCGGGACGGCGGTCAGGCGACCGTGATGGAGTCCAGCTTCTGCCTCAGGTACACGTGTGAGTCGACCGGCGGGTACGCCACCCGGCCGACCGGTGCCGGGACCGACGCGACGACCGTGCCCGGAGTGCACTCGCCGAAGTAGACGAGGGACATCAGTTCCTCCTCCGGCGCGTCCGTGGGCGGCGGCAGCACCCGGTGCCGCCCGGACCGCCACCGGTCGCCGGTCCAACGGGCCATCAGGTCACCGATGTTGACGGTGAAGGCGGCCGGGTCGTACGGCGCGTCCTCCCAGCCGCCCTCATCGGTGTACACCTGGAGTCCGCCGCGGCCCGCCTGGCGGTCCAGGACGGTCACCGTCCCGAAGTCGGTGTGCGGCCCGATCCGGAACTGCCCCGGCTCGGGCTCGCCGACCACCCCGGTCCCCGGATACCAGTTGATGTTGAAGCCGTACGTCGGGTGGTCCATGTGCCGGGAGAAGAAGTCCCCTTCCAGACCGAGCGCGTGTCCCAGCAGCTCCAGCAGCGTCTTCTCCAGTTCGCCCATCCTCTGCAGGTACTCCTCGCAGACCGCCCGCAGCTCCGGCACCTCGGCCGGCCACACGTTGGGCGCGTACCACTCCGCGTTGGTCACCGGGTCCTCGAAGGGTTCGTGGGTCGCGAAGGTCAGCGACTCCTTGAGGTCGGGCGGGGTCTCGGTGCCCTCCGAGTAGCCGTTGGCCTCCGCGCCGGGCCCGAGCCAGCCGCGCCCGCCGACCTTCGCCGTGTAGGCCGCCTTCACCTCCGCGGGCAGCGTGAAGAAGGCCCGCGCGGCCTCCCGTACGCCGTCGCGCAGCCCGGTGCCGACGCCGTGGCCGGTGACGAGCAGGAAGCCGGCGCTCTGCAGGGCGGCGTCGACGGTCCGGGCGATCCGGCGCCGGGTGTCCACGTCGCCGTCGAGCCAGGGCCGCAGGTCGACGGTGGGGATACGGGTGCCGGTGCCGGTGCGGGTGGTGTCACTCATCGCCGATGTCCTCGTTCCACAGGGCCGGTTGGTTCTTGATGAAGGCGCGCATCACGTCGACGCACTCCGGGTCGTCCAGCAGGACGATCTCCACGCCGTGCTCGGCGAGCCAGTCGTGGCCGCCGTGGAAGGTGGTCGCCTCGCCGATCACGACCCGGGAGATCCCGAACTGGCGGACCAGACCCGAGCAGTACCAGCACGGGGACAGGGTCGTCACCATGGTGGTGCCCCGGTACGACCGCTGCCGTCCCGCCGCGCGGAAGGCGGCGGTCTCGGCGTGCAGGGACGGGTCGCCGTCCTGCACCCGCCGGTTGTGCCCGCGGCCGAGCAGCGAGCCGTCGGCGCCGTAGAGCGCGGCGCCGATCGGAACGCCCCCCTCCGCGAGCCCGGCGCGGGCCTCGGCGACGGCGGTGGCGAGCCAGGTCCGTGCTTGCAGCTGATCCATGTCTTCACTCTCCTGTGGCCGAAACACGAGGGCAACGTGCGGAAAGTACCCTCCGGGCAAGCCGCGGCCGGACGAAATGTCAGCGCCCGTGCCCGTCCCCTGGAGGTTCCCGTGCCCGCACTCACCCTCCGCGACGTCCTGGCCCTCGACCAGGTGCGGGCGGCCGGCCCCGAGCTGCTGGCCGGTGCGGACGCCCTGGACCTGCCGGTCCGCTGGGTCCACACCAGCGAGGTCTACGAGGGCGTCAACTTCCTCGACGGCGGCGAGCTGCTGCTCACCAACGGCTTCGGGCTGACCGGTGTCGGCGAGGAGGTCCGTCGTCGCTACGTCCGTGAGCTGGCCGCGCGCGGTGCGGCCGGGCTCGCGGTGGAGGTCGGCCGGTCGTTGCCGAGCATGCCGCCCGAGGTGACCGACGAGGCCCGCACCCGGGGACTGCCCCTGCTGGCCCTGCACCGGGTGGTGCCCTTCGTGCGGATCGCGGAGGCCGCCAACCGGGCGATCGTCGCCCGCGGACTGTCCGGGCGGGCGGCGGTACGGCCCTGGGGCGACGACCACACGGTGGCCCTGCTGGCCGACCTGGCCGACCGGGCCGCGCTGAACCAGCCGGAGGTGGAGGCCCGCTCGGCGCTCGCCGGGTTCCGTCCGGGGCCGGGTGCGCGGCTGATCGGGGTGTCGGTGCACGGGACGCGGGAGACCGGGGTGGTGGACCGGGCGGTACGGCTGTCGGGCGGGGCGGGGGTGATGCGGGCGGCGTTCCCCGGGGACGTCCTCGCGCTGATCGCACTGGCCGGTGCCGGTGCCGGTGCCGGTGCGGGACAGGGTTCCCGCGATCCCGTCCGCGCGGTTCAGGAGGCCTTCCGTACGGTCGCCGGCTCCGGGCTGACCGTCGCCGTCGGGCACGCCGTCGAGGCGGGCGGCGGCTGGCTGCACTGGAGCGAGACGCTGCGCGCGGCCCGCACCACCCTCGAACTGGCGCTGACCGTGCCGCCCGCCGAACCCACCGCACCCGAGGGGCCGTTGGTGACCTCCGCGCGCGCCCTCGCCCTGGAGCGGGAGCTGACCCGGGGCGGTGTCGCCGCCAACCGCGAACGCCTCACCGCGCTCGTCCGGCACACCCTCGGCCCGCTGCTCGCCTGGGAGGCCGCCCACGCCAGCGACCTGGTCCGCACCCTGGAGACGCACCTGCGCCACGGCTGCTCCCCGACCCGCACCGCGGCCCTGCTCCACATCGGCCGCCAGTCCCTCTACCAGCGCCTGGAGCGCATCGAGACCCTCCTCGGCCTGGAGATCGACGACCCGGACCTGCTGGGCGAACTGCTGACGGCGGCCTGCGCGCACCGGCTGGTACGGGGGGCCGGAGCGGCGCTGGGCGGCCTGCGCACGGTGGCCTGAGCCGGGCCGGCCCTCACCCGATGGTGGCGGTCCCGCCCGGCAGACGGGCGACTGCGCGTGCGTGGCGCGCGGGCCCCGCGGACGCTGGGACGGTGGCCGACGGGATCAGCGGTGAGGGCGATGATCGTAACGAGGGTGTCGGTGCCGGACGGGGGCAGGACACGAGTGTCCCTGGCGGAGGCCCGGCGGCTGCTCGTCGAGGACCCGTTCCTGCTCCTCGGGGTCCAGCTGCTCGATGAGGCGGACCCCACGGACGAGCAGGTCGCCCGCCGGTTCGGCCTGGACGACGAGGACCTGGACTGGTTCGGCAGGCCGGACGAGTCGCCACGGGCCGAATTCCTCGGGGACCTCGCCGGTTTCGTCGTGCCCGTGGTCGTCGACGACCGGATCGCCTATGTGCACGCCCTGGCGGGCGAGCGCTTCGTGCTGGCCGCCCACTGGGGCCAGGACGTCCTGGCGTCGGGCTTCACGGCGCAGCTGTGCAGGGAGCGCCCGCGGGACGCCGTGGCCACCCTTTTCCTGCTGCTTCAGGAGGGGCTGGCGACCTTCCGCCGGGCCACGGTGCGGGCGCTGCTCCAGGTGGAGGAGCTGGAGGACGACATGTTCGAGGACCGGCGCCCCGAGCAGATCTACCTGCTGTCCCAGCTGCGCCGCCGGGCCGCGCTGCTGCACCACTCGCTGCTGCCCTACCTCCAGGCGGTCGACGACGTGGTGGCCCGCCGGATGACGAGCAGTGACTTCCCGGCCGAACGGCAGCGTCTGGCTCAGGAGTTCGTCCGTTCGGCCCGGCTGGTCCGCACGGACATCGAGTCCCTCCAGGATGCCGCCCGCCGCGCCCTGGCCAGTTACTCGTCCCTGATCGCGGGCGAACAGAACGGCGTGATCAACCGGCTGGCCATCGTGTCGGTGATCTTCCTGCCGCTGTCGTTCCTGACCGGGTTCTTCGGCATGAACTTCACCTTCCTGACGGACAGGCTGGAGACCCGGGACGAGTTCTGGCTGCTCGCCGTGGGCCTCCAGATCATCGCCCTGGTCGCCGCCATCTACGTGCTGCACCGCACCCGCATCTGGCGATGGCTGCGGGACGACTAGGCCGGACGTATGCGCGCCGTTACTCAGGGCGACCCGGGTGGCAGGCTGAATGCGCCGACCGAACTCGAAGGAGCCGCGCCATGTACCCGTCGGATTTCAAGTACACCCAGGAACACGAGTGGATCCAGATGAACGGCGGCACCGCCAGGATCGGGATCACCGAGTACGCCCAGAAGCAGCTCGGTGACATCGTGTTCGTGGAGGTGCCGGACGTGGGCCGGACGTTCGAGGCGGGTGAGCCGTTCGGCAGCGTCGAGTCGGTGAAGGCGGTGACCGAGGTCTACCTGCCGGTCGGCGGCAAGGTGATCGAGGTGAACGAGGAGCTCAACTCGGAACCCGAGCTGCTCAACACCGAGCCGCACGACGCGTGGGTGATCAGGATCGAGGTCTCCGACAGGAAGGCTCTCGACGCCCTGATGAGCGCCGAGAGGTACCAGGCGTACATCGCCTCGGACGAGACCTAGGACTTCCGTCCGCGCAGGGCCGCGTACAGCAGGGAGCTCACCGCGAAGCCGATCAGCGGGGTGATGTCGCCGAAGGCGGGGTGGTGCTCCGGCACCCAGCCCACGTAGTCCTCCTGGTTGGAGAAGAGCGGGACGGAGACCGCGACGCCGGTCAACAGGGAAGCGACCCCGGGCCAGTTGGTGAAGGAGCGGTCGGTCAGCCGGGCTGCCAGGTCCGCGTCGGCCGCGGTACGGCCCTGGAGCCACCGCTCCACCAGCACCACGCCCAGCCAGGGCGCCACCCAGTACGCGATGACCAGCAGGAACGCCTCGTACGCGGTACCCGCGTCGTCCAGCGAGGCCCAGGCGGCCGCCGTACCGGCGATACCCGACACCACGACCAGCGCACTACGGCTCAGCCAGGTGGGCAGCCGCAGGCCGAAGGAGGCGATCGAGATCGCCCCGGAGTAGACGTTGAGGGCGTTCGCCGAGACCCCGCCGAGCATGATGGCGAGCAGGACGAGGTCGCCGAGCCAGCCGGGGAGATGACCGGTGAAGGCGGCCGTGGGCGTGGCGCCCTCCGGGGCGGCGATCGTGGCCGAGGCGGCGCCGACGACGGCGACGAGCGAGACCGACACGAACAGGCCGACCGCCGGGTACACGACCGTTCTCACCTTGTTCGCCGTGCGCGGGAGGTAGCGCGAGTAGTCCGTGGCGTACGGGTTCCAGCCGGCCGCGTACCCCCAGGCCGCGCTGAACGCGAGCAGGAAGCCGCCGGTACCGCCGCCCGCGCCGCCACCGCCGAGATCCGCGTCCTTGAAGGTCCACACCCCGGCCAGCAGGAAGATCACCGCGAGGGCCGGGAACGCGTACTTCTCGAAGGTGTGCACGAAGTTGTGGCCGATGAACCCGATCAGGATCTCCGCGACCACGACGAGCAGCAGGGAGGGGAGCGGTCGCAGGCCGGTCAGTGTGTTCAGGGCGAAGGCCGCGCTCACACTGTTCACCGCGAACCAGCCGACGCCCGCCAGCAGGCCGTTGGCCGCGGAGGGCAGGATGTTGCCGCGATGGCCGAAGGAGAAGCGGCCCACCACCATCTGCGGGACGCCGAACCGCGGGCCGTCCAGTGACAGTACGCCCTGGGTGACCGCCCCGATCGCGGTGCCCAGCAGGATCGCGGTGGTCGCCGTCCAGAAGTCCAGGCCGAAGAAGAGGACCGCGATCACGCCGATGTAGACGGTCGCGAACTCGATGTTGGGGGACGCCCAGGTCCACAGGAGCTGGAGCGGGCTGCCGTGGCGTTCGGCGTCGGGGATCGGTTCCGAGCCCGCCGCCTCCACGGCGATGACCCGGTCGCCGTACTCGGGCGTGACACTGGTGGTGGAACCGGCGGGAGCAGTCGTCATACGAGGTAAGTGTCGGGTTCGCGCCCGGTCCGGCCCAGGGGCGCATTGTCGGTCGCGGACGGCTCGCCGGCGTACAACCTGCACGCATGCGGAAGCTTCCGGAGGCGGGTCGGTCCTCCGGAAGCTTCCGCGGCGGCGTCCCGGCAGGGTCAGCCGTTGGTGCAGACGTTGGCGGCCGCCGGGTTGAGCAGGCCGATCAGGTTGATGCTGTTGCCGCACGCGTTGACCGGGATGTCGACCGGAACCTGGATGACGTTGCCCGACAGCAGGCCCGGGCTGTTGGCCGCGGAACCGATGGCGTCGGCGCCGTTGTCGGCGTAGGCGGCGGTGGTGCCCAGGGCGAGGGTGGCGGCGATGGCGCCGGTGACAGCGAGGGCGCGGATGCGCATGAAGGCCTCCTGGTAGCGGGATGACAACGCGTCCATCACAACCGCCCGCCACCGGACCCGCATGTGGAGCTGGGCCGATCGGCGCAATCCGCTCCGCCGGGGCCGCTACGCGGCGAAGCGGCCCGCGAGGTCCTTGGCCTTGTCGGCCGCGTCCTGGAGGGAGCGGTCACGGGAGGCCTCGTACAGCGGCACGAGCTCGGTCATGGCCGGCACATGCGGAGCCATCGTCAGTTCCGGCACGATGAAGTCGACTTCGAGGCCGAGGCCGCCGGAGAGGACCGCGGACAGGTAGTTCTGCACGTACTCGAACGACTCCCGCGGGGTGCCCGGCGCGTACGAACCGCCGCGGCTGGCCACGACCGTGACCGGGGTGCCCTTGGCGGACGGGTCCTCGCCCCCGGTGCGGCCCATCAGGATCACGTTGTCCAGCCACGCCTTGAGCGTCGAGGGGATCGTGAAGTTGTACATCGGGGCGCCGATGAGGATCGCGTCCGCCTGCTCCAGCTCCTCGATCAGCCGCACCCGGTCGGCGAAGGCGGCCGCCTGCTCGGGGGTGTGGGTGGCGGGGTCGGCGAATCCGGCGGTGTGGCCGGCCGCGGTGATGTGCGGCACCGGGTCCGCCGCCAGGTCGCGGTAGATCACCGTGCCGTCGGGGTGCTGCTCCTGCCATGCCGCACGGAAGGCCTCCGTGACGGTGCGGGAGGCGGACGCCTCGCCCGGGAACAGCGACGAGTCGATGTGGAGAAGGGTGGCCATGGGGGTCTCCAGACACAGGGATGGCGAGCCCGGCGCGAGGCGCGAGGGCTGAGAATTCGTACTCGGCTATAGATAACACAGGTGCTTACTTTTTTTCACCCCTGCCCGTGGCGGGCCTGTACCCTGATTGCATGGCGGTGGACCAGACGCACGACCCGGAGCAGTGCAAAGCCGTGGACGGCGGCATCACGCGCGTCTTCCAGGTGCTCGGGAAGCGCTGGAACGGCCCGATCCTCTCCGTCCTCATGGGCCAGCCGACGCACTTCGCCAACCTCCGCCGCGCCATCCCCGGCATCAGCGAGCGCATGCTCTCCGACCGGCTCACCGAACTCGGTGCGGCCGGACTCGTCGTGCGCGAGGTCGACGAGGGCCCGCCGCTGCGGGTCTCGTACCGCCTGACCTCGGCGGGCGCCGCGCTGGAGCCCTCGCTGAAGGAACTCGGCGAGTGGGCGAAGGAGCACCTGCCCGGCGACTCGCCCTGCTGACCCCCGTCAGGGCCGCGCGACCTCCCTCGAGCGCGGGACGTCTCCGTCACGTCCGTGCAGCGGCCTGTCCGCGAGGGCAGACCCGGGGGCAACTTGCCCTGCGGGGACCGGAATCGGTCAACCGTGCGGGCCGGCGGTCCTATGCTGACCGGGTCTTCGGGAGTCAGCGGTGCGGGAGGGGTCGTGGCAGCTCTGGAGCCCGGCGATCCACGCTCCGTCGGGGAGTACCAGCTGCTCGGGCGGCTTGGCGCGGGCGGCATGGGCCGGGTCTTCCTCGGCCGCTCCCCGGGTGGCCGGGCCGTCGCCGTGAAAGTGGTCCATGCCGAACTGGTGGCGGGGCAGCCCGAGTTCCGGTCCCGGTTCCGACGTGAGGTGGAGGCCGCCCGCAAGGTCAGCGGTGCCTTCACCGCACCCGTCGTGGACGCCGACCCGGACGCCCCGCTGCCCTGGCTGGTGACCAGCTACATCGCCGGGCCCTCCCTCCAGGACGCGGTCATGGAGCGGGGGCCGCTGCCCGCCGCCACCGTGCTCGGTCTCGCCGCCGGACTGGCCGAGGCGCTCACCTCCATCCACGCGGCCCAGCTGGTCCACCGTGACCTCAAGCCGTCGAACGTGCTGCTCGCCGACGACGGGCCTCGGGTCATCGACTTCGGTATCGCCCGCAGTGTGGAGTCGGAGACCATCACGCGGGCCGGGCTCATGGTCGGCTCGCCCGGATTCATGTCGCCGGAGCAGGTCGAGGGCGCGGAGGTGACCGGCGCGAGCGATGTGTTCTCGCTCGGTGCGGTGCTGACCTTCGCGGCCACGGGCGGCAACCCCTTCGGCGACGGGTCCACTCCGTCCCTGCTCTACCGGGTCGTGCACGACGGACCCGACATCACCGCCGTCACCGACCCGGACCTCGCCTCCCTCATCGCCGCCTGTCTGGCCAAGGACCCGGCCGGGCGGCCCACCCCGCGCGAGATCCTGGCCCGGATCGGGCTCACGGACGACGCCGGCGCGCTGCTCGCCCGGCCGGTCACCGGCCTCGCCGCCGAACCCGTGGCCGGGGCCGACGACGTCACGCGCCCGGTCCCGCGGCCCGTCGCGACCCGCCCGGTCACCCGGCTCGACCCGGCGCCGCCCCCGGTGCGGCCCGTGTCGTACCAGCGGAACCCGGGCACGAGCCGTCGTACCCTGCTCCTCTCCGGGGGAGCCCTGGCCGTCGCCGCGCTCGCGGCCGTACCGGTCGCGCGCCTCGTCGACAGGGGCGGGCCCGGGAAGTCGCCGAAGCGCTCCGCCGGTTCCGTCTCCGTCCCCCCGCCGGCCGACGCCTGGCCGCTGGACGAGACCTCTGGCGCGGTCGCCGCCGACGACACCGGCCGGTACGACGGGACGGCCACCGGGGTCGGCTGGGGACGGGGCAAGGACGGGGCCCCGCTGTTCGACGGCGGCACCAGCCAGATCGTGACCGGGGGGCCGGTGCTGCGGACCGGCAAGGGCCACGGGTTCACCGTCTCGGCGTGGGTGGCGCTGAGCAGAGTGCCCTCGGGCTTCGCCACCGCCGTCAGCCAGGACGCCGGTGCCGTCAGCGGCTTCTACCTCCAGTACGCGGCCGCGGAGAACCGCTGGGCCTTTGCCCGGCCCGACGTGCGCGCCCTGTCGTTCACCGTCCCCGAGCCGGACGCCTGGACCCACCTGGTCGGCGTCTACGAGGGGCTGCGCGACCAGCTCCTCCTGTACGTCGACGGCGTCCAGGAGGCCGGTGTCGACGACGGTGCCCCGGTCGCCGCCGACGGCCCGCTGGTGATCGGCCGTGCCACCGCCGGGGGCGCTCCCGCCGACTGGTTCCCCGGCTCGATCAGGCAGGTGCAGGTGTTCCGGCGACCGCTGACCGGGGCGCAGGTGAAGGCGCTGCTGTAGGGGGACGCGCCCGGTCAGTCGGTGCGCGGATCCTCCGGCTTCAGGGACTTCAGGAACTCCGGGTTGTCGTCCGGTGCGACCCACCGCTCGCGCGGCTGCCGTGCCTTGCCCGCGACCAGCCAGGCCACCGGGCCGACCAGCACCTCGCCGAAGAGCAGGATGATCAGCACCCACGCCAGCTTCGGCAGCGCGCGGACCTCGTCCTCGGGGGTGTTCAGGCAGTCCACGAAGGCATAGATCCACAGCGCGAGGACCAGCAGGAAGGGCAGATACCTGAGCATGGCGGCCAGGGTAGCGGTTGGCCGCCGCCGGGGGCGGGGCCGTGGGCATGACGGGTGCCCTCGATTCGGAGGGGGACATCGAGGATGCGTGGATGGTCTCGCAGGGGGCGGGCGGCGGCCGGTGTCACCGCGGCCGGCCTGGTGGCCGGCGCCGCGCTGGTGGCGTACGAGCTGAACTCGCCGGTGTTCGCACTGGCGCAGGGGCCGCTGGCGAAGGACCCCGCGTGCGCGCGGATCGCCGGCCGCTACCCCGCCCGTCTCGGGGAGGCCGCCCGCGACCCGGTCACCTTCGAGGGCCTCGCGGTCTGGGGCCAGGGGGCGGTGGAACTGCGCTGCGGCGTCACCCCGCCAGGGCCGACGACGGACGCGTGCGTCAGCGTCGACGGCGTGGACTGGGTGTGGCGGGAGCGGGCCGGGGACCGCGAGTACCTGGTCACCTACGGCCGCAGTCCGGCCGTGGAGGTCTCGGTCGCGACCTCGGTGACCCGCCTGGACGCGGTCCTGCTCGACCTGAGCCACCTGGTGGCACCCCTCGCGCCGAACGCCGAGTGCCTCGGCGGCGGGTGAAGCCGCGGCTACTCGGCCAGCAGCGGCCGCGTGATGGTGCGCACGTCCGCCGCCGTGAGCGGGCTCGGGTACTTCGCGGCGATCTTTCCGTCCCGGTCGACGAAGAGGGTGTACGGCAGCGCCCGCGGCGCGTAGCCACGGGGCAGCCGGAGCAGCTTGCGGCTGCCGGGGTCGTGCAGACTCGGGTAGACCAGCCCGTGCTCCCGCTCGAAGGACCGCTCCTCGTCCCGCTCGGCGTCCGTGTCCACCCCGAGCACCTGAACCCCCTTGCCCGCCAACTCGCGCTGCGCCTTGGACAGTTCGGGCGCCTCGGCCCGGCAGGGTCCGCACCAGGACGCCCACACGTTCAGGACGACGACCTTGCCCCGGTAGTCGGCGAGCCGTACCGGCCGGCCGTCCAGGCCACCGCCCGACAGGTCCGGGGCCGCCGGGCGGTCGGCGGGCGGGACGCGGGTCAGTACGGAGACGGGCGCGCCACCGGTGTCCTGCCGGGGCGCGCAGGCGGCGAGCACGAGCAGCAGGGCGAGCAGCGGTAACCGGCTGATCCGGCGGCGGACTGTCACGGCCGACGAGTATCGCAGGGGGTATCGCAGGGGGCGGTGACCGGGCCCGGGCCCCGGGTGGCCGATACTGGGACGCATGGCTTACGACGATCTTCGCTCCCTGCTCCGGGCACTGGAGCGCGAGGGAGACCTCAAGCGTGTCAAGGCCGAGGTCGACCCGTATCTGGAGGTCGGGGAGATCGTCGACCGGGTGCAGAAGGCGGGTGGCCCGGCGCTGCTCTTCGAGAACGTGCGCGGCTCCAGCATGCCCCTGGCCATGAACGTCTTCGGCACCGACCGGCGCCTGCTCAAGGCCCTCGGCCTGAAGTCGTACGGTGAGATCTCCGAGAAGATCGGCGGGCTGCTGCGCCCCGAACTCCCGCACGGCTTCGTCGGCGTGCGGGAGGCCTTCGGGAAGCTCGGCGCGATGGCTCACGTCCCGCCGAAGAAGGTGAAGTCCGACCACGCGCCGGTCCAGGAGGTCGTCCTGCACGGCGACGAGGTCGACCTGCACCAGCTGCCGGCGCTGTTCACCTGGCCGCAGGACGGCGGCTCCTTCTTCAACCTGGGCCTGACCCACACCAGGGACCCCGAGTCCGGCATCCGCAACCTGGGCCTGTACCGGCTCCAGCGGCACGACCGGAACACGATCGGCATGCACTGGCAGATCCACAAGGACAGCCGCAACCACTACCAGGTGGCGGCGCGGCGCGGCGAGCGGCTGCCCGTCGCGATCGCCTTCGGCTGCCCGCCGGCCGTCACCTACGCCTCCACCGCACCGCTCCCCGGGGACATCGACGAGTACCTGTTCGCCGGGTTCATCGCGGGCAAGCGGATCGAGATGGTCGACTGCAAGACGGTCCCGCTCCAGGTGCCGGCCAACGCCGAGGTCGTCCTGGAGGGCTGGCTGGAGCCGGGCGAGATGCTGCCCGAGGGCCCCTTCGGCGACCACACCGGCTTCTACACCCCGCAGGAGCCGTTCCCGGCTCTGAAGATCGACTGCGTGACGATGCGGAAGCGTCCGCTCCTCCAGTCGATCGTCGTGGGCCGCCCCCCGACGGAGGACGGACCCCTCGGCCGTGCCACCGAGCGCTTCTTCCTCCCCCTCCTGAAGATCATCGTCCCGGACATCGTGGACTACCACCTCCCCGAGTCCGGCGGTTTCCACAACTGTGCGATCGTCTCGATCGACAAGAAGTACCCGAAGCACGCGCAGAAGGTGATGCACGCGGTCTGGGGGGCGCACATGATGTCGCTCACCAAGCTGATCGTGGTCGTCGACTCCGACTGCGACGTCCACGACCTGCACGAGGTCGCCTGGCGGGCTCTCGGCAACACCGACTACGCCCGTGACCTCACGGTCGTGGAGGGCCCCGTCGACCATCTCGACCATGCCTCCTACCAGCAGTTCTGGGGCGGCAAGGCGGGCATCGACGCGACGAGGAAGTGGCCCGAGGAGGGTTACACCAGGGACGGGGGCTGGCCGGACATGGTCCTGTCGGACCCGGATACGGCGGCGACGGTCGACCGCCGCTGGAAGGAGTACGGACTGTGAGCTCCGCTTCCGCAGCGCTCCCGCAGCCGGGACGCACGAAGGCCTTCCTCCGTCTGGTGATGATCGAGCACTCGGTCTTCGCCCTGCCCTTCGCGTACATCGCCGCGCTGACCGCGATGTTCGAGTGGGACAGGAACATCCACTGGGGGCGGCTGCTCCTGGTCACGGTCTGCATGGTCGGCCTGCGCACCTTCGCGATGGCCGTGAACCGGATCATCGACCGCGAGATCGACGCCCGGAACCCGCGCACGGCCCACCGCGAGCTGGTCACCGGCGCGATGAGCGTGAAGCACGCCTGGACCGGCGCGCTGATCGCGGTGGCGGTCTTCCTCGGCTCGGCGGCCCTGCTCAACCCGCTCTGCCTGGCCCTCGCCCCCGTCGCGGTGATCCCGATGGTGGTCTACCCCTACGGCAAGCGGTTCACGAACTTCCCGCAGGCCATCCTGGGTCTGGCCCAGGCCATGGGCCCGATCGGCGGCTGGCTGGCGATCAGCGGCGAGTGGTCCTGGGACGCGGTGATCCTCGGCCTCGCCGTCGGCATCTGGATCGGCGGCTTCGACCTGATCTACGCCTGCCAGGACGTGACGACGGACCGCGAGATCGGCGTCATGTCGGTCCCGGCACGCTTCGGCATCCCGGCCGCGATCTGGGGCGCCCGCGCCTGTCACCTGGTCACCACGGCCCTGTTCGTCTGGTACGCCGTGGCGACGGACGCGGGCGGGTTCTTCTGGCTGGGCCTGGTGATCGTCGCCGGCGCCTTCGCCTACGAGCACTCCATCGTCCGCCCCCACGACCTCTCCCGCCTCAACCGCGCCTTCTTCAGCGTCAACGGCTTCATCGGCATTGCCCTCTTCGGGTGCGCGCTGCTCGATCTCCTGGTGCGGGGGCTCACCGTCTGAATACGGTGCGGCCTCGCCCGGTACCAGGACGTGTTCCGCGGGTACCGGGCGGAGGTGGTCGAGGGCGACATCGTGATGAGTCCGCTCCGGCCGTTCCACAGCGAGACCGTCGTGAGGGTGTGGACACGCCTCGGACCCGGAAGAGCCGCAACCTCACTTCCTGCCCGCCCGACCTGGTGGAGCCGGCGATCGAGGTGGTCTCGCCGAGCAGCGTCCGCAATGACCACGAGGTCAAGGACAAGCAGTACGCGGCTCGCGGTATCCCGAACCATCTGGTCTTCGGTCCTCGCACGGGGCGCCGCGTCACGCCGTGGAACCCCGGCCCGGACGGACACCTCGGCCGGGACACGCTCTCCTGCGGGGGCGAGCTGACCGTGGAGACGAAGTCCGGCAGCCTCACGGTGGACACCTCCCGCCTCCGCGTCGACCCCGAGGCACCCCACCCGGCCTGAACCTCGGGCGGCGCGCCGGTACGCTCAAGGTGTGAACGCAGGAGAAACGCAGCGCGTGCCTTGGATCGTGGGGGTGTCCGGGGCGTCCGGAACGCCCTATGCGGCCGCGGTGCTGCGTGCGCTGCTGGATGCGGGCGAGAGCGTCGACCTGGTGGTCAGCCGGGCCTCGCGGCTCACCCTGCTGGACGAGACCGGAATCTCCTTCCGGGACGCGCACTGGCGGGACGACCTGGGGGAGTGGCTGGCCCGGGGGGCCGACGGGAAGCCGGGGACCTTCCAGCCGGACCTGGCCCGGGTGCGGTACTGGAACGCCGGGGACCTGGCCGCCGGGCCGTCCTCGGGGTCGTACCGGACCAAGGGCATGCTGATCGTGCCGGCGTCCACCGCCGCCGTCGCGGGGGTCGCGCTCGGGCTCTCCAAGGACCTGCTCCAGCGGGCGGCCAGCGTCAACCTCAAGGAGCGCCGGCCGCTCGTCGTCGCGGTCCGCGAGACCCCGCTGAACGGCCAGACGCTGCGTCACCTCGTCACCCTGGACGACCTGGGGGCGGTCGTCGTTCCCACCTCCCCGGCGTTCTACGCGGGCGCGACGCACATCCAGGACCTGGTGGACTTCGTCGCCGGACGGGTGCTGGACGCGGCCGGTGTGGGGCACCGGCTGTACCGCCGCTGGGAGGGCGACCTCGGCGGCGCGGGCAAGTAGCAGTACCTCTCATCTACTTCGGGAACTTTCAGCGGAAGGCTTCGATCGCATGGATGCCGTGGACAGGCAGCTCATCCAGGCCCTGAGGGAGAACGGCCGGGCCTCGTACGCGGAGCTGGGGCGCCTCGTCGGACTGTCGGGACCCAGCGTCACCGACCGCATCAACCGGCTGGAGGCGGCCGGTGTCATCACCGGCTACCGCGCCACCGTGAACGCGGCCTCGCTCGGCCTCGGCGTCATCGCCCTGATCGGCATCTCGCTCTCCGACGCGGCCGACCACGAGGACGTGGCACAGCGGCTGCGGGACCTGCCGGAGATCGAGGACTGCTGGTTCATCGCCGGCGACGACTCCTTCATGCTCAAGGTGCGTTCGACCAACGTCGACGGCCTGGAGAAGACCATCCGGCGGCTGTCCGGGACCAAGGGCGTCTCCCGGACCCGCACCACCATCGTGTTGTCCACGAAGTGGGAGAACCGGGTCGGGGAACTGCCCGAGGAGGCGTAGGCCCGAAGGGCCGTACGGGGGCACCTCCCGCCCGAAGGGCGGGGGCGTACCGTTGGCGAAGTTGTCTAGGAGAGGTGTGGGCATGGACGTCGGGCTCAAGCGCGAGCTGGAGGAGAAGGTCAGGGCCGGTGAGCGGCTGACCCGTGAGGACGGCGTCGCGCTGTACGAGTCCGACGACCTGGCCTGGCTGGGCGGCCTCGCCCACGAGGTGCGGACGCGGAAGAACGGTGACGTCGTCCACTTCAACGTCAACCGCCACCTCAACATGACCAACGTGTGCACCGCGTCCTGCGCGTACTGCTCGTTCCAGCGCAAGCCGGGCGAGAAGGACGCGTACACGATGCGCATCGAGGAGGCGGTGAAGCTCGCCAAGGCGATGGAGGGCGAGAACCTCACCGAGCTGCACATCGTCAACGGGCTGCACCCGAACCTGCCGTGGCGGTACTACCCGCGGTCCCTGAGGGAACTGAAGGCGGCCCTGCCGAACGTCTCGCTGAAGGCCTTCACGGCCACCGAGATCCACCACTTCGAGACGATCAGCGGACTGTCGGCCTCCGAGATCCTCGACGAGCTGATCGACGCGGGTCTGGAGTCCCTGACCGGCGGCGGCGCGGAGATCTTCGACTGGGAGGTCCGCCAGCACATCGTGGACCACCGGACGCACTGGGAGGACTGGTCGCGCATCCACCGGCTGGCGCACGAGAAGGGGCTCAAGACCCCGGCCACCATGCTGTACGGCCACATCGAGGAACCGCGCCACCGGGTCGACCACGTGCTGCGCCTGCGCGAACTCCAGGACGAGACGAACGGCTTCCAGGTCTTCATCCCGCTCCGGTACCAGCACGACTTCGTGGACATGAAGGACGGCAAGGTACGCAACCGGCTCCAGGCGCGCACGCAGATGGCGACCGGAGCCGAGGCGCTGAAGACCTTCGCGGTCTCCCGGCTGCTCTTCGACAACGTGCCGCACGTCAAGGTCTTCTGGGTCATGCACGGTGTCCAGACGGCGCAGCTGGCGCTCCAGCACGGGGCCGACGACATGGACGGTTCGGTCGTCGAGTACAAGATCACCCACGACGCGGACAACTACGGCACGCCGAACAAGCTGACCCGCGAGGACCTGCTGGACCTCATCCGCGACGCCGGCTTCCGGCCGGTGGAGCGGAACACGCGGTACGAGATCATCCGCGAGTACGACGGCCCGGACCCGGCGCGGCGGGAGTCCCCGCAGCCGATGCGGGTGTGAGCGGGAGGGCCGGGTCCGGTGTCGGCCGCGGGTGCGCCGTGGCCGACGGCGTACCCCGGTCCGCATGGTGAATGGTCGTGTCACCCCGCTCTGTGTAATGGATAGCATCCGGTTATGCCCCTTACCTTCACTCTGGACCCGGCGGTCACCCCCGACCTCCGGGACGGCGTCCTCGACCTGTGGACGGACGTGTCCAACGCCGGCGGAGCCGTCGGCTTCGTCGCGCCGGTGACTCCCGAGGACATCCGGCCGGAGCTGGTCAGGCACCTCGTCGCCATGGCCGAGGGCCGCCACCGGCTGCTCGTCGGCCACGACGAGGCCGGCACCGTCGCCGCCACCGCCTTCTTCTCCTTCAACACCCACCGCCTCATGAAGCACTGGGTGTGGCTGTACACGGTGATGGTGCATCCCAAGCACCAGGGTCAGGGCTACGGCCGGGACCTCCTCGCGGCCGCCGCCGACGCGGCCCGCGGCTTCGAGGGCATGGCCGCGATACGCCTCACCTGCCGCGGTGGCCAGGGCCTGGAGAAGTTCTACGGCTCCTGCGGCTACCGGGAGGTCGGCCGCGTCCCCGGAGCGATCCGCGTGGCCCCGGGCGAGGACCGCGACGACATCACCATGCTGCTGCCGCTCGGCTGACCCCACTGCAAGATCGGTTCCGGTCCGTGCTTCACTGGACGGTGCCCCTTTTCGTCATCGGAAGACTGGATTGAGATGCTCCGCTACACGCTGATGCGCCTCGGGATCTTCGCGGGCTGCCTCCTGGTCGTCTGGGGCCTGGTCTACGCCGGCGCGTTCCCGCGCGGCTTCGGCGACTCCAACCTCCTGTGGGTCCTGCTGCTCTCCCTGGTCCTGTCGGCGCCGATCAGTTTCATCGTGCTGCGCAAGGAACGGGACCGCGCGTCGGTCCAGGTCTCGCAGCGGGTCGACCGGATGAAGGCCAACATCGAGGCCAGCCGCAGCCAGGAGGACGAGGCCGTCGACGAGGCGGCCCAGCAGCGGGGACGGGCCCAGACCTCTTCCTGAGGGCTCCCGCGCGTCCGGCCCCCGTAGGCTTTGCCCATGGGTGCCGTGAAGACCAAGCGCATGCCGCGGGCGGTCCGGGAGCAGCAGATGCTGGACGCCGCCGTGCGGATCTTCGGGCAGCGCGGCTACATGGCCGCGTCGATGGACGAGATCGCCGAACTCGCCGGTGTCTCCAAGCCGTTGGTGTATCTGTACCTCAACTCCAAGGACGACCTGTTCACGGCGTGCATCCGCCGTGAGGCGCAGGCGCTCACCGAGGCGGTCCGCAGCGGCGTCCGCCCGGGCCTGCCTGCCGACCGCCAGCTCTGGGACGGGCTCCAGGCGTTCTTCGCGCACACCGCCGAACACCCCGACGGCTGGTCCGTGCTGCATCTGCAGGCGCGAACGCACGGCGAGCGGTTCGCCTCCGAGGTCGCCGCCATGCGCACCGAGATCGTGGCGTTCGTGACCCAGCTCATCGTGGTCGCCGCCCGCGAGGCGCGCCGCGATCCCGACCTGCCCGAGCGTGAGGTGGCGGGGCTGGCCGAGGCCCTGGTCGGCGCCGCCGAGTCCCTCGCCGCCTGGGCGAACCTCACTCCCGGTGTCACCGCGCGAGAGGCGGCGACGACCCTGATGAACTTTGCCTGGGCCGGCCTCGGCGACCTGATGGGCGGCCGCCCGTGGGTGCCGCCGGTCGCGGACTAGAGCGGCAGCACCCGTCCCTCGACGTGCACCCGCTCCGGGCCCCGCAGCTCGAACCGTCCGGAGCCGTCCGCCGCGTACGCCACCGTGCCGGGCAGCAGCACCGGCGCCCGGAACTCCGCTGTCACCCGGGCGCGTTCGGGCACCCCGTGGGCGGCCAGGCACCGGGCCGCGGTCCACATGCCGTGCGCGACGGCCCGGGGGAACCCGAAGAGCCGGGCGGTGAGCGGGTGGAGGTGGATGGGATTGCGGTCCCCCGAGGCGGCCCCGTACCGGCGCCCGACATCGGCGGCGATCCGCCACTCGGCGGCCGTGGGCAGCGGCACCCGCTCCTTTCGGGCGGCCTCCGTCGACCGCGCGCTCCGGTGCCGTGCCAGATAGCCGCTGCGCGAGCGCCACACGAGGCTCTCCCCGTTCCGTACCTCGGTGACGACGGCCGCCTCGGTCCCCCGCCGGTGCGGCGTCAGTCCGGCGACATGGACGGAGAGCTCGTACGCCGCGTCGGCCGGCATCGCCGCGTACCGGGTGATCTCGACGGAGGTGTGCACGAGCCCCAGCAGGGGCAGCGGGAACTCGCGCTCGCTCATCAGCCGCATGGCCAGCGGGAATCCGAGGACGTGCGGATAGGTGACGGGGAGCCCGTCGTCACCGGTGGCGAATCCGCAGACGCGCTCGTAGGCGGCGAGCCTGCCGAGGTCGGCGCGGACGGCCGGGAGCACGAACCGGGCGCGGGGGAAGGAGGCGCCGGCGGCCGGCCTCTTGAAGGGCGAGCGCAGCGCGCCCCGCGCGAGCAGGGGTCCGAGAGCGGGCGGGCCGCCGAGGACGATCTCCGTCATGTGCGTCCCCCGCATCGTCCTACTGCTGACTCTGGAGTAAGGTTACCGGAGGTAAGTCTATGTCACAGGGGGCAAGGTACGGAAGTGGGGCCAAACGTGAGAGACCCTCACGTAACCTCCGGGATTGCACAGGCCCGGCCCCGGACCATCCCCGAAACCCCACACCCCCGCCACAGCGGCCCCGTACGATCTCCAGACCTAACCGCCGGTAACCCTCTGCCCGGGCCCGGCGCCGGTGAACGCCTCGCCGCACGAGGCACGTACGTGATGCAGCAAGCAGTTCACCGCTGCACGCCCGAGGAGCCGCCCCGTGTCCACTTCGTCTTTCCAGCACGCCGCGCGGGTCTCCCCGGGCGCCGCGATCCAGGCCACGGACTACGACGGGCAGCCGATCCTGATCGAGCCCCTCGTGCAGCGGCTGGACGGCGTGGTGCGGGAGGCCTCCGTACCGCCGTTCGCGCCGCCCGTGCGGCACGGCTCTCTCGCCGACCTGCCTTTCGAGAACGCGGAGGCCGGCCCCGGCACGATCGTGCTCAGCCGCAAGCCGGCGACGGGCGAGGGCCGTTGGGAGCAGGTGACCGCCGCCGAGTTCGCCGCGCAGGTGCTGGCGGTGGCCAAAGGCCTGATCGCGGAAGGGCTGATGCCGGGCGACCGGATCGCCATCATGGCCCGGACGACGTACGAGTGGACGCTGCTCGACTTCGGCGCCTGGGCGGCGGGCCTGGTGACCGTCCCGGTCTACCCGACCTCGTCGGTCTTCCAGACCCGCTGGATCCTGCACGACTCGGGCGCGGTCGCCCTGGTCACCGAGAGCTCCGCACAGGCCGCCGCGCTCGGCCCCGAACTGGACCGGCTGCCCGATCTGCGCCACCTGTGGGTGATGGAGAAGGGGCACGTGGACCGGCTCGCGGAGGCGGGCGCCCACCTCCAGGACGCCGAAGTGGGCGTACGCCGGGGCATGCTGGGCCCCGACACCATCGCCACCCTCATCTACACCTCGGGCACCACCGGCCGCCCCAAGGGCTGCGCCCTCTCGCACGGCAACTTCTTCGCCGAGGTCGACAACGCGATCGAACTCCTCTACCCGATCTTCAAGGCGCGCAGGGACGAGGAGGTCTCCATCCTCCTCTTCCTGCCCATGTCCCACGTCTTCGGGCGGATGGTGGCGATCGCCTGCATCCGCGCCCGGGTCCGGCTCGGCCACGCCCCGAGCCTCAAGGCCGAGGACCTGCTCCCGGACCTGGCCGCCTTCAAGCCGACCTGTCTGCTCACCATCCCCTACATGCTGGAGAAGGTCTTCAACTCCGCCCGGGCGAAGGCGGAGGCGGGCGGCCGGGTCGCGGTCTTCGACCGGGCCACCGGGGTCGCCCAGCGCTACGGCGAGGCCCTGGAGGCCGAGCAGACCGGCACCGGCACCGGCCCCGGCCGCGCCCTGAGGACCGCCCGCGCCTTCTACGACCCGCTGGTCTACCGCCGTATCCGCACCGCCATGGGCGGCCGGGTCCGCCACATCATCTGCGGCGGCTCCCCGCTGGGCCGCCGCCTCGCCGCGTTCTACGCCGGCGCCGGCATCGAGATCTACGAGGGCTACGGCCTGACCGAGACCACCGCCGCCTCCACGGTCACCCCGCCGCTCAAACCCCGGCTGGGCACGGTCGGCTGGCCGATGCCCGGCACCAAGGTCCGGATCGCCTCCGACGGCGAGATCCTGCTCGCCGGCGACCACGTGCTGCGCGGCTACTGGGACCCGCAGGCCGGCGGGGTCGTCCCGGCGACCCGGGACGGCTGGCTGGCCACCGGCGACATCGGCGAACTCGACGACGAGGGCTACCTCACCATCACCGGCCGCAAGAAGGAGATGCTGATCACGGCCGGCGGCAAGTCGGTGGCCCCCGCCCCGCTGGAGAACTGGCTCCGCTCCCACCCGCTGATCTCCCAGGTGATGCTGGTCGGCGACGGACTGCCCTACGTCAGCGCGCTGATCACCCTCGACCGGGACGGCCTGACCCACTGGCGCCAGATGAACGGCAAGCACCCCGTCCCGCCGGAACTGCTCCTGGACGACCTGGAGTTGCAGGCGATCCTGCAACGGGCCGTGGACGAGGCCAACAAGCTGGTCTCCCGCCCCGAGTCCATCCGCCGCTTCACGATGCTCCCCGTCGACTTCACCGAGGCGGCCGGACACCTGACGCCCTCCATGAAACTCCGCCGCGAGGCGGTCATGAAGGACTTCGCGACGGAGATCGAGGGCCTCTACGCCAAGGAGGGGTGACCCGGCCCCGCCGAGAGGCCCTACGCGTCGTCGGCCAGGCGGTCCAGCCACTCCGTCAGGAGGTGCCGTTCCGCGGGGCTGAGGGGGGTCCGGTCGGTGAGGCCGGCGCGCAGGGCCCGGGCGGCGCCGGCCGGGCCCGCGGTGCGGACGGCCGGTTTCTCGTCGGTGATGGCCGTGACCATGGCCTCGCGGAGGGTCGTCAGCAGGGCCGGGTCGCGCTCGGACTCCGGCATCGACAGCCAGGTGAGGACGGCGCCCCGGGCCGTGGCGTGGATGACGTTGGCCGCCAGGGTCTCGCCGACCCGGAGCCGGCCGCCGACGGCGAGGCGCCGCACCCGCCCCCGCAGGATCCCGAGCCCGGTCTGGAAGGCGGCCGAGTCGCCGCGCGTGGCGTCGCCGTACATCAGGGAGTAGAGCGCCGGGTTCTCCAGACCGAACTGGACCGCCAGGTCCCAGCCGTCGCGCAGGTCCTGGATCGGGTCCTCGGGGTCCGGGACGACGCGCTTGCTCGCGAGGAACGTGGCGAAGCCGTACTCGGCCACCGCGTCCAGCAGTCCCTCCTTGTCGCCGAAGAGCCGGTAGAGGGCCGGGGGCTGCAGACCCGCCGCGACGGCGACCGCCCGCGTGGTGACGGCGTCCCGCCCGTCGCGCTCCAGCAGCCCGATCGCGGCGTCGATGACGCGCTGCCGGGTGTCCGAGGGGGTCCTGTCAGGTGATCCGGAGGCCATGGGATCAACGATATCGCGTACTTGATTCCACCGTTAATATCGGTGCTACGCTAAAAACGTTTCCATCGATAACACCTCTTGGGGGATCACCGTGATCATCGTGACCGGAGCCACCGGGCAGCTCGGCGGCCAGATCGTGGAGCGGCTGCTGGACCGCGTACCGGCCGAGCGGGTGGGCGTCAGCGTCCGCGACCCGCACAAGGCCCGGTCCCTCGCGGACCGGGGAGTGCGGGTGCGCCAGGGCAGCTTCACCGAGCCGGCCGGGCTGGCGCACGCCTTCGAGGGCGCGTCCCAGATCCTGATCGTCTCCGTCGACCGGATGGGTGAGGAGACCGTACGGCAGCACCGCACCGCGGTCGACGCGGCCGTCGCGGCAGGCGCCCGCCGTATCGTCTACACCGCCCAGATGGGCGCGAGCCCCACCTCCCGTTTCCAGGCCTGCCGCGACCACGCGGCCACGGAGGAGGCCCTGGCCGCCTCGGGCGTCGCCTGGACCTCCCTCCGCAACGGCTTCCACGCGGCCAGTGGGCTTCACTTCCTCGCCCAGGGCCTGGAGTCCGGGGAGGTCGCGCTGCCCGCCGACGGCCCGTTCTGCTGGACGGCCCACGCGGACCTGGCGGAGGCGGCCGCCGTGATCCTCGCCGACGAGGGCCGCTTCGAGGGTCCGACGCCCCCGCTCACCGCCCCCGAGGCGCTGACCTTCGCCGACCTGACCGCCGTCGCGGCCGAACTCACCGGCCGCACCCTCACCAGGACCACCGTGTCCGACGACGGCTTCCGCGCCCACCTGGTGGCCGGCGGCCTCCCGGCCGAGACCGCCGGTCAGCTCCTGAGCATCTTCACCGCGGCCCGCGAGAACGAGTTCGCGACCCCCGACCCGGCCCTGGCGAAGCTGCTCGGCCGCGAACCGCTGACCATGCGGGAGCTGCTGAGGGAACGGCTCCACGGCGGGTGAGGTACCGCCGTCCGCGCCGCCCGCTTCGCCGTGGAGTTCTCAGGGGAAACCTTCCCCTGGATTTCCTCGGGAAAAGGGCAGGAGCCCCGTCGCCGGAAGGCGCGGGGCTCCTTGGGTACTGCACTCAGTCTGAGATCAGACTCTGGGGTGTCTGGATCGGTGAGATCAGACGGGGGTGACGTTCTCCGCCTGCGGGCCCTTCGGACCCTGCGTGACGTCGAAGCTCACCTGCTGGTTCTCCTCGAGCGAGCGGAAGCCGCTCGCGTTGATCGCGGAGTAGTGAACGAAGACGTCCGGGCCGCCGCCCTCCTGGGCAATGAAGCCAAAGCCCTTTTCGGCGTTGAACCACTTAACGGTTCCGGTAGCCATAAGCCCTCCTTGGGCTCAAAAGGGTCGCCCTGCTCCAGAACCTGCAAGTGTGAAAACAAACTAAGTGCCGCACAACTGCATACGTCTGAAAACGACGAGAGCCCGCGGTTACATGCTCCGCAGGCTCTGTACTGCAAGGGAAACCAAACTGCAACTTGCGGCGAGCCTAGCATGTGGGCAGCCGAAAGCAACAGAGGCCAAGATCACGTCACCCGGACGTTTGAACGGCCTCGCAAATGGGTTGACGTCAGGGGCGGTCTCAGCACCGTACCTCATGGGGTCTACTGTCGCGATGTGGACAATTCTCGCACCCGGCCGCGCGTCGGCCACATCCAGTTCCTGAACTGCCTGCCCCTCTACTGGGGGCTCGCGAGAACCGGCACCCTCCTCGACTTCGAGCTGACCAAGGACACCCCTGAGAAGCTCAGCGAGCAGTTGGTGCGCGGCGACCTCGACATCGGGCCCATCACCCTCGTCGAGTTCCTGCGCAACGCCGGCGACCTGGTCGCCTTCCCGGACATCGCCGTCGGCTGCGACGGCCCGGTGATGTCCTGCGTGATCGTCTCGCAGGTCCCGCTGGACCAGCTGGACGGCCGCCGGGTAGCCCTCGGCTCGACCTCGCGCACCTCGGTCCGGCTGGCCCAGCTGCTGCTCGCCGACCGCTACGGCGTCCAGCCCGACTACTACACCTGCCCGCCCGATCTCAGCCTGATGATGCAGGAGGCGGAGGCGGCGGTGCTGATCGGCGACGCGGCGCTGCGCGCCAACCTGCTGGACGCCCCCCAGTACGGCCTCCAGGTGCACGACCTCGGCGCGCTGTGGAAGGAGTGGACGGGACTGCCGTTCGTCTTCGCCGTCTGGGCGGCACGCCGGGACTACCTGGAGCGCGAGCCGCACCTCACCCGCGAGGTCCACGGCGCCTTCCTGGACTCCCGCAACCTCTCCCTGGAGGAGGTCGCCAAGGTCGCCGAACAGGCCGCCCGCTGGGAGGCCTTCGACGAGGCGACCCTGGCCCAGTACTTCACCACCCTCGACTTCAGCTTCGGCCCGCCGCAGCTGGCCGCCGTCGCGGAGTTCGCCCGCCGGGTCGGACCGACGACCGGATTCGCGGCGGATGTGAAGGTCGATCTGCTTCAGGCCTGACAGGCAATAGGCTGCTGCCCGGACTGACTGGGGGGTGGGGACATGCAGCCGCTCGCGGGTGACGAACCTACGGTTGTCGGGCCGTACCGGCTGCTCGGCCGGCTCGGCTCCGGCGGTATGGGCCGCGTCTATCTGGGCCGTTCGGCCGGCGGCCGGAGCGTCGCGGTGAAGATCGTGCATCCGCACTTCGCCCTGGACGAGGAGTTCCGGGCCCGCTTCCGCCGCGAGGTGGACGCGGCCCGGCGGGTCGGCGGCGCCTGGACGGCCCCCGTCCTGGACGCCGACCCGGACGCGCCGGTGCCCTGGGTCGCCACGGCCTATGCGGCGGGCCCGTCACTCACGGCCGCCGTGACGGACGGCGGCCCGCTGCCCGCGCGCACGGTACGGGCGCTGGGCGCGGGCCTCGCCGAGGCGCTCGCCGCCGTGCACGAACTGGGCCTGGTGCACCGGGACGTGAAGCCGTCCAACGTACTGCTGACCCTCGACGGCCCGCTGCTGATCGACTTCGGCATCGCGCGGGCCACGGACGGCACCGCCTCGCTGACGTCGTCGGGCGTCTCCATCGGCTCCCCGGGATACATGTCACCCGAGCAGATCCTCGGCAAGGGCGTCACGGGCGCCGCGGACGTCTTCTCCTTCGGCGCGGTGCTGGCGTACGCGGCCAACGGCGCACCGCCCTTCCCCGGCGACTCGTCGGCCGCCCTCCTCTACAAGGTCGTCCACGAGGAGCCCGAACTCGGCTCGCTCAGCGGTGAGCTGCGCGAGGTCGCCGAGGCCTGCCTGGTGAAGGAGGCGGGCGCGCGCCCGGCCCCCGGCGAGGTGGCCAGGCGGCTGGCCCCGGACGGGGCGGCGCGGCTGATGGCCGGCGGATGGCTGCCGGGAGGGCTGGTGGAGCGGGTCAGCCGGAGCGCGGTGGAGGTGCTGAACCTGGAGGTCACGGAGGCGGCGGTACCGGCCCTTGGGCCGGCGCAGTTCAGCGCGCCTTCGGCGGACGACACGGCCGCGCCCGCCGCCACGGGGGCCGCCGCCGACGTTCCCGCGGGTGTCCCGGTGACGGCGGGCGTGTTCGGGCCGCCCCCGGCGGTGCCGCCCGCGGCGGTGCCGTCCGCGGCGGTGCCGGAGCCGCGTGACGCCGTACCCCCGGGGAAGGTCTCGGTGAGCCTCGCCGCGACCGCCGTACCGGCCGGGGAGGGCGGTCGCGGCCGCCGGGTGAGCTGTACGGTCGCGCTCGCGGTGGCCGGGGCGCTGGCCGTGGTGACCGTCGGGGCGGGGGTCCTGCTGAAGCCGTACCTTGGCGACGGCGGCGGCCGGGACAGCGACAACGGCGCGGCCGCCACGCCGCCCTCGAGATCCGCGTCGTCGTCTGCATCGTCGTCCTCGTCGTCCTCGTCGTCCTCTCCGCCGTCCCCGTCGGGCGGCGGGCCGATCCCGGCCGCCTACCTGGGCACCTGGGAGGGCCCGGCCACCGCCCTGGACGGCAACCTGCCCGTCGGCACCTTCCGCGTCACCGTGCAACAGGCCAAGACCGGGGCGGAGCTGGGCCGCCTGCGCCAGACCGACCAGCTGGGCGGGGTCTGTACCGACCTCCTCACCCTGAAGTCGGTCACCGCCGACAAGCTGGTCGCCACATCGAAGGGCGTCGAGGGCAACCACGACGGCTGCGACCCGGACCCCACCACGGTCTACCTGACCCCCAAGGACGGCGAGCTGGTCTACACCTCGGACAGCTCGGCGGAGGGGAACCCGACGGCGGTCATGACGAAGGCGGGGGACTGAGCCCCCGCCCGACCGCCGTACGGCTACTGCGGGGTGGTCACCGTGACGTGCTCCCCACTGCCCAGGTGCAGCATGCCCTTGCCGGGGGTGACGGGTCCGCCGACCATGTTGCGGGTCGTCCGGATGCCGATCAGCTCGCCGGAGCCGGACTCCTGCGGGGAGAGCAGGATGCCCCGCCGGGCCTTCTTCGCGTCGACCTGCCAGCCGGAGAAGCCGTCGCAGATCTCGTCCTCGTCACCGGCGATGACCACGGCGAGCCCCTCCTCGGCCCCGCTCTCCACGATCCGCTTGAAGACGTCCTCGGCGTCGCAGTCGTCCAGCACCTCGGCGTCGTCGACCAGGACGACGACCGGCTCGGCCGGCGACGCCGACGCGATGACCTCGGTCAGCTCGTCCTCGTCGATGTCCCGCCCGGTGAAGACCTTCAGCACACCTTCCTGGCCCTCGAGTTCACGAAGCGGGGACATCCGGGGCGCGGCGACGACGATCCGGACGCCGTTGGCCAGGTAGGACCGGGCGAAGCCCAACAAAGCCGTGGACCGGCCCGACTTGGCGGGACCACCGATCACGAACGCCGGGACACCCTGCGCCAGGTCCGGCCCGAAAGCGGTCAGTTCGTCGCCGCCGACGCCCACCAGGGCCCACAGCGGAGAGGCCGCCGCGGCCGGGTCCCGCATCGCCCAGGCGTCCTCGAAGGAGATCCGGCCGGGCAGCACGTCCACCCGGAACGGGCGCCGGGAACGCGGTACCTGGCCGTCCCGGGCCTGCGCCGCCTCGCCGATCGCGACGATCGCGGCGGCCTGTCCCTGCCCGGTGGTGTCCTCGGACAGCAGCGCGAACTGGGTCTCGGCGGCGGTCTCGCTGCGGAAGGCGCGGCCGGGCGGGATCTCCTCCGGCACCTTGCGGGAGTTGATGTCCAGCATGGAGAAGTCGGCGCGGTCGGCGAGCCGCAGACCGTACTTGTCCTCGGTCAGCGACGAGATGCGGCCCGCCAGGATCTGCCGGTCACCGGTGAGGACGAGATGGATGCCGACGCTCGCGCCCTCGCGCATCATCACCATGATCTGGTCGGTGAGATCACCGTGGTTCAGCTCGCCGAGGGTCGGCAGCCAGCCCTCCCAGCGGTCCAGGAGCAGCACGATGTGCGGCAGCCGCTCCGCCTCCGGCACGGCCCCCCGCTGCTCGCCGATGTCCGCGAACCCCTTCTCCGCCAGCAGCTCCTGACGGCGGCTCAGTTCGCCGGAGAGACGGGCCATGAGCCGCTCGACACGCTCGGTCTGGTTACGGCCGACGACCGCACCGCAGTGCGGCAGCCGGGTCAGCGCGTTGAGCGCGCCGTTGCCGCAGTCGATGCCGTACAGGTGGACGTCCGCACAGGAGTTGGTGCGGGCCAGCGACCCCGCGATGGTGCGCAGCACCTGGGAGCGTCCGGTGCGCGGGGCACCGGCGACGATGAGGTGCCCGAAGCTCGCGAAATCGACGGCCACCGCACGGCGGGCCTGGTCGCCGGGCAGGTCCTCGACACCGTACGGGGCGGCGGGCAGCGCGCCCTGCGCCTGCACGGCCGGCACGTCCTCCAGCAGCAGCATGTCGTCGAGCGCGGGCAGCCACGGCGAGTGCTGGGCCGGGATGGCCAGCGCGGTGTTGGCCTCGCGCACGGCGTCCACCAGCACCTTCAGGTCCGTGATCTCGTCGTCCTCCCTGGCCTCGGACTTTGGCTTGCGCAGCGCCGCCCGTCCGAGGTCCTGCCAGGACAGCGCCCCGGCCCAGGGCGCGAGGGTCGCCGGGTCGGCCGCACCGGGCCGCCGTCCGCCGACCCGGCCGGACTGGAACGGAATCAGCGAGGCGTGCCCGAGCCGGACGTACGCCCGTCCCGGGGTGCTCTTCGCGATGTGCCCGGCGTCGGGCGCGTCGATGACGTCGGTCGACTCGCCCGCGTCGGTCACCCGGAGCGCGATCCGGAGGTTGGTGTTGGCGCGGATCTCCGGGGACACCACACCGGAGGGCCGCTGCGTGGCCAGCAGCAGGTGGATCCCGAGGGACCGCCCTCGCTGGGCGATGTTCACCAGACCCGTGACGAAGTCGGGCAGGTCCCGCACCATGGACGCGAACTCGTCGATGACGATGAGGAGCCGGGGGACGGGCGGGTGCGCGGGGTTGCGGCGCACCAGGTCCTGGTAGTCCTCGATGTCCTTGGCGTCGGCCGCGGCGAGGATGTGCTCACGGCGCTTCAGCTCGGCGCCCAGCGACTCCAGCGCCCGCTCCACGAGGTGGGCGTCGAGGTCGGTGACCATGCCCACCGTGTGCGGCAGCTTCACGCAGTCCTTGAACGCCGAACCACCCTTGTAGTCGACGAGCACGAAGGTCATGTTCTCCGGCGTGTTCGCCACCGCCAGCGCGGCCACGATGGTCTGGAGCAGCTCGGACTTGCCGGAACCGGTGGTACCGGCGATCAGTCCGTGCGGTCCGTCGCGCCTGAGGTCGATGCCGAACGGGCCGTCGTACGACTCCCCGATGACCGCCATCGTCGACTGCCCGCCCATCCGCCAGCGCGCGGCTATCGCGTCCCGGCTCGGCGGCTCCAGCTGGAGCACGTCGAGCAGCCGGCTGGCGGCGGGCAGCGCCGAGTCCTCGGCCTCGCCGCTGATGTCCCGCAGCGGGGAGAGCGAGCGGGCGAGCCGGGCGCACCAGGCGGGGGAGACGAAGTCGGGCCGTACGTCACGCTTGCGCAGCGCCCCGCTCTGCTCGACCCGCAACCGCAACCGCAGGTCCTGCGGCGCCTGTTCGGCGCCCTGGTGGCCCTGCTGCGCCTGCGGATGCCAGGCCTGGAACGAGGGGAAGCCGCCGGCCGCCTGCTGCGCCACGGCCGTCGCCGGCGCGGCCTCGGCCGCCACCGGCTCGGCGACGACGACGCCCTGGCACTCGCCCGGCAGGAAACGCTCCTCCTCGTCGAGACAGATGGAGCGCAGGGCCACCCCGGGCCCTTCCTTCAGCAGCCGCACCACACCCGGCATGGACCGCAGCCGCCGCGACCCGTCCCACACGATCACGACGTCCGGATCGGAGAAGGCGGGGCCGTCGGTCTTGCTGCGCCCGCCCTGCTGAAGGGCCTTCTGCCGGCCGTCGAGGAGCTGGGTGAGCTCGCCGACACGGGCGGCGACGGTCTCCGAGTCGGTGCCGATCAGGACGTTCACGTCCTGGCCGCCGCCGGGCCGGGAATGCGGCAGCCAGCGCACCCAGTCCCAGCGGGTGCCGGCGTCGTTGTCGGTGAGGACGTAGAACTGCACGTCCATCGGGCTGTGCAGGACGGCGGTCTGGGCGACGGCCCAACGCCCCAGCGCATGCGCCGCGTCACCCGGCCCGGCGACGCCGACGACCCCGAGGTCGCGCAGCGACAGGGCGACCGGGGCGTCCTCGATGTACCAGCGGACCTTGCGCTTGTGCTCGTCCTGCTCGGGGTCGTCGAGCTCGACCTCGGAGGGCACGCGCCCGGTGCCGAAGCGGATCAGCAGATGGTCGGCGTCGGTCCGCCGCCGTTCCCACAGCCGCGTCCGGGGCCCGGTGCCGTACGTCAGCACCGCGGCGGGGTCGGGCACGGCGGCCCGCCGGTCGCTCCGCTCGGTCTTCAGGGCGTCCTGGGCGTCGTCCTCGATCCGTCCCTTGTGCTCCTTGTACTCCTTGAGCTGCTTGGCATGGGACTTGCGCCCGTGCTTCTTGTCCATGAAGTAGTTGCCGAACAGCATGACCGGGCTCATCACGGCCATGATCAGGTAGTACCAGCGCCCGAACATCATCACCGAGACGACGGCACCCACGAGCGGCAGCAGCGCCATCAGCCATGGCAGCGGGCGGGCCTCGTAGTCACCGGGCGGGTTCGGGAGCGAGAAGTGCGTCTGGTGCTCGGCGGGGCGCAGCCGCGGGGGCCGGTTGTAGTCGAGCCCGGCGCCGTCGTCGGACCACTTGAGGGCGGCGTTGGGCGGGACGTACCCGGTGATCTCCAACAGGCTGTTGCCGAGGACCAGTTGGGAGCCGAGGGGCCAGTCGCCCTCGCCGTCGAACTCCTCCCCGTCCAGCCGGGCACCGTCGCCGTGCGCACGCACCTTGCAGGTACCGTCGATGGCGATGGTGAGGGTGGCGGCGCGGGCGGCCAACTCCGGGTCCTCGACACGGAGATGGGAGGCGGCGCCGGTGCCGATGTCGTACCGCCCGACACCGAGCCGGTGCACGGCGCCGGCCGCGGGACCGCCCGCCACCCGGAACTCCACGATCCCGGTGGGCTCACCGAGCACGCACCCGGACGGGTCGTGCAGGCTGACCACGACACCGTCGCGCAGCGGCGAGCCGACGACGGTGGCGGCGGGGTCGAGGGCGTAGCCGTCGACGTAGGCGAGAGGACCGGTGGCCTGGACGACCGAGGTCCCCCTCGGCGTCCCGATGGGTATGACCTGCGCGACCTCGCCGCTGTCCGGGTAGCCGGGACCGACCTGCCGGGCCAGTTCCCGGGCCACGTCACCGACCGTCGACTCGGGATCGGCGTCGAGCACGACGTCGGCGGTGGCACCGCCGACCGGGTCGACGACGGTCAGACTCAGGCGCACGTTCGTCCTCCTCGCAGGCCCGGCACATTCGGTGTGACCTTAGCCGGACGGCCTTTCACGGGCGCAACGGGATTGCGCCGGTTCACGATTCCCTCGCACGAGGCCCCTGCGGCCACGTGCCTCCCACCCGTAGGATCTTTGCTCATGGGACGGCCGGGTCAGGACCGGCCGATCCGTCCGAGCAAGCCACGGGGGCGAGCCCTGGGGCGGCCACAACACAACGGGAGGGATGCCGACATGGGCAAGGGCAAAGACACAGACCTTACTTATGCCGAGATGGAGAAGGTCGCCGGCGACCTGATCAAGGACATGCACGAGCTCGAAGACAAGATCAAGAACATCGAGAAGCGTGTCTCGGCACTGGTGGAGGAGGGCTTCACCACCCAGAAGGCCTCGGGAGCGTACGACGACTCCATGAAGGACTTCACCAAGGGCGCGACGAAGACGATCCAGGGCCTGCACGGGCTCTCGGACTTCCTGAAGAAGGCCAAGGAAGCGTACGAGCAGCTGGACGACCAGCTGGCGAAGCAGGCCAAGGGTTAGCAAGGTCCGGCGACCTTGAGCGACCGGGTGCGGCGGAGCACGTCAGGTACTCTGCCGCACCCGGCTGTCAGGCTTCGGCGGTCCGGGTCTCGTCCGGCTGCGGATGACGCATCAGGTAGGTGTGCAGTTCGCTGCCCCACTCCTCGGTCGTCAGCCTCAGCCACGAGCCGTCCCTGAAGCGCAGGAGCAGGCGGTCGGTCTCGAACGCGGGGAGGGGGTCGGCGAGGGTGGCGTCCCCGGCCGGTATCTCCGCGACGACCTGCATGAGTGCGTCCCGGCGGATGGACACGCGTTTGGGTGGGGCGGCCAGCAGGATGCGGTCTCCGGCAAGGGCGACCAGGCGCTGGTGGTGGGAGGAACGGCTGTACCACTGCAGGAGGAAGCGGCCGGCGGCCGCGTTCCAGTCGCCGTCGAAGGTCTTGTCGAGACCAAGTTCGACGATGGCCTCGTCACGCCGCTTCTCGTCGAGCTTTGCGGCGCGGTGGCGCTCCTGGTCCCCGGTGGTCGACAGCATGCGCTTGAGTGCCTCCTCGCCGGCGCCGAGCAGGCTCAGCAGCCTGCCGATGAACAGCAGGGGCGATCCCAGCGTGACGCCGAGCATGCCGAGCGGCCTCATGGACGCGGGACGCAGGGGCCCGGCTCCGGCTGCCCGGTGCACTTCGGCGGGTGGCTCGGGAATCTTGCCGATCGTGCACCAGGCTGCCGCGTCGGGTGTGACGCCGAGTCGGTCCCGTACGGTGCGGTCGGTGCTCGTGGACAAAAGCGTCCCACCTTCCAAGTCGTCTGCCGAAGGAAGTCTCGCGGCAGTGTCTCATGTCCATGATGGGGGAATTTTTCGATGGCCGACAGAATCAGGTACGACCTCGACATGATCAAGGGGTGCTCACGGACTCTGGGCAAGCTCCACAATGAGTTTGATCAGCATGGGAACCCCGCGGACGATTACGAGGACGAACTGGGTCACGGTGGACTGAAAGACGCCTTCGACGAGTTCAGTACTACGTGGAAGAAGACGCGTAAGACGCTGTCGAAGGAACTGAAGAAGCTCGCCGAGTACACCGGGGCCGCAGCCCAGAAGTACGAAGAGATAGACCACGAGTTGGCCAAGGCAATTGCCGATAACACGGGGAAGGGCAGGAAGTGAGCAGGCGATCCAGCGACTGGCCGCCGCTGTGGGACGAGGATCCCACCCCGGGGGACCCGGACGAAGTCGCCGCCCTGGGGCGGAAGTTGCGGCAGATGGCCGACATGATCGACGAACAGGCGCGGGTCATCAAGGCGTTGTCCTCGGTGGAGGGCTGGGACAGCGACGCCGGCCGAGCCTTCAACGAGATAGCCGACGGTGCCGGAGACCGGCTCAAGAAGGCGTTCGAGCGGTACGACGAGGCGTCCAAGGCGGTGGGCACCAAGGTGGCCGAGGGCGAATCAAATGAATTCGCCGGGGAGTTGCACCGGGCCCAGAAGCAGGCCGACAGGGCCTTGGCGGATTACCGGGAGGCCGAGTCCGACCACGATCTCGCCGACCGCGAAGTGAAGAAGTTCACGGACAAGTACCTCGTCAGCCAGATACCCGAGGCCGACAGGCCCGAGTACGAACGCTGGGAGAAGAAGCGCGACGAGGCGCTGCATCGCATCGGACAGGCCCGCAAGGAAGTCAAGGACGCCAGAGACATCTTCGACGACGCCGGGGACCGTGCCGCCCGCCGGATCAAGGATGTGGTCCACCACGACGCGGTGCGCGACCCCGGCGGATTCATGAACTGGCTCGCCGACTGGGCGGACACGTTCTCCAACATCTCGGCGATCCTGTCCGTCCTCGCGGTCGTCTGCGCGTTCATTCCGCCGTTGCAGTTCCTGGTACCCATCTTCGCCACCCTTGCGGTGCTCACCAGCGCGGCGGCACTGGCCGGGCACGCGTACGACATGACAGTGCGCGGTGGGAAGGTCAACTGGCTGAAGCTGGGGACGGACTTCCTCGGAGTCCTTCCGGGCCTCGGGGCCCTCAAGGGGTTCAAGGCCGTGGGCAAACTGAGGGGACTGGCCAAGCTCAAGGCATTCGGCAAGGCCGGCACCTGGGGCGAGGCCTCTCTTCGAGGGCTGGACGGAATCGGGCACAACTTCCTCAACGGCCTCAGTGTGAGCATGACCAACAAGGTCCTTGCCCAGGGCCTCAAGCTCGGACAGAGGCTCAACGTCGCCGGTCTGCCCGAGAAGTTCGCCCCCATCGGCGGAAAGCAGATCACCGCGGTCATCAAGGGGAACGGCCTGGCGAGCGCGCTCCACCGGATGTTCAGCGGCGAGAACGGCGGGACCACTGGTTACCAGGAGCCGGAAACGGCCAAACCGACCCCGACTCCCAGCCCGTCGCCGCAGCCTTCGCCGAAGCCGTTCCATGCGGCTCTCGCCGCGTAGCCGTGGCGGTTTCGAAGCCGATGTACTGAGCCTGAAAAAAAGAGGGGTGACCCAAGTGAGCGACCCGACCGGCCTCGACGAAGGGGAATTCGTCGGCCGCAGGGGTACGGATCCTGTCCGGCTGGTCCCGAGTGAGGTGATCGCCGCCGTCCCTGCCGCCAGGGCTCTCGCCGAGAAGTCGGGCAGGGAACTGCGCTTCGACTTCCTGGACGACGGTGCGGTTCTCCGTATGCTGCGGCTTCGGCACGAGGACGAGACCGCGATGTTCAACGCGGGCTTCAAGACGGGTGCCCCTTTGGCGGTGGTGGGTTTCGGTGCCGCGGTGTACGGGGGCGGCGTGGTCCAGTACTGGGAGTCGGACACCGCGCGGCTCGCCTACACGGCCGTGGCCGCCGCCGTCGTACTGACACTGCTCGCCGTGTTCGTACGTACCGCCTCCGCCCACTGGGGTAATCCCGTACGTCAGAATCTCCGTTCCAGGGCGCGGGGTTACCGCGAACTCGCACAACTGGCGCGCAGGCAGGGGGCAGACATTCCCGCCGGCTATCCCCACTACGGCCCGTATCCCTTCGCGGCCACATTCCGTCCCGAAGTGGATGAATCGGAAACCATCGATGGAGAAGGCCTGTCGTGAGCGCCGCAGCAGTTGAAGAAGACGTTCAGGGCTCGATCGGCGGGCCGGGCATCGACGTCCGCTGGATCATGCCGAAGGGCTTTTTCGAGATCCCGATGGACGCGGAGACCCTGGACGAGGCCGCCGAGCAGCTCGTCGAGCTGGCGCGCGCCGTGATGCCGGAAGCCACCTTTGAAGTGCAACTGGAGTGGGCGGTCATGGTCGCCGCGCACTACGACTCCTTCGTCGAGGCCGGCATCCAGTACTCCGGCTTCGTGCTGACAGAGGTCGACGGGGAGCGGTGCACGGCGACGGTCACCGTCAGCATGACCGATCTGGACGAGAGGGCCGGTACTCACCCCGTCGGGTTCCTGGGCTCGACGATGCGGCACCTCGGCATGGGTCAGGTCAGCGAGATCGAGCTGCCGTGCGGCCACGCCGTGTCCTGCATCGGAACCCGGAAGGGGAGTCTGCCCGGCAGCCTCACCGCATCCGGAGCCGACGAGCCGGTGGTGACCTCTTTCATCCAGGTCCAGATACCGCTGAGCAACGGGACGGTGCTGGTTCTGGAGATGGGCACCCCCACACCGCGGGCCTGGGACGTCTTCTCGGCCATGTTCGCGGGTGTCGTGAAGAGCGTCCGCCTGTTCAACGATTCGGGCAAGCCGATGGTGATGTCCGGATGACCTTGGACCCCGACGCGGCGGCACCTCCCAAGGACTACCGGATCCTGGTCCCGCGGGACTGGTTCCGCATCGATCTCACTCAGGATCGCTGGCGTGCCCAGCTGAAGACGTTCGTGGATCACCAGGCCGAGGGCAGGAACGTTCCGGCCGAGCTCAAGCAGGAGGTCTGGGCCACCCTGCGCAACACCGCCGAGTCCGGGGTCAGAACCGGTGCACTGGAGTTCTTCCTGAGGCCGGAGCTGGAGGGCGGCGGTGTCCTGCCCGCCTCGCTGATCGTCTCCTTGATCCCTCGCCCCGGGGGACTGACCACCCGGGATCTCCAGCAGTCACTGCGGGCGAAGCAGGAGCAGCGCGACTCCGCCGCGGAGGTCTCGACCGTCATCCTCCCCGCGGGGGAGACCGTCCGGGTCCTCGGCCCGGCGACTTTGGACCTGTACGTCCGGATGCCCGGCGGTGTCGGCTATCTGGTCCTGGCGTTCGCGGTGCCGCTCAACGGAGTGGCAGGACCCATGCGCAGACTCTGCGACTCCATCGCGGAGTCGTTGCGGTGGATCACCTGAGGGGCCGTGAGCCCTGCCGGGCCGGTTCGGGAGACCTGAGCGGTGGGCCATCTGGCTCTCCTGGAGGGTGACGTCTTGTGTGGTTCCGAAGGCGCTGGCGGGCAGGCACTCCGCCCGACCGTCTGGTTCGCATTTGAGTGAGACGGTGTGCCAGTGGTGAGTGCGTACACGGCGACCTCGCTTGCCGCTAACTCGGTTGATGGCACAGAGAAGTTCGCCGCGTACGACATTGCCGCCGTCTCGCTCCTGTCCTTCGGCTTGCCCGAGCCGAAGGACAGATTCGTGTCCTTGGGCAGGGACACGTCCACGCCGTCGTGCTTGTCCTCTGCCGGTGCTCCAGACGCGAATGTCGATGTTGTCGGTGTCTTCGCGTCCGTGTCGGCGTTGGCGCTCCTGTCGTTGTCGCCGGCTCTGAGCCTCAGACGGATAACGGCATTGCTGCCGTCGCCGCCAGTGCGGCAGCAGCAGGCAAGGCAGGGCGCTTCACAGCGAACTCTCCGCGAGACACGAGTCCACTCAGGAGACCCCACCGCATCGGTGAAGTTCTCGGCTTCGCCAACGTGAACTCCCTTGCATGTACCGACAATTCCGCGTGCGTAGGAGGCGCGGAGGCGTGATCTGTGTCCCGCTTGTACCCGAAGGCGTGATGTCCTTGAATGGGTTGATCCGGAGCTGCTAGGTGGAGTGAGTCCGCCGTCTCTCTCGGCACGCCTTTCGGGTCTGCAAGGGTGCCCTGTCGGAAACCGCGCCCGCTTGTAACGTGTGTGCTGCAACGGGTTGGTCGGCATCCGGCGTGGACACAGCGGCCAGTACGCTCCTACGGGCGCGTTGCACACGCGACGACGTGCGCCACGACTACACGTGCCGGGGCATTGGGGGAACCAGACATGTCCAAGGGTGATCTCGTCCTGAGTCTTGCCGGGCTGGACGCTTTGGCGGGCCAACTGCGGTCCATCAAGGAGCGCATGGACGACACCGGCCAGGTCGATCGGAAGCTGGGAAACGGAGAGTTGGGCTCGAGCGCGGCCTTCGACGCGATGGAAGGGTTCATGCACGGTTGGAAGGACGGCCGTAGAGAGATCGACACCGGCCTCGAGAACGTGGCGAAGGTGGCGCAGGAGATCGTCGACAAGATGACCGAGCTGGACGTCGATCTCCGGAACGCCCTCCGTAAGCACGAGAGGAAGGTCGCAGGTGGAAAGTGACACTTCCCTCGCTGAGGATCCATTCGCCGGCGCGGCTCCCGGGGACGTCATCGGCATCAACATCCAGGTCCCCAGCACCTGGTACGAGTTCGACATCCACCCCGCCACGGTGAACCGCTCGATCCGCGAGGTGGTCGCGAAGCGGGTCAAACAGCGGCCGGAACTGGCCGAACATCAGGCTGATCTGATCAAGACCCTGAAAAGGGTGGCTCGCGAGGCCCGGACGGCCGACGTCGTCTACTCCGGGTCCATGTGCGAGATTGTCGACGGCGAGCCGATGGTCGCCAGTCTCACGGTCAGCGTGAACACGGCCATGAACGAGACCACGGGTGAGACCGCACCCACCGGCCTCGACACGCTCATGCGCGTCCTGACGCCGATCGAGCCCGGCCGCCGCCTGACAGACCCGTGGCGTCGCGTTCGTCTGGTGGAACTGCCGGATGCTGGCCAGGCCGCGCGTGCCGAAGGCATCGAGGACGTCGAGATCCCCGAGGACAGTCGCAGTTACCGCGCGGCGATGATGCAGACCCTCGTCCCGTTCCCCGACGGCGATCCGAAGGTCGCCGTCATCAGCGCCAGCACCCCCCAATTGGCCCTGATCGAACCCATGCTGGAGCTCTTCGACCTCATCACCAGCACCTTTCGCTTCGTACACCGCGCTGAACTCGACACGGAGAGCTGAGCTCAATGGTCCGCCCCACCGACTGGTACAACCTCGATCTGCATGACGACCCGACGCCCGGCGATCCGCATGAGGTCACACTTCAGGGCCAGCGGTACAAGGCGTTCGCCGAAGACGTCGCCACGGTGCTAGCGGGAATGCGCTCCGCTTCGAAGGACTCCGTCCTGAAGGAATCGGCCGGGAAGGCCATGGGCGCGTTCAAGGAGCAGATCGGCAAACTACCGGGCCAGTTGCAGAAACTCTACGACTCGTACGATCTCGTCTCGGGCGCTCTGCTGGCCTATGCCGGGAAGCTGCAACACGCCCAGACGAGTGCGGACCACGCGCTCGCCAAGGCCCGGATCCTGCGCGGCGACCTTTCCAAGGCGCAGTCCCGCCTCGCCGGTGCCACCACTGCCGCGAACAGTGCCAAGTCGGCCCAGGACAAGCTCAGTAACCCCGCAGGAGGCGCACCAGTACCTGACGAGGAGGAGGTCCGTAAGGCGACACGCGACGCGCGGCACGCCAACGAGCAACAGAAGGCGATGCAGAGTCAGGTCGACAACCTGCACTCCCAGCTGGCGGAACTGAGGACGAAGGCGGAGAACGCCGGCAAGGATCAGGCCAAGGCCGCGACGAAACTCGTACACGACATCCACAGCGCCTCCGACGCCGGCATCCACAACAAGAAGTGGTACGAGAAGGTCGGGGACTGGCTTGGGGAGGCGTGGAAGGGGTTCGTATTCTTCGCCAAGGTTTTCGTGGCCGTCGCCGGCATCTTGCTGCTCTTCGTCGGTGGCCCGCTGGTGTGGTTCGTTCTGGCCGCCGCTCTGATCGTGCTGGCGGACACCATCGTCCAGTTCTCCCAGGGCAAGGCAGGCTGGGGAGATCTCCTCTTCGCCGCGTTGGACTGCATCCCGCTGGTCGGCAAGGTCGCCATGTTGGCGAAGGCAGGCAAGTTCATGTCCGGGTTCAGGATGGCGCTCAAGGTCAGGAAGGCGGAGATCGCCTTCGCCCGCCTGGTCAAGGTATGGCGCATGGGCGAGGACCTCAAGGGCTTCCGCCAGGTCGGCTTCGCGTTCGCCAAGGGCGAGATGAAGATGACGCTCAAGGATGTCCTGAACGGCGGTTGGAGCGAGGTGCAGAAGAATGCCCTGCAGAACCTCACAGGCAATGTCGTCGGAGCTGGGACGGGCACCCTGGTGAGCAAGGGGTTGTCCAACCTGCCCGGCAAGCTCTATCGGAGCAGTCTGTTCAACATGGACCGAAGGCAGTTCGGTAAACTCAATATGGCGCTGAACGGCAAGAACGTGTTGGGTACGAGTACGGTCGGTGCGGCGCAGGGTTTTGTGACCAGCTTGACCCGGGCTACCGTCAACACAGCTTTGTTCGGCGCAGATTTCGATACCAGTGGGGTGTTCATGGACACCGTCAGTGGCGGTGGCGGAGGCCTCGGATACAAGCCGGGCATCCTGCCGGCCAAGGCGGCCCTCAGCTCTTGAGATTATTCAATGTATTCTGGAAGCGCGCCATCGCAGCCACGACTCGTGGGCGGATCTCGACGTTTTGAATTTCGCCGGTGTCCGAGATGGTTGTGAAATCTGTCGCTTCTGTGATGTGGTCGAGGTACCTGTCTGTGAATTCCTCCGCCGCCGACCAGACTGCCTCCGCCACAACTTCCGGTGTAGATTCGTCGATCATGGTCCGACGGTGCGAGATCGTCAGATTTCCGCGTTTATCGAGCTTGAACTTGATCGAAAACATGGGGTCCGTGAAGTTGAAGGTTCCCCGGCCGCGCCTGAGGAGAGTGCCCAGGCCGTCCAGCAGGTCGGGCAGCACCACGAACACTTGAATGCCCAGCCCGCCGTCCTTGTCGCGGCTCCGTGAGGATGCTTGCGCATTCGGCCCACGGACGTCGATATGACCGAAGACAAGCCCGTCTTTGACGTCGTCCTGCCCGTCGATCATGGTGAAATGAAATTCCGGCATGATGCCTCGTATCAGGTGGGAGTTGAGCCAGCTGGTGTGTTAACGAGATGATGGACTTTTCCTGAAGGCTTTCCACAGTGAGTAGAGAAGCTTGCGCCGCTGTTCCTCTTGGGACGGGGGGACGGTGATGCCGGCTTCCTGCGCGCGGTGCCAGGCGGTCTCGCTCACTGTGCGCGGTCTGGTACCGCCGCTATCGAGGTGCACGTGCTGAGGGCGCACGGCCAGTAGCCTTCGATGGCCAGGCAGTGCGACCACGCAGGCGTACCGTGGATCCCCCGCAAACGTGAATCCCGCCGACCTGGCTTCCCTCACCGAGCGCCGCCAGGACTTGCCCGTGCCATATCGCCGGAAGGCCACTTGGATTTTCTTGTGTGGTTCATCCGGATCAGGCAGACGGAAATACTCGATGTCGGCAGGTGATTTTCCAAGCGGAGGGCAGTACTGCCAGGGATACGCCTTCAGTACGGCTCTCATCTTGCCGATGTGTTCCCAGCGCACGGAGGCGAGACCGATCCCCACCGTGATGACGAGAACTACCGGGACAGAGAGGGCGATCGCGAGAAGCTTGCCCACGTGGTCCTCCGCTCTCGTGAAGAGAGTTACAAAGCCCAGTAGGCAGAAAATCCAAAAGATCAGGTTGGCGAGCGAGCGGCGGCGCTCATTCTGCCAAGCGCGGATGGTCGCCGGATTGACGAAGGCCGTTTCCGGCACCTGGTCGGTCATCCACTCGTCCTTCCCGATGCGGTGCTTGTGTTCTTTGAGGGTGTGGGTGTGTTCCCGTGGGCCGCAGAACGAGTGGTGCATTCCGCCCGCGCATGTTCAGCGATTCACGGCTTGGATTTCCTGAACCTTGATGTCCTGGTCATTACCGAAAGTCCCGTCAGGCAGGTTGCCACCCGTACCCCCGGTTCCAGTCCAAGTGATCTCCCAGGTGACGGTGGCCTGGAGCTTGTACGTCCCATCACCCGACGATCGCAGGTACTTGACGCCGCACGGCGGTGTGTCGCCGGACTTGCCTTTCGCGTACGGCTCACCGATCGAGCCGTCGGCGTTGATCGCACATTCGCCGGAAGCAGGATAGATCTCGGCGGCGTCGGTTCCGGGCTGGAGCCTCAGTGAGGTGGGCCTGGCCATGGTGGTGGCCTGCATGTTCAGCCCCGGCGCGGTGATGGATGCCGTGACGGAGACGGGTTTGAAGTCGGCCTTGTCCAACCATGCCCAAGTGGCGAGGTTGACCTTGGTGGTGCCGCTCGGGGCAAGCGTTACCTCGGTGCCCGGGACTTCGATCTGCTCATAGGCGAGTCCAGCCAGGATCTCCGGCGAGATGGCGTTCTTGACCTTCGGAGTCTCGCCGTTCTCCGCCCAGAAAGGCAGAGTGGAATTGCACGCTGTTCGATCGAGGATGGCCGCGTTCGGGTTCTCGACTGCTCCCCACCACATGCCGTCGTCCTGCTTGTCGAGGTTGTAGTTCTTGTACTCGCCGTCCTTGTACTTGTCTCGAAACTGAGACGTCGCGTTCTTCGCGTAGTTAGGCTGATTGGGGTCGGTCGTGACGTTCTTGTACTCGGACTCCGTTTCCTGGGCGAACTGCTTGGCCGTCCACTTCGGCGCAATCCAGCAGGCCGGAGGTGTCCAGGAGGCCCCCGTGGCCGAGACGTGTCCCACGGAAGAGCCGGAGCCGTTCTTCGAAGTGTCGTAAGAGACCGCCGCGTAGAGCGTGTCGTTCTTGAGACCGGTGTCTTTGTGGGTGTTGGCCGTACCCTTGTCGATGGGGCCGCCGGCGAAGGCGCTGTGCGCTGTGGCGAGAAGCAGGACAGCGGTCAGTCCGGTAACGCCGACTGTGTGGCGCTTCATGCCTTGCACTGCGTGGCCTCCGTCTGTACCTCGATGTCCTCAGCGGTCCACAGGCCCGGGGCTTCCTGGGACGCCGTCATGACGATCTCGAAGTAGTAGTAGTCCTTGTCGCTGGGACTGGTCTTGAGGATCTTCTTGGATTCGACTTCCTTTCCGTAGAACTTCGAGTCGTCATCACAGAAGGAGACAGAGGCTCGCTTGCCGTCGGCCGCCAGATCGACCTTGCCCTGCGAGTAGCGCTGAACCCCGGTGACGGTCCAGCCACCGTCGACGTACTGCTTGATCTGCTTTTTGGCGTAACTCTGAGCGCTGCTGCCAGCCGCGGAATAGAACTTGTAAGCCGCGTCCTCCGGGTCCTGCCGGACGATCCCGTAGTTGACGGCCCGGACGAAGTTCTCCGCGTCAGCGAGAGCTGCGGCCTCCTTCTCGCCGGACCGCCGGGTGATGTCGAACACCATCTCGAAGTCCGAGGGGAACGTCATGGTCGGACGGTGAATATTCGCTGCGGTGTTCGACGGGGTCGGGGATGTTGACGTCCTGGTGCCGTTGGCGTCCGCCCCTGCGATCTTTTCGTTGTCCTTGGAGCTGTCGTTCCCGCCTCCGCAAGCCGTCAGCAGCAGGGCCGCGGCGGCGGCGAGCGCGGTGGCAACGGGCAAAGTGCGGCGCTTCACAGTGGACTCCCCGTGAGAATGAAATTCGTCGAGGATGCAGACGCTATCGGCGGGCTTCACGGTTTCGCCAGAGCGAACTTCCCTGCGAAATAGGCAATTAGGTACAAATCGGCTTCTTGTGGTGTGTGATGTGTCCCGATCGTGCTCGAAGAGGTGACGGCCCCGGTCGCCTTCAAGTGGCGGTGCCGTTGCGATGCTCTGCTCCGACGAGTTCCTGTTCTCGACGTCGTCCTGCCCGATCGTCCCAGGCGATCGATGTCGACGAGGGCTTACTCGTCGCGGCTCACGAGGGCCGAGCCTGCCATGGTCCGGCGGAAGAGAGCGTGGCGTGACGCCCACTCGTGTGCGGCTTCCTCTGTGTTCTGGGGCCCTGAGGGAGCGCGTAGGCGAGTGGGTGTCGTGCCTGCACAGTGCGTTCCTGTGTCGGAGCCGTGAGGCAGCCGCAGGTGAGGCCGGAGGCGGGTGTGCCGAAGCAAGAGGTCGAGGTGGTGTAGCCGGGATCGGTTCAGCATCCCCTCCTTTGGTCTCCCTTTGCGGTCCGTTGGTTGTGGCCCCCGAAACGCTCGACACACAGTGACCGTGGTCCTCCGCGTCTCGTGGGGCGGCCGGGCAGGCAGGTGTTCACGGGGGTAGTGGTGGCGGAGCACGTCAAGGTGTCCACGACGGAGTTGCGGGAGATCAGCCGCTCCGTCGCGAAGTTGAAGGCCAACTTCGAACACGCGAAGGATCTCGTCGACTCGTACGGTTCCGAGATCGGGTCCGGCGAGGTGGCCGGTGCGCTGGACGACTTCGCCGACGACTGGAAGAAGAAGCGCAAGCAGCTCTGTGACGGGCTGGAGTTCCTCGGGAAGACCGCGGGCGAGGCGGCCAAGGCCTACGACGGGATCGACCAGCATCTCGCCGACGCGCTGCTCAAGGCGCAGCAGCCGGGGGAGAAGTGAGCGACGACTTCTCCGGTGTCGACTGGCAGACGGCCCGCTACGACGACAGGGAGTTCACGCCCGGGGATCCGTACGAGGTCGCCCGGCTCGGCAAGCGGATCTCCGACACCGCCAAGCTCATCGAGGAGCAGGCCGGCAAGCTGAACAACCTCGTCGACGGGAACGGGTGGGACTCCGACGCGGGGCGGGAGTTCACCAAGAAGACGGACGACACCGTCAAGCTGCTCGGTCAGTCGCACCAGCGGTACGCGGCGGCGGGTGCGGCTCTCGGATCCTCCGTGCCGTACGAGCCCGTCGCCGATCAGGTGCGGGAGAACTGGGCCGCTGCTCTCAACCACGCCCAGAACCGGGTGCGCGCCGCGCTGCGGAAGGCTGCTGCTGCCGATGCCGACAGCAGTAACTACCAGAAGCAGATCGACCAGCATCCGTCGAGTGACGACAGCCATCCCGACAAGCAGAAGCTGAAGCGGCAGAAGGAGGCCTCGGACGGGGATCTGGACGCCGCGAAGCGGGAGATCCGGGCCGCGCTCGACTACCGGGACACCCAGGCCGGGTACGCCGCCAAGGCGATACGGGACGCCATCGACCACGATGGTCTGAAAGACCCCAAGCACCACTGGTGGGACAACTGGAAGGACCGGGTCGCCACCGTCGGCCACTGGGCGGGAGCGATCGCCGGGGTGCTCTGCCTGCTGGCTCTGGTACTGAGCTGGGTCCCCATCCTCGGCGAGGTGCTCGGGGCACTGGCCCTGATCGCCTCCGTGGTCGCGCTTGTCTGCGACACCGTCTCCGCGCTGGACGGCAAGGGCACCTGGCTGGACGTCGCCATCGACGTGGTCGGCGTGCTGTCCTTCGGCGCCGGCCGGGTTCTCGGGACGACCTTCAAAGAGGCGGCCACCGCCGCGCGAGGATCGTCGGCGCTCAGGGAGTTCCTGAACCTGCGGGGACTGGGCGTGGGCGAGAAACTGGCCGGCGAAATCGCCCAGGCCAACTCGGGAGTCAAGGCTGGCAAGATCGCCGAGGCCCTGGCGAAGGGACCGGACAGCGTCCTGCCCAGGATGAAGTCGATCGTCAAGGAGTCCGTCAACTTCAAGGCGTACTTCAGCGACATCCGCACGGCCGTCGCCGAGCGTGGCGCCGAGGACTCGATCCTCACCAAGGACCTGCCCAGGTGGAGCGGTCTCTCCGACTCGGTCTTCAAGGGCAAGGCATGGTCGGCCGGTGGCCTGTACGCAGCGAGCCAGGTGCTGCCGCTGGGCGCGGGCATCGTGAACCTGGCGCCCTCGGCGGGCTGGGAGCCGACCTCCGTCGAACGCAACCAGTTCGACGGGCTCAAGCACACGGCTCCCCTCGGGTCGAGCGGCATTCCCTTCTACAACTGGAACTGGAAGGCCGCCGGCGGCTGAGGCTGTCAGCGGTATCGGATCACGGCGAGGCCCGCAGGGGTGAGGAGAGAACGAGGAAAGTGGCACTTGGAGACGGTCAGACCGTCGACGAACAGTTCGCCCGGCTCCCGAAAAGCAGACAGCGCGAACTCGAGGAGAAGGGGCTCGGTCTGCCGAGACTGCGCGACATCGCCCTCGAGGAGGGCGGTGAGCTGGCCGTGCGGCACATCCTCACGGAACACTCCCTCCCTTCCAGCCTCTGGGATTTCGACGGCGACCGGCGCACGGACGAGAGCAGAGGGGCCTGGACGTGGATGTGGCTGCTCCTGGCCGCCGTCATCGGCGTGGCCCTGTGCCTGCTGTCCACGTACGTCCTCAATTCCTCCGCGCTCTTCGTCGGTGTCGCCTGCGGCGTGGCCGTGGCCTGGGCGGGGTTCAAGACCCGCAGGTCCTTCGGAGGGCTCGTAGCCTGCGGCCTCGTCGCGGTCGCCTATGCCGCCTTGATCTGGATGGGCTCGTACGCCGCCGACGAGTGGTACCTGCACCTGCGTGGGCAGGAGGCCACGGTCACCTACGCGAAGCCTCTGCGCGAGCAGGCGTCGCACGGTGTTCGCGTCACGTACTGCCGTGTCACGCTTCCGGACGGAGCCGTCCGCAGGGTCTTCAAGAACGACGAGCGGTGTACGGACGAGGCCATGGCCGGCGCCAAGGCCCTCGCAGTGATCGACCCGTCGGATCACTACCGGCCGGTTCTCGGAGGCAAGTCCGCCGTCGGCGGGACCGCCGCCGCATACGTGTGCCTCGCCGCCGCCGCCGTCCTCGTCCTCACCCCGGTGACCGCTGCTGTGATGAGCCGGTCGAACGAGCGCCGCAGCGGGCGGGGCGAACAGGGCCACAGGGCGAGCGGAACGGACGTATGACCGACGGCACGGAATCCCACGTCACCTCCGTCCCACCCCCCTCCGACTACCGCCTCGCCGTGCCCGACGGCTGGGAGCGGATCGTGCTGGACAGCCCGGAGCGCTGGACGCACCGCATCGACAAGCTGGTCAAGCGGGGGCTGCGGCGTACGCAGGCCACTCCGCAGCTGGAGGCCGCGCTCGCGGAGCGGATGCGGGCACAGGCCGAGGCCGCACGGGCCAACGGTGGCGTGGAGATGTACGTCGTCAACCAGGTCCTCGGCCAGGTTGCCGTCTCGGCCGGTCTGGTCGTGACCGTCCTGGTGCCGTCGCCCGGCACCGACCCGGGCGACCTCGGCGACATCGCCCGTTCCCTCGCCCTCCGCGCCGACGCCGACCGCGTCGGTGACGACGGCGTCACCCTCGTCGACCTCCCCGCGGGCCCGGCCGTACGCCACCGCTACCTCCGCCGGCCCGCCCCCGACGCCCCCGGCAGCCTCGACGGCAACAAGCTCGCCGTCGCCCACCTGGACGTCTACCTCGCCGTCCCGCACAGCGGCCAGCGGCTGTTGCTCTCCTTCTCGACCCCGACGGCACCACCGCTGGAGCCGCTGGTGGAGGCCCTGGTCACGTTGTTCGACTCCGTCGCCCGCACTCTGCAATGGATGGCCTGATGCCCGGGTTCGCTGCCGCCACCGTTCGTATGCGGACACCGGAGGGCGCCGTCGCGCTGCCCGTGCAGTCGTCCGTGGATCTGCGCGCGTGGGCCGCGGAGGCGGCCGCGCGCCGCGTCGGTCCGGACGATGATGACGAGCCGAAGCTGCTCGACGCCCTCGCCGCCGAGCTGCGCGAGGCCGCCGCGGACTCCCGTGGGCGGGGCCCGGTCACGGCGTTGTCGTACGTCCCCGAGCCGCGCCTCGGTGAGCTGGCCCGGATCGAGCTGTCCGCGCTGGTCGCCGACGACACGTACCCGGCCGTCACCGTCGACCTGCTGCGGCGCTACCTCGCCGCCCCCACCCCGGTCTCCTACCGTCCGCCAGAGGCCGAGCTGGTTGCCCTTCCCGCGGGTCCGGCGGTGCGGGTCCGGCACGCGTACGTCCAGGACGTCGGCCGGGACGGGCTGGGGACGGTCACGGAGACCTGTGCGTACGGCATCCGCGCCGACCCGGCGTGGGGGCTCGTCCTGTTCACGTCCTGGCGGGCCCTCGCCCGGACGGACCTGCTGTGCGCTCTCACCGACGAACTGGCCAGGACCGTCCGGGTCACGCCGTAGCCGCGTCGCTCCGCCGGCTCAGCACGACGAGTGCCCACACGACTGCCACCGCCCCGGCGAGCGTCGAGAAGATGCCCAGCGCCCACAGCCACGGGTAGGGGAGAACACCCAACTCGGCAAGTCCGTGCGGTGCTTGCTCCTGCCGCTGTCCACCGTGTTGAAGGCCAGGGGCAGGAAGGGCATCAGCGCCGCCCACCGCGAGACTCCGTCGCCCCAGAGCGTCGATCAGTGCCGGCAGGACAGTGCCGCCCGCGATCACCGGAAAGCCCAGGCAGCCGAAGAGGAAGTCGCCCCTCTTCCTCCCGGTTCCGGGGCGGCGCGAGCGGCCTTCGGGCGCCTGGGCCTGGCGGATCCGCCCATGTCAGCGCACCCCGTCATGGACGGTCGTCACCAGCTGGTGGATCAGGTCCTGGCCCTCCAGGGACGTCAGCCGGCACCAGGAACCGTCCGTGAAGGTGATCCTGAAGTCCCGCCCGCCGACACCGAAGGGCCGCCGCTCGACCGCGGTCACCGTGCTCAGGTCCGTCTCCCAGAGGACTTCCTCCCAGGGATCCCCGGGGTCCTTCAGCCCGCCCAGCACCAGCAACCGCCGGTCGGTCAGGGCCAGTTCCGTGATGTCCGGGTCGGGACGGCGAGCCGGGTCGAGCTGCCAGGGGAGGGTGCGGGCGATCGTGCCGGGGGCCGCCCACACCACCGGGAAGTCCTTCTCCTCGTTCTCCGGGTCCTCGCTTGTGCCGAGGCCCTCGGGCTGGGCCGGGCTGCCTCCGAGGAGTCCGAAGACGATGGTGAGCAGGAGGACGGACACCGTCACCACGCCGTCCCACACCACCCGGTCGAACCATGAGCGCGGGCGGTACGTCGGCCCGGTCGGCCAGCCCGCCAACTCGTCCTGGATGTCGCGCCGTTCCGTGTCACGGAACCAGCGTCGGCCCTCGACCCGGCCCGCGGCCCCGGTGGCGAAGGACACCCGGCCGCGCGTCACGAGTTCCTCGCCCTCGGGGGGCTTCCAGTGATGTCGGTACGACGGCTCGATCACGGCCTGGCACCTTCCCCGTCCTTCATGCCGGCAATGCGTCACCCGGCCGACGGGTCCTCTTTCGGATACCCGGGCGGCCGGTCCTCCTCACGGATACCCTCATGACATGGGTCGGTCAAACCGGCGTGAGTGATTCGTGCAGGCCTGATGGGTGCGTGGTGAGGGCCCCGGGCAAGACGGGTGTGCGAGCGGGACGTTCGGGATTCGCCGCCGCACAGTCCGCCGCGCGTCCCTGTCCCCGTGTTCTCAACTGACCCGGGGGCCACCCCCGTTGCAGATCGCAACGTCGATTTCAGTGAGGTCAAGGAGTCCGGCCGCGCCTTGAGGGGCTTATGTGCGGCTGATACGGTGCGAACGCTTGACACTCACCCCGCGGCGGAGTAATCGGCCGAATCGGGGTGATTCGTGTGGAGTGTCCGCTTTCGCGGTGCGGAGAGCGTTGACGGCGTTTCAGAGTTTCTGGCAGACACAGTCTTGGGTGTAACGGGGAGCGGTTGCGTGAAGATCCAGGAGCGTACGGGGGCGGGCGCCGGTCGTTCCGCCGGCCCGGCTCAGCCTTCGGCCGGTGACCGGCTTCCCACCGCGCCGCGTGAGCGCAAGCCGGCGCTGGCCGCGCTCGCGGTGCTGCTGATCCTGCTGGGCGCGCTGGGCGCGACGACGCTCGTGCTGCAGGCCGGCGACCGGATCGAGGTCGTCAAGGTGACCGACGACATCCAGGCCGGCGAGTCCGTCACCAGCGGCAACGCGACGTCCGTCCTGGTCGCGGCCGACGACGGCATCAACTACGTCAAGTGGTCCCAGCTGGACTCCCTGAAGTCCTACAAGGCCAGGTCGACCATCTACAAGGGCACGGTCGTCATCGGCGACATGTTCACCAAGGGCAGCTCCCTGCCCGCCGGCAAGGCCTCCGTCGGTGTCGCCCTCAAGGAGGGCCAGTACCCGGCCGACATCAAGCCCGGTGACGTCGTCGCCGTCTACAACGTGGCCACGAACAGCTCCGGTTCCGGTTCCGGATCCGGCGGCAACGACTCGGCGGCGGCCTCCTCCGGCGCGCCGATCGTCGACAACGCCAAGGTCAACACCAAGTCCGACGACAGCGACGCCACCATCAGCACCGGCAACCTCTCGCTCACGCTGCTCGTCGACGAGGACGACGCCGCCGCCGTCGCGCGTGCCGCGTCCGCGGGCGCGGTCGCCATCGTGCACGTACCCGGCAACGGCAACTAGAAGGCGGCCCCACCCCATGGCGCTCATCGCAATCGCCGCCGACAAGGGTTCCCCCGGCGTCACCACCGCGGCCGTCGCGCTGGCCGCGGTCTGGCCGCGCCGGGTACTGCTCGCCGAGGCCGACCCGGCCGGCGGCGACCTGGTCTACCGCAGCGCCGCCGCGCACGGCGGACCGCTCAATCCCAACACCGGCATGCTCTCCATAGCCGCCACGGCCCGGCGCGGGCTCGTACCCGACCAACTCTGGGACCACGTCCAGCCGTTGAGCGGCGGACTGGAGGTCCTCGTCGGCCTCGGCATCGCCGAGCACGCCGCCGGCCTGGCCGGGCTCTGGCCCACCCTCGGACACGCCTTCGCCTCCCTCGCCGACTCGCCGAACGCGCCCGCCGACGTCATCGCCGACTGCGGACGGATCAGCGGCGACACCCCGGCCGTCGAACTCCTCCCGCACGCCGCGCTCGTGCTGCTCGTGTCACGCACCGAGCCCGAGGCCCTCGCCCGGGTCCGGGACCGCGCCGCCGCACTGGCCCAGAAGCTGCACGGCGGTCCGCGCGGCGCCGCCGCCCTCGCGACCCCGCTGATCGGTGTCGTGCTGGTGGCGGACCCGTCCAGCTCCGGCAAGCTGGTCAACCAGGTCAACGACATGCTCGTGCACGCCCAGACCGGCGCCCGGGTGGTCGGCACCATCGCCGACGACCCCGCGGGCGCCGACCAGCTGGCCGGCCGCAGGCGCGGGCGCCTCGACAAGTCCCTGCTCATCCGCTCGGCCCGCAAGGTCACCGCCGACCTGCACCAGCAGTACGGCGCCGCCTGGGCCGTACCGGCACAGGCGCCCCAGGCAGGGGCCGGCCGATGACCGCTGTCGACCACCAGTTGGTCAAGCGGTTCCGGCAGGAGGCCGGCGACCGTATCGCCGAACAGCGCCGCCAGGACCAGACCGCCGGTGTCACACCGATGTCCACGGAGGACGAACGGCAGTACGCCCGCGCGGTCATAGCCCAGATCCTGGAGGAGTACGCCCGCACGGAGATCAACGCCGGGCGCACCCCGCTGGACGCGGAGACCGAGGAGCAGTACGCCGCCGCGGTGCACGCGGCGCTGTTCGGCGTCGGCCGTCTCCAGCCGCTGCTGGACGACCCCGAGGTCGAGAACATCGACATCAACGGGTGCGACCAGGTGTTCGTCGGGTACAGCGACGGGCGGGAGGCGAAGGGGGATCCGGTCGCCGAGACCGACGAGGAACTCGTCGAGCTCATCCAGGTGCTCGGCGCCTACTCGGGTCTCTCCTCGCGGCCCTTCGACTCCGCCAACCCGCAGCTCGACCTCCGCCTCCCCGACGGCTCCCGGCTCTCCGCCGTCATGGACGTCACCCGGCGGCCCGCGCTGTCCATCCGGCGTGCCCGCATGGGCAAGGTCTTCATCTCCGACCTGGTCGGCAACGGCACGCTGACGCCCGAGGTCGCGCACTTCATGGCCTGTGCCGTGCGCGCCCGCAAGAACGTCATGATCGCGGGCGCCACGAACGCCGGCAAGACGACGCTGCTGCGCGCCCTCGCCAACGAGATCCCGCCGCACGAGCGGCTCATCACCGTCGAACGGGCGCTGGAGCTCGGCCTCGACACCTTCCACGACCTGCACCCGAACGTCGTGGCCTTCGAGGAGCGGCTGCCCAACTCCGAGGGACAGGGCACCATTTCGATGGCCGAACTGGTCCGCCGTTCCCTCCGTATGAACCCCTCCCGGGTCATCGTGGGCGAGGTCCTCGGCGACGAGATCGTCACCATGCTCAACGCGATGTCGCAGGGCAACGACGGGTCCCTCTCCACGATCCACGCCAACAGCTCCAGCGAAGTCTTCAACCGCATCTCGACGTACGCGCTCCAGGCCGCCGAGCGACTGCCCATCGAGGCCAGCCAGATGCTGATCGCGGGCGCGGTCAACTTCGTCGTCTTCATCCAGCGGCGCAACAACTACCAGACCGGCGGCCGCCTGCAGCGCATGGTCACCTCGGTCCGTGAGGTCAACGGCGTGGACGGCCGGGTGCTGTCCAGCGAGGTGTTCGCGGAGACCCCCGACGGCCGGGTCGTACCGCATGCGCCCATAGCCTGCCTGGAGGACCTGATGGCCTACGGCTACCAGCCGCACGGGGCATGGGGGTGACGTGACATGAACCTCAACCCCTTGGACTCGCTGGGCACCATGGGCGGGCTCTTCTCCACCACCGTCCTGTACGCCCTCGGCTGCGGCATCGCGGTCGGCGGCGGCCTCGCGCTGCTGATCCTGGCGATCCGCGGCCTGCCCGCCAAGCCCGACCACGAGAGGCAGAAGGCCAACGAACGGGCCGCCGAACTGATCCGGTTCGCCGGGCAGCGCGGTTCCCTCGCGGCCATCGTCGGCCTCGCCGTACTGCTGCTGACCCGCTGGGCGGTGGCCGGTGTCGCCGCAGGTGTCCTGGTCTTCTTCTGGGACAAGCTGTTCGGTGGCGCCGGCGAGGAACGGGCCGCCATGAAGCGGGTGGAGGCGCTCGCCTCCTGGACCGAGTCGCTGCGCGACACCATCGCCGGCGCGGTCGGCCTGGAACAGGCGATCCCGGCCTCGGCCCGGGCCGCCGCACCCATCCTCCGCCCGCACCTGGACGCCCTCGTCGACCGGCTGCGCGCCCGCACCCCCCTCCCCGACGCGCTCCAGCACCTCGCCGACGAGATCGACGACGCGTCGGCCGACATCATCGTGGCGGCGCTCATCCTCAACGCCCGCCTCCGCGGCCCGGGTCTGCGCCAGGTGCTCGGCGCGCTCGCCAAGTCGTCCCGCGAAGAGGTCGACATGCGCCAGCGCGTGATGGCCCAGCGGGCGTCCACCCGGCGCTCGGTGCAGATCGTCGTCGCCGTGTCGGTCGCGTTCGTCCTCGGCCTCGCCGTCTTCAACCGCGACTTCGTCTCGCCGTACGGCACGGCCGTCGGCCAGCTGGTGCTCGCCCTGGTCTGCGCGCTGTTCGCGCTCGGCTTCTGGTGGCTGCGCAAGCTCTCCACCATCGAGACACCGGAGCGGTTCCTGGTCCGCGACCGCTCCTCCGTGCAGTTCGTACGCCCGCCCCGCACCGTGCCCGGGCAGCCCGGCCAGCAGCCGCTGCCCACCGAGGAAGGAGTACGCCGATGAGCCTGACGATGCCGATCGTCGTCGGCGTGATCCTGGGTCTCGGCGTCTACGCCCTGATCCGCGCCCTGATGCCCGCCAAGCGCAGCCCGGTCGCACAGGTCGCCCGGATCGACGCGATGCGGGCACGCGGCGCGGCCTACGAGTCGGCGCGGCAGACCCAGGACACCGGCCGGTTCGGTTCACTGCGTGCCGACGTCGGCGCACGGGTCGCCGAGTTCTACCGGCAGCAGGGCTGGGAACAGCGCTCGCTGCGGGCCGACCTCGCCGTCCTGGACCGCAGCTGGGAGAAGTTCCTGGCGACCAAGGTGCTGCTCGCGGCCGGCGGCCTGATCTTCGGGCCGTTCCTGTTCGCCGTCGTCTACACGATGGGCTTCGGCCACAGCCCGGTCATCCCGGTCTGGCTGTCCCTGGTCTGCTCGGCCCTGTTCTTCTTCCTGCCCGACCTGGAGGTACGACGGGACGCGGCCGACAAGCGCCGGGACCTCAGGCGGGTCATCGGGGCCTACCTGGACCTGGTCTCGATGAGCCTGGCCGGCGGCCGCGGCCTGCCCGAGGCGCTGATGGCGGCCGCCGAGATCTCCGACGGCTGGGCCAACCAGCGCATCCGCAACGCCCTCTCCGACGCCCGGATCACCGGCGTCAGCCAGTGGCAGGCGCTCGGCGCGCTCGGCGAGGAGCTGGGCGTCGAGGAACTCAAGGACCTGTCGGCCTCGCTGGCCCTGGTCGCGGACGACGGCGCCAAGGTACGTGAGTCCCTCGCCTCCCGCGCGGAGACCATGCGTCACCGCGAACTGGCCGAGATCGAGGGCAGCGCGGGCGAGAAGTCCCAGTCGATGCTCGTCGCCCAGCTGCTGCTGTGCGCCGGCTTCCTGGTTTTCCTGATCTTCCCGGCGGCGATGCGGGTGTTCCAGGTGTGAGCTGATGTGAGCCGAATCGCGAACCTTCGCCAACTGCTGTACCGACAGGAACGATAGGAATAGGGGAGAACTCACCATGAAGGAACGGAACCTGACCGGGCGGAACTTCAGCACCGGCATCCCGGCGATGGACTTCCTCGTCACCTTCCTCCAGAGCCGGGTGCAGCGCGCCCGCTCCGGCGAACTCGACCGCGGTGCCTCGGCCGTCGAGTGGGTCATCATCTCCGCGGTCGTCGTGGCGATCGTCGGCGTGGTGGCCGCCATCATCAACGCCGCGCTGAGCGACGGTGCCAAGAAGGTCGGCGACTGCATCAAGGGCGCCAACGCGAGCGGGACCTGCTGACCGGGCGCGCGACGGGGACACAACGGGGATGACGGGGGTCTTTGTGGACGTGAACGGATGGCTGCGCCGCCGGGCGGCCGCCGCGCGCGGTGACTCGGGTGACTCGGGCATGACCGCGATCGAGTTCGTGTTCCTCACTCCCGTCCTCTTCTTCATGATCTTCGCGACGGTGCAGTTCGCGCTGTACTTCTTCGCCGACCACGTGGCCCAGGCGGCGGCCCAGGCGGGCGCCCGCAAGGCCCGTGCCACCGCGGACGCCGAGCCCGGCGCCTGGCGCGGCGAGGCCCAGGACGTGGTCGACTCCTACATCAGGCAACTCGGCCCGCAGCTGGTCCTGTCGCCCGACGTGAAGATGCTCCAGCCGGAACAGAACACGGTCGGCGTCGAGATCTCGGCCCGCATCCCGACGGTGTTCCCGGGCCTGGACCTGACGGTGCACGCGCGGTCGTCGGGGCCGGTCGAGCGATTCGTGGAGGACAGGAACTAGATGTCCTCCGCAAGGGAAAGAGCCCTGGACGACCGGGGGTTGTCGACCGTCGAGGTCGTCATCCTCGCCCCGGTCATGATCCTGTTCATCCTGGTGCTGGTCGCCTTCGGGCAGCTCGTCGACGGGCGGGGCGCGGTCGACGGCGCCGCACGCGACGCGGCCCGTGCCGGATCCATCCAGAAGGACCACGCGACGGCCATGTCGGAGGCGCGCAAGGCCGCCGAGGCCGACCTGTCGGACGTCTGCACCGGCCCGGTCTCCGTCGTCCAGACCAGTGCGGGCTTCGCACCCGACAGCATCTTCACCGTCGAGGTGAGCTGTGAGGTCCGGGGCCTGGCCATGCTGGGCCTGGACATCCCCACCACGCTGTCCGCGAGCTTCTCCTCGCCGCTGGACCCGTTCCGGAGGTCGGCGTGAGCGTGAGCATCGCGCTGCTGCGCACCTGGTGGACCGCGCGCCGGCTCCGCCTGGACGACCGGGGCTCGGGCGCCGGCGCCGTCATCATCTTCGCCCTGGTGTTCCTGTCGCTGTCCGCTTTCGTCATCGACGGCGGCCTGTCCATCTCCAAACGCGAACGCGCCGCGGACATCGCGGAACAGGCGGCGCGCTACGCGGCGCAGGACATCGACAGGGAGAAGCTGTACGAGGGCCAGGGCACCGCGCCCATCAACTTCCAGGACTGCGACGCCCGGGTGAGGACCTTCGCCCGCGAGATGGACATGTCCACGGCCGACATCGCGGCCACGCACTGCGTCGCCGCCGATGCCCAGCAGGTCCAGGTCGAGGTCCAGTTGACGTACGAACCGGTCTTCACGGGCATGTTCTACGGCGGCGCGATCGTGGTCCACGGGCAGGCGACGGCGGAGAACGAGGTCGGCTGACCGGCCTGGCCGGCCCGTCGTCGTGACGGCGGCGCAGGCGGTGACCGCGGGGGAACCGTGGTGCGCGGCGGAGTGCTGTCGTCTCCGGCGCACCGGCACGTGACGGATGTCACTCAACTGCCGTGCGATTCCGGCGTAATCAGACGCAGGGCAGCCACTCCATATCTACGACGCCCCACGACGCCCCACGACGCCCCACGACGCCCCACGACGCCCCACGACGCCCCACGACGCCCCACGACGCCCCACGACGCCCCACGACGACCCACGCCGGCCCCGGCACCGCACCGGGTCCCTCACCGACGGAGTACGCCCGTGCCCATCACGCTCGAACAGCCCACCGGCGCCCGTCTGCTCACCGCCGACGAGCAGGAGGTGGCGGTGCCCGCGACCCTCCGCTACACCTCGGCGGACCCGCAGGCCGTGCACTTCGTCTTCCCGCCGTGGATCTCCCTGGACGGCGAGGAGGTCACCTGGAGCTTCGCGCGGGCGCTCCTGGTGGAGGGGCTCCAGGCACCCACCGTCGTCGGCAACGTGCACGTACGGCCGTACAGCCCCTCGCGCACGGTCGTCGAACTCCGCGCGGCGGAAGGGGTCGCGGCGATCACCTTCGCGACCTCCGTCCTCCGGCGTTTCCTGCTGTCCTCGCTGCGCGTCAGCGATTGACGGACTGGATCTCCTGGACGGTGACGTCCTGGCCGGTGGCGAGGACGCCGTCCGGCAGGCCGTCGCCGGCACCGTCGGAGCCGCGCCAGGTGACGGAGGTCTTCAGCCGGTACGGCGTCCCGTGGGTGGCCCGCAGGCAACGGACCCCGCAGGAAGGCGCCCTGTCCCCGCAGGCGGCGAGCAGCAGCGCCGAGGCGGCCGTCAGGATGGTGCGGGCTGTGCGGAGTCTGTGGAGGGGTGGTGTGCGGGGCGGCCGCCGATAACTCCGGCCAACTGGGCGCCAGTCGCCGAACGGGCATAAAAAGGGCGCCGGTTCGGCGTTCTTCCCTTCGACGCTGTCAGTTCCAGTCAATAGGATCGTCAAAGGGGGCTCGGTAGGCTCGATGCGCCCTCGGCCCGCTCCTTCCACACACGACCCCAGGACACCCGCCATGGCGCGACGCAGCACATCAAGCTCGACGGGAAGACCGACGGGGAACCCGTCGGGTCCGCGGAACCGGACCCCGCAGCCGGTGCGGATGCGACGGCGTACGTTCGGGGACTTCGTCAAGGCCTTCCTCGCCTTCGTGGCACTGCTCGCCCTCGTCGTCGCAGTCCCCGGCGCCCTCGCCGTGACCGTCGGCTGGCCGCTGCCGCACGGCGCGCCGAAGATGGAGTGGCTGTCGCAGCCGATCGGCGTCGACACGTTCCTGAACACCCTGACGGTCGTCGTGTGGCTGGCGTGGGCCCAGTTCACGGCGTGCGTGCTGGTGGAGGTCAAGGCCGCCGTCTCCGGTGTGGGCATGCCCAGCCGGGTGCCCGGCGCCGGTCCCAGCCAGCTGCTCGCCCGGCAGCTCGTCGCCGCCCTGCTGCTGGTCGGCGCCACCGCCGCCAGCCTCACCCCGGGCCTGTCGCAGCTCGGCCACAGCATCGAGGGCAACCAGAAGGGCACGGTCGCCGCCGCCCAGGCCACCCCCGGCCTCCTCGCCCAGCAGCAGGAGCAGGCGAAGAGCACCGCCGCCGCCCTCGCCGAGCAGGCCGGCCACGCGGCGGCGCAGGCCCAGGCCGAACACGGTTCCACCACCGCGCACGGGGCGACGAAGTACTACCGGATCCAGCCGCCCGAGGGCCGCCACCACGACTCCCTCTGGGAGATAGCGCAGCGCCACCTCGGCGACGGCCGCCGGTACAAGGAGATCTACGAGCTCAACAAGGACCGCGTCCAGCCGGACGGCTCCCGGCTCTCCGAGGCCAGCCTCATCCGGCCCGGCTGGATCATGGAGATGCCCGGCGACGCCCACGGCGGCGAACTCGTCGAGAACCCTGACGCGCATGTCTCGGCGGACGTCCGGCAGCAGATCGGCGACTACGCCAGGACCGGCGACCACGCCCAGCATCAGCAGCATCAGCGGCAGGGCGGGCAGCACGCGGGTGAGGACGGGGCGACCGCGCAGATCACGGTGCCCGCGCAGCGCCAGGCCGGCGACGCCGGCTCGCACGCCCGGCAGAACGCCGGAGACTCCGCGGCCAGGTCGTCCGACGGGTCCGCCTTCGGACTGCCGGAGGCGCTGCTCGGCGCCCCGTTCCTCGCCGCCGGCCTGCTCGCCGCCCTCGGCCGCCGCCGTCGGCAGGCCCTGTGGCAGTCGGCGCTCGGCGCCGTCGGCGGCCGGCGCGGCATGGAGCCGCCGACCCCGCACGGCGACGCCCAGGACGTGCAGGACGCGCTCCTGGTCGGCGCGGACCCGGAGGGCGTACGGCTGCTCGACCGGTCCCTGCGCGGACTCGCCGCCGCCCTCACCGCCGAATCCCGTTCCCTGCCCGTCGTCTACGCGGCCTGGCTCAGCCACGGCGATCTGCATCTGCAGCTCGCCCAGCCGGCCGGCAAGCCCCCGGCGCCCTGGCAGCTCGGCCAGGACCAGACGTTCTGGACGCTGTCCCGCGCGGACGCCGGCCGCTACGAGGACACCGACACCGCGGCGCCGTACCCCGGCCTGGTCAGTCTCGGCACCATGGACGACTCACGGCTGCTGCTCAACCTGGAGGCCGTGCCCGGCATGGTCTCGCTGAGCGGCCGGGAGGCCGACCGGGCCGCCGTGTTCTCCTCCGTCGCCGCCGAACTCGCCACCAACGGCTGGTCGGACCGCATGACCATCACGCTCGTCGGATTCGGTGCCGACCTCACCCCGCTCGCCCCCAACCGGCTGCGTCATCTCGAGGACGTGGAGGCGCTGTTCGAGACCATGGAGGCCGAGACCCGGCAGCGCCGCGGCGCGCTCGGCGCCGCCGGGCACGACTCGGTCCTCACCGGCCGCACCGGCCCGGCCCAGCACACCCGCTGGGCGCCGAACCTGGTGCTGCTCGCCGCCCAGCCGTCCGCCGAGGACGCGCTGCGACTCGCCGAACTCGCCGCCGACGCCGCCCGGCTGGGCATCGGCTATCTGGTCGGCACCGAGAGCACCGACCTGCCCGGCGCCGCCTGGGCGATGGAGATCACCCCGGACGGCAAGCTCCTCGCCCCGCTGCTCGGCCTCGAACTGGAAGCCCAGCTGCTGCCGGCCGTGCAGCAGCGCGCGGTCGTCGAGCTGTTCGTCGAGGCGGACCCCGAACGCGACCCGGACGGGCCGACCAACGCGCCGCCGTTCCTCGTCGACATCAGCGAACAGGGCCGCCCCGCTGTGTACGCGCGGCTGGTCGGCCCGTACGAGATCATCGGCCTGGACACCCCGGACGGCGAACGCAGCGCGCTGCTCCACGAGGCGCTGGCGCTGCTCCTGCTGCACCGCGAAGGTGTGCATCCGCGCGTGCTGTCGTCCGCGCTGTGGCCGCGCGGGGTGACGGAGGACGTCCGCGACGCGTTGCTGGACCGGCTGCGTGCCTGGCTGGGCACCGACCCGGACGGCAGCCCGCGACTGCGCGCCGACGCCACCGGCCGCCTCGTGCTCGCCAAGTCGGTCGTCTCCGACCTGGACGTCCTGCGCTCCCTCTACCACGAGGCCACCCAGGGCAAGGGCGCCGACAGCCGGGCCGTCCGCGGCCGTCTCCTCACCGACGCGCTCGTACTCGTCCGCGGTCCGCTGCTCGCCGACCGCGCGGAGGGCCGTTACCGCTGGCTCACCCACGAGATCATCGACGCCCAGCTCCCCCTGCTGGTCGCCGACATCGGCCTCGCCCTGTCCGCGTTCCACCTGGAGAAGGACCGTGCGGAGAAGGCGATCGAGGCGCTCGGCGCGGCGCTGAAGACCGCTCCGGCCGACGAGCGTCTGTGGAACGAGCTGCTGCGCGCCACCCACGCCACCGGCGACCCGGACCGCCTGCGCGCCCTCGCCGCCGACCTGGTCACCCGCAGCGGGGCACGCGGCCTGCCCCCGCGCACCGAGGCCCTCCTCGACGAACTCCTGCCGACCTGGCGCGAGGGCGCCGCCGCGACGGGATGACCGCCCTGGACCTCGCCCTGCCGGCCGCCGCCGCCCTCTGGGGCGCGGCGGCCGGCGCCCTGCTGCCCCGCGCCGCGTACCGCTTCTCGGCACCGGCGGGGGAGGACTGGCGCACCACCTGCCCCGGCGGTCACCCGCTCACGGGCTGGCTGGGCCGGGCACACTGCGCCGCGTGCGCGACGGCCGGGGAAGCCGAGGGCTCCCCCTTCCCCCCGGCACGGCCGAACGAGCCCGCCCGGGTCTCCGACGAGGGGCCCCCGACCGGGGACCACCCCGTCCGGTCCGCGCCGGACGACGGGTCCGTGCCCGCGTCCGATGGGAACGGCACCGCGCCTGGCGGCGGTTCCGTCTCCGCGTCCGGTGAAGGGTCCACGCCCGCGTCCGGCGAACGGCGCACGGCGCCCATCCCCGCGCGCGCTGCCTACGGCCCCCGCACCACCCCCCTCGCCGTCGCCACCGCGCTGGTCTGTACGGCGCTGGCGCTCGCCACCGGTATCCGGCCCGAGCTGGGCGTCTGGCTGGTGCTCGCGCCGGTGGGCGTGCTGCTCGCGACCGTCGACTTCCGGGTGCAGCGCCTCCCCGACCCCCTCACCCTCCCCCTCGCGGCCGCGGCCCTCGCCCTCCTCGGCGGGGCCGCGCTGCTCCCCGAGCACGCCGGCCACTGGCTCACCGCGCTCTGCGCGTCCCTCGCCCTCGGCGCCGCCTACTTCGTCCTCTTCCTCGTCAACCCCGGCGGGATGGGCTTCGGCGACGTGAAGCTCGCGCTCGGGACGGGCGCCGTCCTCGGCTGGTACGGCTGGCCCACCGTGCTGCTCGGCACCTTCGCCGGCTTCCTGTTCGGCGCGCTGTACGGCGGCGCGCTCGTCGTCGTACGCCGGGCCGGGCGCAGGACGGCGATCGCGTTCGGCCCGTTCCTGATCGCGGGCGCCTTCGCGGCGCTGCTGGTCGGCGCCTACACGGCCTGAGGTCGGGCCGTCCGGGGGCCTGGCGTAGGCTGGCGGAGTCTGTCCACAACCCTTGACGAAAGGGACGCCCAGGTGACCGAGAAGGCCGACCTCCAGTCTGTCCTCGACCGTGCCGCCGCCGGTGGGCGGATCACCCCGGAAGAGGCGCTCGACCTCTACCGCGACGCGCCGCTGCACGCGCTGGGCGCCGCCGCCGACGCCGTACGCCGCCGCAGGTACGCGGGTACCGAGCACATCGCGACGTACATCATCGAGCGGAACATCAACTACACCAACGTGTGCGTCACGGCGTGCAAGTTCTGCGCCTTCTACGCGGCCCCCAAGGACAAGGCCAAGGGCTGGACCCGCGACCTCGACGACATCCTGCGCCGGTGCGCGGAGACGATCGAGCTGGGCGGCACCCAGATCATGTTCCAGGGCGGCCACCACCCCGACTTCGGTGTCGAGTACTACGAGCAGAACTTCAAGGCCATCAAGGACGCGTTCCCGCAGCTGGTGATCCACAGCCTGGGGGCGTCCGAGGTCGAGCACATGGCCCGGATCTCCGGCGTCCCGGTCGAAGAGGCCATCACCCGCATCCACGAGGCCGGCCTCGACTCCTTCGCCGGTGCCGGCGCGGAACTCCTCCCCGCACGCCCCCGCAAGGCCATCGCGCCCCTCAAGGAGAGCGGCGAGCGCTGGCTGGAGATCATGGAGGCGGCGCACCGGCTGGGCGTGGAGTCCACCTCCACCATGCTCATGGGCACCGGTGAGACCAACGCCGAGCGCATCGAGCACCTGCGGATGATCCGGGACGTCCAGGACCGCACGGGCGGCTTCCGGGCCTTCATCCCGTACACCTACCAGCCCGAGAACAACCACCTGAAGGGCCGCACGCAGGCGACCCTCTTCGAGTACCTGCGGATGATCGCGATCGCGCGCATCTTCATGGACAACGTCGCCCACATCCAGGGCTCCTGGCTGACCACCGGCAAGGAGGTCGGCCAGCTCTCGCTGCACTACGGCGCCGACGACCTCGGCTCGATCATGCTGGAGGAGAACGTCGTCTCGTCGGCCGGTGCCAAGCACCGCTCCAACCGCCTGGAGATCATCGACCTGATCCGCAAGGCGGGCCGGGTCCCTGCGCAGCGTGCGACGACGTACGAGCACCTCGTCGTGCACGACGACCCGGCGAACGACCCGGTGGACGAGCGGGTGATGTCCCACATCTCCTCGACGGCGATCGAGGGCGGGACCGCGCACCCGGAGTTGAAGCTCCTCACCTCCAACTGACCTGACCGTGGAGACGATTCACGCGGCGGACCTGGTCTTCGCGGCCTGGGACGCCGAGCCGGTCGAGAACGGCGCCGTGGTGGTCGTACAGGACCGGATCGGTGCCGTGGGCCCGTACGAGGAACTGCGCGGGCGGTTTCCGCGGGCGCGGGTACGCCGGTGGCGGGGGTCCCTCGGCCCCGCCCGGATCCACGACGGTCCCCTTCCGGAGGCGCCCAGTCCGCGCGAGCGCGTGCACGCGGTGCTGAAGCGGGGCGCGGTGGTGGTCCTGACGGCGTACGCCGACTCACCCGGACTCCGGGCGGCGGCCGACCGCAACGACGTCCTGGTGGTCCCCGCGGCCCGTCCCGCACGGCTCACCGAGACGGCCAGGGCCGACCTGGCCGTGTTCGACGAGGCGGGGGAGTGTCTCGCGACGGTGTGCGCCGGGCGCCTCGTCCACAGACGAAAGTAGGGTGCCCCGCCCCGGCCGGCACGCCCGCACGTCTTCGTCGTGCCGGCGATGCTGATCCACGACTGGATGCCGGGCTGGCAGATCGTCTACCGGGTCGTGCCGCTCGGTGACCCGCCGGGCAACGCGTGGGGGGAGCAGGCCTGGGAGATCCTCTGGTACCTGCGGACCTACCTCTGGTTCGTCCTCCTCCCGCCGGCCCTGCTGTGGATCTTCCGCAAGGCGCCCGTCCCGGTCCTCGTCCTGCCCCTCGTCCCGACCCTGATCCTGAACTTCGTCTGGTCCGGGCCGGACGACCGGCTCGGCAGCGCCGTGTGGGACCTGTCGACGCACCTCTTCTGCTGGATCCTCGGCTTTGCCCACCGCGACGGCGTGCTCCGGCGGACGAACCCGGCCCTGGTGGTCCTCGCCGCGCCCGCCGCACGGGGCTACGGCGGCTGGTACGCCTTCTCGCACCAGGCCGACTTCGGCAGCTACGACCTGGACGGGAACCCCCTCGCGCAGGACTTCTGGTCGGCCGGGTCCGTGCTGCTGCTGATGTGGGCGAAGGCGTACTTCAGGATCGACTTCGCGTGGCTGACCCGCTTCCGGCGGCTGGACCGGACGGTCACCGTCTTCAACGCCCGCGCGGTGACGATCTGCCTCTGGCCCGAGAACGCGCTGATCCTGGCGGTCCCGCTGATCGACCGGATGTGGAACGTCCCGGCGTTCGAGAAGTGACTCCCGCTGGAGAGCCAGTGGTTCATGTTCGGCGTCGGCTGGATCCTGATCGCGGTGTTCGTCCTGCTGTGCGGCGGGGTGGAGGACGTGGCGGCGAAGAAGAAGCCCCGGCTCCTGCCGTGACGGCGGGCTGCAAGAATGGCGAGGTGACCCGCGCCTCCCTGAACAAGCAGCCGCACGAAGTCGCCTCGATGTTCGACGACGTGGCGGAACGGTACGACCTGACCAACGACGTGCTGTCGCTCGGCCAGGACCGGCACTGGCGGAAGGAGGTCGCCCGGGCGGTCGACGCGCGGCCCGCGCAGAAGGTCCTCGACCTGGCGGCCGGCACGGGCACCTCGTCCCAGCCGTTCGTCCGGGCCGGCGCCTACGTGGTGCCCTGCGACTTCTCCCTCGGGATGCTCCAGGTCGGCAAGCGGCGTACCGCCTGGATGCCCTTCACCGCCGGGGACGCCACCAGGCTGCCGTTCAAGGACGACACCTTCGACGCCGTGACGATCTCCTTCGGCCTGCGCAACGTCCAGGACACCGACGCGGCCCTGCGCGAGATGCACCGTGTCACGCGCCCCGGCGGGAGGGTGGTGATCTGCGAGTTCTCGCACCCCACCTGGGCGCCGTTCCGGACCGTCTACACCGAGTACCTGATGCGCGCGCTGCCGCCCGTCGCCCGCGCGGTCTCCTCCAATCCTGACGCCTACGTCTATCTCGCCGAGTCCATCCGTGCCTGGCCCGACCAGCCCGCGCTGGCCGGACGGCTGCGCGAGGCGGGCTGGTCGAAGGTGGCCTGGCGCAACCTCACCGGAGGGGTCGTCGCCCTGCACCGGGGCTTCAAGGCGGCCTGAGCCCCCTTGGGGGAGGCCCGAGCCCCGTCCCGCGCGTCACCCGCCGATCACCTCGAAGGTGTCACCGGGCTGGTCCAGCTCCCGTTGCAGCCCGCCCGTCGGCGGCCGTGGGATGCGTGGCTCGCGCACGCCTCCACCGCCCTCGCCCTCACCGAAGTCGAACCACACGTACACCATCGAGTCCCGCGGCACCTCGGCACCGGCCTGCGGGAACTGGCGTACGACGTACTCGACGACCGTGAGATGGAAGTCCGGCCGGTCCGGCGCGTTGAGAAACAGCCCCCGCGCGCGGGCGGTGTCGCGCGCGTCCATGGCCATCAGTCCCACCAGCCGTGGCACACGCACTTCGGGTGTTTTGGGTGTTATTTGCACAGATGTCACCCCCAGCGGTACTGGAAGGGTAACCCCGGGCGCATGGCGGCCGGAAGCGCCAAGTGTCTTTCTGTAACAGATCGTTACTCTGAGTCACCGATCGGCCGGCCGGCCCGCAGGTCGAGCCGGAAGCAGAGGGCGTCCTCCTTGAACCGCGGATGCGGGAACGTCTCGGCGAGCTCCATCCCGAGGCGGCGGGTCACCGCGACCGACCGCTCGTTCCCGGGCCGCACCATCGCCACCACCTTCGGCACCCCCGCCGCCCGCAGCCGCTCCAGCGTCGTCAGCGCCGCGGCCGTGGCATACCCCTGGCCCCAGTACTCCCGGCCGAGCCGCCAGCCGATCTCGAACTCGCCTTTGGGCCCCCAGTCCTGCGGCCAGGGCTGGGCGCCGGTGAAACCGATGACCCGCCCGGACTCGTCGGCCATCGTCCACAGGCAGAAACCGAGCTCCGCGTCGTGCCGGCGCTGCCGCGCGGTGAGCTCCTCGTAGACGGACAGCTCCGCGGACCTGCCGCCGTGGAACTGCATGACGTCCGGGTCGTCGAAGACCCGGTACCAGGCGAACGCGTCCTCGTGCGTGGGTACACGCAGCCTTACCGCGGGGAGAGCTCGGTTCACAGGGGCAGCCCTTCAGCCGGGTGATCAGTACCGCTGAATAGACTGCCCATGTCCAGTGCCGGTCGGCACGCAGATTTCGAGCCTTGGGGAGACCCCGTCGTGACCGAGCCCCTCTCCGAAAACACCGCCGATGTCATCGTCGTCGGCGCGGGGCCAGCCGGCTCCACGACGGCGTACCACCTCGCCAAGTCCGGTCTCGACGTGCTCCTGCTGGAGAAGACCGAGTTCCCGCGCGAGAAGGTGTGCGGCGACGGCCTCACCCCGCGAGCGGTGAAGCAGCTGGTCGCCATGGGCGTCGACATCTCCGAGGAGGCCGGCTGGCTGCGCAACAAGGGCCTGCGCATCGTCGGCGGCGGCACCCGCCTCCAGCTGGACTGGCCGGATCTCGCCTCCTTCCCCGACTACGGCCTGGTCCGCAAACGCGACGACTTCGACGAACAGCTCGCCCGGCAGGCCCAGAAAGCGGGCGCCCGCCTCTTCGAGCGCTGCAACGTCGGCGCCCCGGTCATCGACGACCGCACCGGCCGGATCACCGGTGTGCATGCCAAGCTCGGCGAGGAGAAGCGCGAAGTCACCTTCCACGCGCCGCTCGTCGTGGCCGCCGACGGCAACTCCACCCGCCTCTCCCTGGCGATGGGCCTGCACCGCCGCGAGGACCGCCCGATGGGCGTGGCCGTACGGACCTACTTCACCTCCCCCCGTCACGAGGACGACTACCTGGAGTCCTGGCTGGAGCTCTGGGACCGCCGGGGCCCGCAGGACCGCCTGCTGCCCGGGTACGGCTGGATCTTCGGTATGGGCGACGGCACCTCCAATGTCGGCCTGGGCGTCCTGAACACCTCCGACTCCTTCAAGGAACTGGACTGGCGCGAGGTCCTCAAGGCCTGGTGCGCCTCCATGCCCGCCGACTGGGGCTACACCCCGGAGAACATGACCGGCCCGATCCGCGGCGCGGCCCTCCCCATGGCCTTCAACCGCCAGCCCCACTACACGCGCGGCCTGCTCCTCGTCGGCGACGCCGGCGGCCTGGTGAACCCCTTCAACGGCGAGGGCATCGCCTACGCCATGGAATCCGGCCAGATCGCCGCCGACGTCATCGTCCAGGCGCACGCCCGAGCCACGCCCGGCCAGCGCGAGACGGCCCTGCAGCGCTACCCGCGGGTCCTCAAGGACACCTACGGCGGCTACTACACGCTCGGCCGCGCCTTCGTGAAGCTCATCGGCAATCCGAAGGTCATGCAGATCGCGGCCCAGCGCGGCCTGACCCATCCGCTGCTCATGAAGTTCACCCTGAAGCTGCTGGCGAACCTCACCGACCCGACCGGCGGTGACGCGATGGACCGCATCATCAACGGCCTGAGCAAGGTGGCCCCGAAGGCCTGAGCACCGTTATGCGGTGAGCGCCTCGATGTTGGCGGCTCTGCGGGCGTAGACCTCCTCCCGCCGGGCCGTCACCTGCCGCAGTGCCTCCTTGCGCTCCCGCCCGGAGAGCCGGTCGAGATACACGCGCCCGTTCACATGGTCGGTCTCGTGTGCGAGGCAGCGGGCGAAATACCCCGTTCCCTCAAGGGTGAGCGGATTGCCTTCCTTGTCCAGTCCGTGCATGGTCGCCCGGTCCGGGCGGAGTACGTCCATGACGGCACCCGGCACCGACAGGCAGCCCTCGCTGTCGTCGAGCAGCCGCCGACCCGCCGGGCCCTGCGGCTCCAGCACGGGGTTGACGATGTGACCGACATGTCGGACACCTTCGTCATCGCGGCAGTCGTACACGAACAGGCGCAGATCGACCCCGACTTGGTTGGCCGCGAGGCCGGCTCCCTCGGCGATGTACATCGTGAGGAACATGTCGTCGATGAGCGCGGCGAGGTCGGGGCCGAACTCCGTGACGTCCCGGCACGGCTTGTGCAGGACCTCCTCGCCGGTCTCGGTGATCCGGCGCACCGAACCGCGCCGGGCCTCGGGGGCGTGACGGGGGTAGTGGTCCATGGGGTTTCCCTGGACGAAGACGCGTGGCATCGCGGTGTCCCCTTCTCGGGTCTCGGGCCGCTCCGTGCGAGCGGCATGCGTCGAGGATCCCAGGAGTCACCGGAGCCCGCGCAGCCCTGTGGAAAACCCGGACTGCGTGCCTGTGGAAATCCGGGACGGCATGCCGGAAGGGCCGCTGCCCCCGAGCGGCTGCGGCCCCACCGTGTCTGTGCGATGCCCGAGTTGTATCAGGTTGCTCCAGGTTGCCCTTGTTGTCAGAGCACCCGCACCGCGCCGGTCGGCGGGTCGTACGACAGCGGGTGCTCCCCGACGCCGCTGGAGGGGTTCTGCGCGCCCACGAACATGCCGTCGCCCACGTACACGGCCACGTGGTACGCGCTGCCGGAGCTGCCCCAGTAGAGGATGTCGCCGGGCTGGAGGTTGCTCAGCGAGACCTGGGTGCCCTGCGTCGACTGGTCCTGGGAGACGCGCGGCAGGCTGACGCCGACCGACTTGAAGGCGGCCTGCACGAGACCCGAGCAGTCCCACGAGTTGGGGCCCGTGCCGCCGGAGACGTAGGCGTCGCCGATCTGTGCCTTCACGAAGGCGACCACCGCGGCGGCCGAACCCGTCGCCGTGGACGTGCTCGTGGCGGCGCTGGAGCTCGTGGAGGTGGCGCTGAGCGTGGTCCGCTCGGTGCTGCGCGAGGCGGCGCGCGCAGCGGCCTCCTTGCGGGCCTCCTCGGCCTTCTTCTTGGCCTCGGCCTTCTTCTTCGCCTCGGCGAGGTCCGACTTGGCCTGCTTCGCGGCCTTTGCGGCGGCCGCGTCGCGCTCGGCCTGGAGCGCGTAGTTCGCGGCGGCCTGCTGTGTGGCGTCGGCGGACTGAGCCACCTGGGTGGCCAGATCGGCCGTCAGGGTGGGCAGTTCGAGCGTCTGCGTCACGGGTTCGGCGGCACTCGCCGAGGCCGCGCCCGCCGCTGCCATGCCGAGGACGCCACTGGCAACTCCGGCGCGCACGGCGATGCTTGTCGTCGCGCTGCGGCGGGGTTTCCGGTGGCTGCGTATGTGAGCGGTGTGGGACATGGGAACAACCGGTACCAGGGGCTCCTCCATATCTTCAAGAAACGTGTGCTGCGCCACACTTGTTCAATCGGGGCTGAGATTACTGCCCTTGTCCTTCCTTATTGACGCCGTAACGGACATTGTGGGCGCCCGTGATCACGCCTGTGATCACGTTCTTTCGTCATAACGCCCGAATTGCCCCCCGCTTACCATCGGTTGAGATGATTGGCCAAGCCCGCTTCTCGTCGGCCCCTCGTCGGTGTGGCGGAGGTCACGGAACGGTTACCGGGAAGGGCGCGTCTCGTGTGCGAGCCGAGCGCGTCCGGGTTCGTGAACGCGTGCACGCGTCCACATCACCCCTCACGCCTCCCTCTGACGTGTGAACGCGGTCCTCTACCAAGACGATCCGTCCATCGCGAATTTGCATGCAGAGGAACCCTCTTGATATGGAGATGCCCGCCCGGGACCCCCTCCCGCCTGCACCGACGGTCGAAAATGTCACCTCTGGTGATCAGGTGAACGCTTCGAGTGTGAAGATCACTACTCATCCGACTTCATGATCGATCGTCAGGTGGTGGAGATCACAAAGCTTGTGTAATACCCCGTGTCGCAGATCACAGAGCGACGGGCATAAGATGCGAGGCAGCTGGGCTTGTGACCTGCTTCACATGTTCGCGATCTTCGCCCGGACGAGCGGGGTTCGCGTGACGGACGAGGCGAGTGGGCCCGGTCGAACCGCCACCAGTCAGTGCCGACTGAGAGGAGCGAGGAGCGGTGAACGCGTATGCGCCCATCCTCGTACTGGGAGCCCTCGGGGCAGGCTTTGCGATCTTCTCCGTGGTCATGGCCACGCTGATCGGGCCGAAGCGCTACAACCGCGCCCGGCTCGAAGCCTACGAGTGCGGCATCGAGCCGACCCCCACGCCGGCCGGCGGCGGGCGTTTCCCGATCAAGTACTACCTGACGGCGATGCTCTTCATCGTCTTCGACATCGAGATCGTCTTCCTCTACCCGTGGGCCGTCACCTTCGACGCCCTGGGTGTTTTCGGGCTCGTGGAGATGCTGCTCTTCGTGCTCACCGTCTTCGTCGCGTACGCGTACGTATGGCGGCGCGGCGGCCTGGAATGGGACTGAGGGGCTTTTAAGTCATGGGACTCGAAGAAAAGCTGCCGAGCGGTTTCCTGCTGACCACCGTCGAGCAGGCCGCGGGCTGGGTACGCAAGGCGTCCGTCTTCCCCGCCACCTTCGGCCTGGCCTGCTGCGCCTTCGAAATGATGACGGCGGGAGCGGGCCGGTACGACCTGGCACGGTTCGGCATGGAGGTCTTCCGCGGCTCACCGCGCCAGGCCGACCTGATGATCGTCGCCGGCCGGGTCAGCCAGAAGATGGCGCCGGTGCTGCGGCAGGTCTACGACCAGATGCCCAACCCGAAGTGGGTGATCTCCATGGGCGTCTGCGCCTCGTCGGGCGGCATGTTCAACAACTACGCCATCGTCCAGGGCGTCGACCACATCGTCCCGGTCGACATCTACCTGCCCGGCTGCCCGCCCCGCCCCGAGATGCTGCTGGACGCGATCCTCAAGCTCCACCAGAAGATCCAGAACGGCAAACTCGGCGTCAACGCGGAGGAAGCGGCCCGCGAGGCGGAGGAAGCGGCGCTCAAGGCCCTGCCCACGATCGAGATGAAGGGGCTGCTGCGGTGAGCGACGCGAACGGCCACAACGGGGTCAACCCCGAGCGGGACCTGGCCGCCGACAACCTCCCGGGCCAGCGCGGCCAGGGCGGCGAGGAGATCCGCGTCCAGCGCGGCATGTTCGGCGCCAACAACGGTGGCGACACCTCCGGCTACGGCGGCCTGGTCCGCTCGGTGCGACTCCCCGGACCGGCCACCCGCCCCTACGGCGGCTGGTTCGACGAGGTCGCCGACGAGCTGGAGGGAGCCCTGGAGGAACAGGGTCTGCTGCCCGGCAACGCCATCGAGAAGACGGTCGTCGACCGCGGCGAGCTGACCTTCCACATCGAACGCGAGCACCTGCTGCGCGTCGCCCGCACCCTGCGCGACGACCCCGCGCTCCGCTTCGAGCTGTGCACCGGCGTCAGCGGCGTCCACTACCTCCACGACAAGGGCCGCGAGCTGCACGCCGTCTACCACCTGCGGTCGATCACCCACAACAGGCTGATCCGCCTGGAGGTCAGTGCTCCGGACGCCGACCCGCACGTCCCGTCCCTGGTCCCGGTCTATCCGACCAACGACTGGCACGAGCGGGAGACCTACGACTTCTTCGGGATCGTCTTCGACGGTCACCCGGCCCTGACCCGGATCCTCATGCCCGACGACTGGCAAGGACATCCGCAGCGCAAGGACTACCCCCTCGGCGGCATCCCCGTCGAATACAAGGGCGCCCAGATCCCGGCTCCGGACCAGCGGAGGTCGTACTCGTGAGCACACAGTCAGCATCCGCCGCGTCGACCGCCTCGGCGCGCGAGACCACCGAGGGCACCGTCTACACGGTCACCGGTGGCGACTGGGACGAGATCGTCCAGTCCGCGGCCCGCGCCGACGACGAACGCATCGTCGTCAACATGGGTCCCCAGCACCCCTCCACCCACGGGGTGCTCCGGCTGATCCTGGAGATCGACGGCGAGACCGTCACCGAGACCCGCTGCGGCGTCGGCTATCTCCACACCGGCATCGAGAAGAACCTCGAGTACCGCACGTGGACCCAGGGCTCCGCCTTCGTCACGCGCATGGACTACCTGACGTCCTTCTTCAACGAGACGGCCTACTGTCTCGCCGTCGAGAAACTCCTCGGCATCGAGGACCAGGTCACCGACCGCGCCACGATCATCCGGGTGCTCCTGATGGAGCTGAACCGGATGTCCTCGCACCTGGTCGCCATCGCCACCGGCGGCATGGAACTGGGCGCCACCACGCTCATGATCTACGGCTTCCGTGATCGTGAAATGATTCTCGACCTCTTCGAGCTGATCACCGGCCTGCGGATGAACCACGCGTACATCCGCCCCGGCGGACTCGCCCAGGACCTGCCGCCCGGCGCGGTCGACCAGATCCGCGAGTTCGTCAAGAAGATGCGGAAGAACCTCCCCGAATACGACAAGCTCGCCACCGGGAACCCCGTCTTCAAGGGCCGCATGCAGGGCATCGGCTATCTCGACCTGGCCGGCTGCATGGCCCTCGGTGCCACCGGCCCGATCCTGCGCGCCACCGGCCTGCCGCACGACCTGCGCAAGTCCCAGCCGTACTGCGGATACGAGAACTACGACTTCGACGTCGCCGTCGCCGACACCGCGGACGCCTACGGCCGCTTCCTGATCCGCCTGGAGGAGATGCGCCAGTCGCTCAGGATCGTCGAGCAGTGCCTGGACCGGCTCCAGCCCGGACCGGTCATGGTCGCCGACAAGAAGATCGCCTGGCCCGCGCAGCTCGCCCTGGGACCGGACGGACTCGGCAACTCCCTCGACCACATCAAGAAGATCATGGGCACCTCCATGGAGGCCCTGATCCACCACTTCAAGCTGGTCACCGAGGGCTTCCGGGTCCCGCCCGGACAGGTCTACACGGCCATCGAGTCACCCAAGGGCGAACTCGGGGCACATGTCGTCTCCGACGGCGGCACCCGCCCCTACCGGGTCCACTTCCGCGACCCGTCCTTCGCCAACCTGCAGGCCATCGCGGCGATGTGTGAGGGCGGCCAGGTCGCCGACGTCATCGTCGTCATCGCGTCCATCGACCCGGTACTGGGAGGCGTCGACCGGTGAACACCTCTTCTTCGGAGCGAGGCGTCAGCCTGGGCATGCCCGAGCTGCCCGCGCCCGCGTATCCGGACGACGTCCGGGCCCGGCTGGAGACGGACGCGCGCGAGATCATCGCGCGCTACCCCGACTCCAGGTCCGCCCTGCTGCCGCTGCTGCATCTCGTGCAGTCGCAGGAGGGGCACGTCACCCGCACCGGGATGCAGTTCTGCGCCGACGTGCTGGAGCTGACCACGGCCGAGGTCACCGCGGTCGCCACCTTCTACACGATGTACCGGCGCAAGCCCTCCGGCGACTACCAGGTGGGTGTCTGCACCAACACGCTGTGCGCGGTGATGGGCGGCGACGCCATCTTCGAGTCGCTCCAGGAGCACCTGGGCATCGGCAACGGCGAGACCACCGACGACGGCAGCGTCACCCTGGAGCACATCGAGTGCAACGCGGCCTGCGACTTCGCGCCGGTCGTGATGGTCAACTGGGAGTTCTTCGACAACCAGACCCCGGCGAGCGCCCGGCGCCTGGTCGACGACCTGCGCGCGGGCCGGGACGTCGAGCCCACGCGCGGGGCCCGGCTGTGCACCTTCAAGGAGACCGCGCGGATCCTGGCCGGCTTCCCCGACGAGCGGCCCGGTGCCGTGGCGGAGAGCGGAAGCGCCGGACCCGCCTCGCTGGTGGGTCTCCACCTGTCCAGGGGGGAGACCGCACCCGCGCGCGTGGTCCACCCGCGCCCGGGTCCGCAGGCGGGGACGGTGCACGAGCCGTCACCGGCCGAGCACCTCAGTTCCCATGACGCGCCGCAGGAGACCTCGGCCTCCGACCCGTCAAACCCGGCAGGGCCTGCCGCCGAGGAGGGGGAGTGATGACGGTGGTACCCGACCTCAAGGACACCAGCCCCGAGAAGCTGCTCGCACCCGTGCTGTCGGCCTTCTGGGACGAGGACCGGTCCTGGACGCTGGACGTCTACCGGCGCCACGACGGATACGAGGGGCTCCGCAAGGCCCTCGCCATGTCCCCGGACGACCTGATCGCCTACGTCAAGGAGTCCGGACTGCGCGGCCGCGGCGGCGCGGGATTCCCCACCGGGATGAAGTGGCAGTTCATTCCGCAGGGAGACGGCAAGCCGCACTATCTGGTTGTCAACGCCGACGAATCGGAGCCCGGGACCTGCAAGGACATCCCGCTCCTCTTCGCGAACCCGCACAGCCTCGTCGAGGGCATCGTGATCGCGTGCTACGCCATCCGGTCGTCGCACGCCTTCATCTACCTGCGGGGTGAAGTCGTCCCCGTCCTGCGGCGGTTGCACGAGGCCGTGCGCGAGGCCTACGCGGCGGGCTTCCTCGGCGAGAACATCCTGGGCAGCGGCCTCGACCTGGACCTCACCGTGCACGCCGGCGCCGGCGCGTACATCTGCGGTGAGGAGACCGCACTGCTCGACTCGCTCGAAGGCCGCCGTGGTCAACCGCGACTGCGTCCTCCCTTCCCGGCCGTCGAAGGCCTCTACGCCTGTCCGACTGTTGTGAACAACGTCGAGTCCATCGCCTCGGTTCCCGCCATCCTGCACAAGGGCAAGGACTGGTTCAGGTCGATGGGGAGCGAGAAGTCGCCCGGCTTCACGCTCTACTCCCTCAGCGGCCACGTCACCAGCCCCGGCCAGTACGAGGCGCCGCTCGGCATCACCCTGCGCCAGCTCCTCGACATGAGCGGCGGAATGCGCACCGGCCACCGCCTGAAGTTCTGGACGCCGGGCGGCTCCTCGACGCCCATGTTCACCGACGAGCACCTCGACGTCCCCCTGGACTACGAGGGCGTGGGGGCCGCCGGTTCCATGCTCGGCACCAAGGCCCTCCAGTGCTTCGACGAGACCACCTGCGTGGTGCGCGCCGTCACCCGCTGGACCGAGTTCTACGCCCACGAGTCCTGCGGCAAGTGCACCCCGTGCCGTGAAGGCACCTACTGGCTGGTGCAGTTGCTGCGCGACATCGAGGCCGGCAAGGGCGTGATGTCCGACCTCGACAAGCTGAACGACATCGCCGACAACATCAACGGCAAGTCCTTCTGCGCCCTCGGCGACGGCGCGGCGTCCCCGATCTTCTCCTCACTGAAGTACTTCCGCGAGGAGTACGAACAGCACATCACGGGCCGGGGCTGTCCCTTCGACCCGGCCAAGTCGACGGCCTGGGCGGACCGCCCGGAGGTGAACGCATGACCGTGACCACGAGTTCCCCCTCCTCGGGGGGAACGGCGGCGGTCCCGCCGCAGGACCTCGTCACGCTGACGATCGACGGCGTGGAGATCAGCGTGCCCAAGGGCACCCTGGTCATCCGCGCCGCCGAGCAGCTCGGCATCGAGATCCCGCGCTTTTGCGACCACCCCCTGCTGGACCCGGCCGGCGCCTGCCGCCAGTGCATCGTCGAGGTCGAGGGCCAGCGCAAGCCCATGGCGTCCTGCACCATCACCTGCACCGACGGCATGGTGGTCAAGACCCACCTCACCTCCCCGGTCGCCGAGAAGGCCCAGCACGGTGTGATGGAGCTGCTGCTCATCAACCACCCGCTGGACTGCCCGGTCTGCGACAAGGGCGGCGAGTGCCCGCTGCAGAACCAGGCGATGTCGCACGGCAACGCCGAGTCCCGGTTCGACGGCAGGAAGCGCACCTACGAGAAGCCCGTCCCGATCTCCACCCAGGTACTGCTCGACCGCGAGCGGTGCGTGCTGTGCGCCCGCTGCACCCGGTTCTCCAACCAGGTCGCCGGCGACCCGATGATCGAACTCCTGGAACGCGGCGCGCTCCAGCAGGTCGGCACCGGCGAGGGCGACCCGTTCGAGTCGTACTTCTCCGGGAACACCATCCAGATCTGCCCGGTCGGCGCGCTGACCTCGGCGGCGTATCGCTTCCGCTCCCGCCCCTTCGACCTGATCTCCTCGCCGTCCGTGTGCGAGCACTGCTCGGGCGGCTGCGCCACCCGCACCGACCACCGGCGCGGCAAGGTCATGCGGCGGCTCGCCGCCAACGACCCCGAGGTCAACGAGGAGTGGATCTGCGACAAGGGACGCTTCGCGTTCCGGTACGCGCAGCAGAAGGGCCGCCTGGAGACCCCGCTGGTCCGCAACGAGCAGGGCGTGCTCGAACCCGCCTCCTGGCCGGAGGCGCTCGACGCGGCCGCCCAGGGACTGGCCGCGGCCCGTTCCCGGGCCGGCGTCCTCACCGGCGGCCGGCTCACCGTCGAGGACGCCTACGCGTACAGCAAGTTCGCGCGCGTGGCGCTCGACACCAACGACATCGACTTCCGCGCGCGCGTGCACAGCAGCGAGGAGGCCGACTTCCTGGCCGCCAGGATCGCCGGCCGCGGCCGCGACCTCGACGGCAGGGGCGTCACCTACACGTCGCTGGAGCAGGCGCCCGCCGTCCTGCTGGTCGGGTTCGAGTCGGAGGAGGAGGCGCCCGGCGTCTTCCTGCGGCTGCGCAAGGCCTCGCGCAAGCACAAGCAGAAGGTGTTCTCGCTCGCCACGCACGCCACCCGCGGCCTGGAGAAGAGCGACGGCACGCTGCTGCCTGCCGCACCCGGCACCGAGACCGAATGGCTGGACGCGCTCGCGAGCGGCGTCGGCCTGGAGGAGCCCGGCACCCGGGCCGCCGAGGCGCTGCGCGCCGAGGGCGCGGTGATCGTCGTGGGCGAGCGGCTGGCGTCGGTCGTCGGTGGCCTGACCGCCGCCGTACGGGCCGCCACCGCCACCGGGGCCCAGCTGGTGTGGATCCCGCGGCGGGCCGGGGAGCGCGGTGCGGTCGAGGCGGGCGCGCTGCCGTCCCTGCTGCCCGGCGGCCGCCCGGCCACCGACCCACGCGCGCGGGACGAGGTCGCCGCCGTCTGGGGCGTGTCCGAACTCCCGCTGCGCTACGGCCGCGACACCGGCCAGATCGTCGAGGCCGCCGCGCGCGGCGAACTCTCGGCCCTGCTGGTCGCCGGCGTCGAGGTCGCCGACCTGCCCGACCCCACGCGCGCGCGTGCGGCACTCGAAGCAGTGGGCTTCCTGGTCTCGCTGGAGCTGCGGCCCAGCGAGATCACCGAGCGCGCCGACGTCGTCCTCCCGGTCGCCGCCGTCGCCGAGAAGGCCGGCACCTTCCTCAACTGGGAGGGCAGGGTGCGGTTCTTCGAGGCCGCGCTCAAGCCCGAGCAGATGACCCGGCGAGTGGCGCCCACCGACGCGCGGGTGCTGCAGATGCTCGCCGACGCCATGGACGTCCACCTCGGCCTGCCCGACCTGCGCACCACGCGCGCGGAACTCGACCGGCTCGGCGCCTGGGACGGCCCGAAGGCCTCCGAGCCGCACGAGACGGCGGGACCGCTGCCGCGGCCGGCGGCCGGGGAGGCCGTGCTGGCCGGACACCGGCTCCTGCTCGACCAGGGCGTCCTCCAGGAGGGCGACGAGGCGCTCGCCGGCACCCGGCATGCCGCCCACGCCCGCCTGTCCGCCGCGACCGCCGCCGAGGCCGGCATCGGAAACGGCGACCTGCTCGCCGTCACCTCCAGCGCGGGCACCGTCGAACTCCCGCTCAGGATCACCGAGATGCCCGACCGCGTGGTCTGGCTCCCGCTGAACTCCGTGGGCGGCGGTGTCGCCTCCGACACCGGGGCGCTGCCCGGCTCCCTCGTCCGCATCGGCCCGGCGGCCACCGCCGGTGAGGCCCCCAAGGAGGTGGAGGCATGACCCCGTACCTCGCTGCTGAAGACCTCTCCATGTTCGGCCGCGACCCCTGGTGGCTGGTCGTCATCAAGGCGGTCTTCTGCTTCGCCTTCCTGATGGTGACCGTGCTGGTCTCCATCGTCATGGAGCGCAAGGTCATCGCCTGGATGCAGCTGCGCATCGGCCCCAACCGGCACGGCCCCTGGGGCATGCTCCAGTCGCTCGCCGACGGCGTGAAGCTGATGCTCAAGGAAGACCTCATCGTCAAACGCGCCGACAAGGCCGTGTACGTCCTGGCGCCGATCGTCGCGGCCATCCCGGCGTTCATGGCCATCGCGGTCATCCCGTTCGGCCCGGCCGACAACGAGGTCTCGATCTTCGGCCACCGCACCACGATGCAGCTCACGGACCTGCCGATCGCGATGCTCTACATCCTCGCGGTCGCCTCCGTCGGCATCTACGGCATCGTGCTCGCCGGCTGGAGCTCCGGATCCACCTACCCGCTCCTCGGCGGCCTGCGCTCCTGCGCACAGATGATCTCCTACGAGATCGCCATGGGCGCCGCGTTCGCGTCGGTGTTCCTGTACTCGGGCTCTATGTCGACGTCCACGATCGTCGCCCAGCAGCACGACCGCTGGTACATCGTGCTGCTGCCGGTCTCGTTCATCCTCTACGTCGTCACCATGGTCGGCGAGACGAACCGAGCCCCCTTCGACATGCCGGAGTCGGAGGGCGACCTCGTCGGCGGCTTCAACACCGAGTACTCGTCGATCAAGTTCGCGATGTTCATGCTCGCCGAGTACGTCAACATGGTGACGGTCGCCGCCGTGTCGACGACGCTGTTCCTCGGCGGCTGGCGCGCCCCCTGGCCGATCAGCACCGTCTGGGCGGGCGCCAACCACGGCTGGTGGCCGATGCTCTGGTTCGTCGCCAAGGTCGTGGTGCTGCTCTTCGTCTTCGTCTGGCTGCGCGCCAGCCTCCCGCGCGTGCGCTACGACCAGCTGATGAAGCTCGGCTGGAAGGTCCTCATCCCGGTCTCGGTCGTCTGGCTGATGCTCGTCGCCACCGTACGGACCCTGCGCAACGAGAACTACGACTTCGCCGACATCGCCCTTTACGTCGGCGGCGGGGTCCTCGCCCTGCTGCTCCTGTCCTTCGTCGTCGACATGTTCCGCGACAAGGGCGGCAAGGAGGCAGCCGCGCAGTCGGCCGCCGAGCCGGTCGCGTTCGACCCGATGGCAGGCGGGTTCCCCGTGCCGCCGCTGCCCGGACAGGAGCTGCCGCCGGTGCCCCGGCGCGGCCCGCGCCGGGAGCGGGAGCTGATTGTCAGTGGTGGACCGGACACTGTCAGTGACGGATCTACGGATGGAAAGGAGGCGTCCGATGGCTGAGCAGCCCAAGGAGACCGAGCCCGGTTTCCTGAACCCCGTGGCCGGCTTCGGCGTGACCTTCAAGGCCATGTTCAAGAAGCGGCTGACCGAGCAGTACCCGGAGCAGAAGAAGACCACGGCTCCGCGGTTCCACGGACGGCACCAGCTCAACCGCCATCCGGACGGTCTGGAGAAGTGCGTCGGCTGCGAACTGTGCGCCTGGGCCTGCCCCGCCGACGCCATCTACGTGGAGGGCGCGGACAACACCGACGAGGAGCGTTACTCGCCGGGCGAGCGCTACGGCCGCGTCTACCAGATCAACTACGCCCGCTGCATCCTGTGCGGCCTGTGCATCGAGGCGTGTCCCACGCGCGCGCTCACGATGACCAACGAGTTCGAGCTCGCCGACACCAGCCGAGCCAACCTGATCTACACCAAGGAGCAGCTGCTGGCCGGCCTCGAAGAGGGCATGGTCGACTCCCCGCACGCGATCTTCCCGGGCACCGACGAACAGGACTACTACCGGGGCCTGGTGACCGAGGCGGCGCCCGGGACCGTGCAGCAGGTGGCGGTCTCCAAGGGCGAGAAGCCCGAGGAAGAGGGGGCGGACGCATGAGCCCGCAGCTCGCCGCCTACGCCACCTCCACCGGCGAGGCCTTCCAGTTCTGGATCCTCGGTACCGTCGCGGTGTTCGGCGCGCTTGGCACCGTCCTGATGAAGAGGGCCGTGCACAGCGCTCTCTGCCTCGCCGGCACCATGATCATCCTGGCGGTGTTCTACCTCGCCAACGGGGCCTACTTCCTCGGCATCGTGCAGATCGTCGTCTACACCGGCGCGATCATGATGCTGTTCCTCTTCGTGGTGATGCTGGTCGGCGTGACCGCCGCCGACTCCCTGACCGAGACCATCAAGGGCCAGCGCTGGCTGGCCCTTCTGTGTGGGCTCGGCTTCGGCGTCCTGCTCTTCGCGGGCATCGCCAACGCCTCCCTCAAGAACTTCGCGGGCACCGGCCGGGCCAACGCCAACGGCAATGTCGAGGGCCTCGCCGCCCTGATCTTCACCAAGTACGTGTTCGCCTTCGAAATCACCGGCGCCCTGCTCATCACCGCGGCCGTCGGCGCCATGGTGCTCACCCACCGCGAGCGCACCGAGCGCGCCAAGACCCAGCGCGAACAGTCCGAACAGCGCGTCCGTGAGGGCAAGCACCTGCCGCCGCTGCCCGCCCCCGGTGTCTACGCCCGGCACAACGCCGTCGACATCGCCGGCCTGCTGCCCGACGGCACGCCGTCCGAGCTCACGGTCAACAAGACGCTGCGCGACCGCGGTCAGATCCGTGACGTGTCCGCGGAGGCCCTGAACGACCTGCGGGCCCTGGAACAGCGGGCCGAGGAACGGCTGGAGCGGACCCCGATCGAGCCGGAGAACCTCAAGCGGCCCGAGGAGGCGTCCAAGTGAACCCGGTCTACTACCTCTATCTCGCCGCCCTGTTGTTCACGATCGGCGCCACCGGGGTGCTGATCAGACGAAATGCGATCGTCGTCTTCATGTGCGTCGAGCTGATGCTCAACGCCTGCAACCTCGCCTTCGTCGTCTTCTCCCGCATGCACGGCAATCTCGACGGGCAGATCATCGCCTTCTTCACGATGGTCGTCGCCGCCGCGGAGGTCGTGGTCGGGCTCGCGATCATCGTGTCGCTGTTCCGTACCCGCCACTCGGCCTCGGTCGACGACGCCAGCCTGATGAAGCTGTAAGGGGTCGCTGAACCGTATGAACGCAGAGAATCTGATCGCGCTGCTGATCGCGGCGCCCCTGCTCGGAGCGGCCGTCCTCCTGGTCGGCGGCCGCCGTCTGGACGGCGTGGGCCACTGGATCGGCACGCTCCTGTCGACGACCTCCTTCGTGTTCGGCGTGATCCTCTTCGCCGACCTGCTGGGCAAGGACGCCGAACACCGCACCCTGATGCAGCACCTGTTCACCTGGGTACCGGTGGCCGGCTTCCAGGCGGACGTCACCTTCCGCCTCGACCAGCTGTCGATGACGTTCGTCCTGTTGATCACCGGCGTCGGCTCGCTCATCCACCTGTACTCGATCGGGTACATGGAGCACGACGAGCGCCGCCGCCGATTCTTCGGCTACCTGAACCTGTTCCTCGCGGCGATGCTGCTGCTCGTCCTCGCCGACAACTACCTGCTGCTGTACGTCGGCTGGGAGGGCGTCGGTCTCGCCTCGTACCTGCTGATCGGCTTCTGGCAGCACAAGCCCAGTGCGGCCACGGCCGCGAAGAAGGCCTTCCTGGTCAACCGGGTCGGCGACATGGGCCTCTCGATCGCGATCATGCTGATGTTCACGACGTTCGGCACGTTCGCCTTCGGCCCGGTCCTCGACCACGCCACCGGCGCCTCCCAGGGCAAGCTCACCGCCATCGGTCTGATGCTGCTGCTCGCCGCCTGCGGCAAGTCTGCCCAGGTCCCGCTGCAGTCCTGGCTCGGCGACGCCATGGAGGGCCCGACCCCGGTCTCCGCCCTCATCCACGCGGCGACCATGGTGACCGCCGGCGTCTACCTCATCGTCCGCTCCGGAGCGATCTTCAACGCGGCGCCCGACGCACAACTGGTCGTCACCGTCGTCGGTGCCGTCACGCTCCTGTTCGGTGCGATCGTCGGTTGCGCGAAGGACGACATCAAGAAGGCCCTCGCCGGTTCGACCATGTCGCAGATCGGCTACATGGTGCTCGCCGCCGGCCTCGGCCCGATCGGCTACGTCTTCGCGATCATGCACCTGGTGACGCACGGCTTCTTCAAGGCCGGTCTGTTCCTCGGCGCCGGCTCCGTCATGCACGGCATGAACGACGAGGTCGACATGCGCAAGTACGGCGGCCTGCGCACGTACATGCCGGTCACCTTCATCACCTTCGGCCTCGGCTACCTCGCGATCATCGGCTTCCCGGGCCTGTCCGGCTTCTTCTCCAAGGACAAGATCATCGAGGCGGCGTTCGCCAAGGGCGGCACCGAGGGCTGGATCCTCGGCGCCTGCGCCCTGCTCGGCGCGGCCATCACCGCGTTCTACATGACCCGCGTGATGCTGATGACGTTCTTCGGCGAGAAGCGCTGGCAGCCCGACGAGCATGGCCACGAGCCGCATCCGCACGAGTCCCCGAAGGTCATGACCGTCCCGATGATCGTGCTGGCGATCGGCTCGGTCTTCGGCGGCGCCTTCTTCAGCATCGGCGACCGCTTCCTGCACTGGCTGGAGCCGGTCACCGGCCACAGTGAGGGCGACTCGCCGCTGAGCGCGGCCACCGTCACCGGCGCCACCATGGTGTGCCTGGTCATCGGCGTCGGCATCGCCTGGCTCCAGTACGGCCGCCGTGCCGTCCCGGCCGTCGCCCCGCGCGGTTCGCTGCTCACCCGCGCGGCCCGCCGCGACCTCCTCCAGGACGACTTCAACCACGTCGTCCTGGTCCGCGGCGGCGAACATCTCACCCGCTCCCTCGTATACGTCGACCACACCCTGGTCGACGGCGTCGTCAACGGCACGGCGGCGGGCTTCGGCGGACTGTCCGGCCGGCTGCGCAGGCTCCAGAACGGCTACGCGCGCTCGTACGCGGTCTCGATGTTCGGCGGCGCCGCCCTCCTGGTCGCCGCGACCCTGCTGATGAGGGCGGTCTGATACCGATGTCCTTTCCTCTGCTGACAGCGACGGCGGTGCTCCCGGCCGTCGGCGCGGTCGCCACGGCCGCCGTACCGGCCGCACGGCGAACCGCCGCCAAATGGCTCGCCCTGCTGGTCTCGCTCGCCACCCTGGTGCTCGCGATCGTCGTCCTGGTCCGCTTCGACCCGGACGGCTCCCGCTACCAGCTCACCGAGTCCCACGCCTGGATCTCGGACTTCGGGGTCCGCTACGAACTGGGCGTCGACGGCATCGCGGTCGCCCTGCTCGCCCTGACCGCCCTGCTGATCCCGTTCATCATCCTGGCCGGCTGGCACGACGCCGACCCGCTGGAGACCGGCAGCAAGCGGTGGCGGCCCACCCAGGGCTTCTTCGCCCTGATCCTGGCCGTCGAGGCGATGGTGATCATCTCCTTCGAGGCCACCGACGTCTTCCTCTTCTACATCTTCTTCGAAGCCATGCTGATCCCGATGTACTTCCTCATCGGCGGCTTCGGGGACCGTGCCCACGCGGGCTCCGACGAGAACGCGGCGGCCCAACGCTCGTACGCGGCCGTGAAGTTCCTCCTCTACAACCTGGTCGGCGGCCTGATCATGCTGGCCGCGGTGATCGGCCTCTACGTGGTCGCCGGGAGCTTCTCCCTCGCCGAGATCGCGCAGGCCCGCGCGAACGGGTCGCTGCACATGGCGACCAGCACCGAACGCTGGCTGTTCCTCGGCTTCTTCTTCGCCTTCGCGGTGAAGGCGCCGCTGTGGCCGCTGCACACCTGGCTGCCCAACGCCATGCAGGAGTCCACCGCCCCCGTCGCCGTGCTCATCACGGCGGTGGTCGACAAGGTGGGCACGTTCGCGATGCTCCGCTTCTGCCTCCAGCTGTTCCCGGAGGCCTCGAAGTGGGCGACACCCGCCATCCTCGTGCTCGCCGTGATCAGCATCATCTACGGTGCGCTGCTCGCCGTCGGCCAGCGGGACATCAAGCGTCTGGTCGCCTACGCGTCCATCTCGCACTTCGGCTTCATCATCCTGGGCATCTTCGCGATGACCAGCCAGGGCCAGTCCGGCGCCACCCTCTACATGGTCAACCACGGCATCTCCACCGCCGCGCTGATGCTGGTCGCCGGCTTCCTGATCTCCCGGCGCGGCTCGCGGCTCATCGCCGACTACGGCGGCGTGCAGAAGGTCGCTCCGGTGCTGGCCGGCACCTTCCTGATCGGCGGCCTGGCGACCCTGTCACTGCCGGGTCTGGCCCCCTTCGTGAGCGAGTTCCTCGTGCTGGTCGGCACGTTCACGCGCTACCCGGTCATCGGCATCATCGCCACCTTCGGCATCGTCCTCGCCGCGCTCTACACCCTCGTCCTCTACCAGCGGACGATGACGGGCCCGGTGAAACCGGAGGTCTCCGCGATGCCCGACCTACGCGCGCGTGAGCTCGTGGTCGTCACCCCGCTGATCGTTCTGCTGATCTTCCTGGGCGTCTACCCGAAGCCCGTCACGGACATCGTCAACCCGGCGGTCAAGCAGACCATGTCGGACGTACACAAGACCGACCCGAAGCCCGCAGTGGAGGCGGCCAAGTGAGCGCAGCAGCCGTCCACAGCCTGTGGACAACCGCGGCGGAGCCGATCGCGAAGATCGACGCGCCGAAGATCGAATACGGACAATTGTCCCCCACCCTGATCGTGCTCGGCGCGGCGATCGTCGGGGTGCTCGTCGAGGCGTTCGTCCCGCGCAAGTTCCGCTACTACGCGCAGGTCTTCGTCTCCGCCGTGGCGCTGTGCGCGGCCTTCGCGGCGGTCGTCGCACTGGCCGCGGACGGCTACGGCACCACCAAGGCGCACATCGCCGCGATGGGCGCCATCGCCGTCGACGGACCGTCCCTGTTCCTGCAGGGCACGATCCTGCTGGCCGGCCTGCTCGGCCTGTTCACCTTCGCCGAACGCCGCCTCGACCCGGCCGCCCACGGCAACCGCGTCGACTCCTTCGCCGCACAGGCCGCCTCCGTGCCCGGCAGCGACAGCGAGCAGGCCGCGGTGAAGGCGGGCTTCACCACCACCGAGGTCTTCCCGCTGCTCCTCTTCGCGGTCGCCGGCATGCTGGTGTTCCCCTCGGCCAACGACCTGCTGACGCTCTTCGTGGCCCTGGAGGTCTTCTCCCTCCCGCTGTACCTGATGTGCGCCCTGGCCCGCCGCAAGCGCCTGATGTCCCAGGAAGCGGCGGTCAAGTACTTCCTGCTCGGCGCCTTCGCCTCCGCGTTCACCCTGTTCGGCATCGCGCTGCTGTACGGGTACGCCGGGTCGGTCTCCTACGCCACCGTCTCCCAGGTCGTCGACGGCACCGTCACCAACGTCGACCCCGCCCTCGCCGACACCATGGGCAACGACGCACTGCTCCTGATCGGCACCGCCATGGTCGTCATGGGCCTGCTCTTCAAGGTCGGCGCGGTCCCCTTCCACATGTGGACCCCCGACGTCTACCAGGGCGCGCCCACCCCGGTGACCGGCTTCATGGCGGCGGCGACCAAGGTGGCCGCGTTCGGCGCGCTGCTGCGCCTGCTGTACGTCGTCCTGCCCGGCCTGCGCTGGGACTGGCGGCCGGTCATGTGGGGCGTCGCGATCATCACCATGCTGGGCGGCGCGATCGTCGCGATCACCCAGACCGACATCAAGCGACTGCTCGCGTACTCCTCGATCGCGCACGCCGGATTCATCCTGGCGGGTGTCATCGCGACCTCGAAGGACGGCGTGTCGTCCGTCCTGTTCTACCTGGCCGGCTACTCCTTCGTGACCATTGGCGCCTTCGCCGTGGTCACCCTGGTGCGCGACGCCGGCGGCGAGGCCACGCACCTGTCAAAGTGGGCCGGTCTCGGCCGCCGCTCGCCGCTGGTCGCGGCCGTCTTCGCGGTGTTCCTGCTGGCCTTCGCCGGTATCCCGCTGACCTCCGGCTTCGCCGGGAAGTTCGCCGTGTTCAAGGCGGCGGCGGAGGGCGGGGCCGGCCCGCTGGTCGTCGTCGGTGTGATCTCGTCGGCGATCGCCGCGTTCTTCTACATCCGCGTGATCGTGCTGATGTTCTTCAGCGAGCCCAGGCCCGACGGACCCACGGTCGCCGTCCCGTCACCGCTGACCATGGCGGCGATCGGCGTCGGCGTCGCGGTCACGCTGGTGCTCGGCGTGGCCCCGCAGTACTTCCTGGACCTGGCCAACCAGGCGGGAGTCTTCGTTCGCTGACCGTTGCGGTACGGCCGTGGGCCCCGGTTCCTTCCGAGGAACCGGGGCCCACGCGCGCGTGGGCTTCGGCCGCGGGGCTCACAGGACGCCGGCACGTCACGCGCCGGTCGGAGCCGTCCCTACGGGCACGTGACCGTCGGGTTCCACGGTGCGAACAGACCGCTCGGATTGTCCTTCCAGATCCAGGCGTGCAGCGTGTACACGGAGCCCACGCCCTCCAGGGTCGCCGGCCCCTGGAACGTCTGCCCGAACAGCGTCGGCGCGGTCCCTGCGGCGTCCGCCCGAGCGATCCACTCCACCCCCACCAGGGCGCGGGCGCCGTCGCTGTCGGTCTCGTAGAGAAGACCCGCGGGCTCGGCCGGGTCGAGGCTGCCGACGTGGGCGGGGTTCACGTAGTGGTAGCCCGCGCCTCCCTCGCCGGTCGCGGTGTCCTGCGCACACCGGCCGACGGGCTTGTAACCGTCCGTGACCGCGAACGGCTCGTACTGGTAGTCCGCGGTGGCCGTGTACGTGGGAGTCAGATCCGTCCACACGAACGGGTCGGCCTCGGGCACGGGAGCCGCGTCGGCGGGAACCGCGGCCAGAGCGAACGGCACGGCCAGCGCCAGAACGGCGCCGGCGGTGCGGGACCTGAGAGACATCCTGATGCTCCTTGGGGCGGAAGAGGCACGCGAGTGCGGCGCCTCCATACAGCGCGGGCCTCCCCGGTCCCGCCCGTGCAGCATGGCCCGCGCCGGTTCCGGGGCGCCACGCGAGGACGGCCAAAGGGCTGAGGGCACTCTCGGACAAGGAAGCGGCGAGCCTGTGGACAACTCAGGCGCTGTCGGTCCGTGCCCCTATCGTGGAGGCAGTGGTCGAGGGACGACGTACGGGGGGCACGACGATGGGCGGGACGGGCGGAACCAACGAGATGCCAGGGACGACCGAGCCGCCGGGGACGCGGCAGACGCCCGGACCGGCGGACAGCGAGGCACTGGCCACGCTGCACAGGGTTTTCGGGTACGACGCCTTCCGGGGCGAGCAGGAATCGATCATCGAGCATGTGGTGGCCGGCGGAGACGCCGTCGTCCTCATGCCCACCGGCGGCGGAAAGTCGCTGTGCTACCAGATCCCCGCCCTGGTCAGACCCGGTACCGGCATCGTGGTCTCACCGCTCATCGCGCTCATGCAGGACCAGGTGGACGCCCTGCGCGCCCTCGGCGTGAACGCCGGCTTCGTCAACTCCACCCAGGACTTCGACGAGCGACGCGTGGTCGAGGCCCAGTTCCTCGCCGGCGAGCTCGACCTGCTCTACCTGGCACCCGAGCGGCTGCGCCTGGACTCCACACTGGACCTGCTCGCCCGCGGCAAGATCGCCGTCTTCGCCATCGACGAGGCGCACTGCGTCTCCCAGTGGGGCCACGACTTCCGTCCCGACTACCTCGCCCTCTCTCTCCTCGGCGAGCGCTGGCCGGACGTCCCCCGCATCGCGCTCACGGCCACCGCCACCCACGCGACCCACGAGGAGATCACCCAGCGGCTGCACATGCCGGCCGCCCGGCACTTCGTGGCCAGCTTCGACCGGCCCAACATCCAGTACCGGATCGTCCCCAAGGCAGACCCCAAGAAGCAGCTGCTCACCTACCTCCGTCAGGAACACGAAGGCGACGCGGGCATCGTCTACTGCCTCTCGCGCAAGTCGGTCGAAGCCACGGCCGAATTCCTCACCCGCAACGGCATCGAGGCCGTCCCCTACCACGCCGGCCTCGACGCGGGCACCCGCGCGGCCCACCAGTCCCGCTTCCTGCGTGAGGACGGCCTGGTCGTCGTCGCCACCATCGCCTTCGGGATGGGCATCGACAAACCCGACGTCCGGTTCGTCGCCCACCTCGACCTGCCCAAGTCCGTCGAGGGCTACTACCAGGAGACCGGCCGCGCCGGCCGCGACGGCCTGCCCTCCACCGCCTGGATGGCCTACGGCCTCAACGACGTCATACAGCAGCGCAAACTCATCCAGTCCGGCGAGGGCGACGAGGCGTTCCGGCGCCGCGCCCAGGCCCATCTCGACTCGATGCTCGCGCTGTGCGAGACCGCCCAGTGCCGCCGCGGGCAGCTGCTCAAGTACTTCGGCCAGGATCCGCCTCCGGAGGGCTGCGGCAACTGCGACACCTGCCTCACCCCGCCGGAGACCTGGGACGGCACCGTCGCCGCCCAGAAGGCCCTCTCCACGGTGGTACGGCTCCAGCGCGAACGCGGGCAGAAGTTCGGCGCCGTCCAGATCGTCGACATCCTGCTCGGCAAGCGCACCGCCAAGGTCATCCAGTTCGACCACGATCAGCTGTCCGTCTTCGGTATCGGCACCGACCTCGACGAGGGCGAATGGCGGGGCGTCGTCCGGCAGCTGCTCGCCCAGGGGCTGCTGGCCGTCGAGGGCGAGTACGGCACGCTGGTGCTCACCGAGGCCAGCGGGACGGTACTGCGGCGCGAACGGGAGGTTCCGCTCCGCAAGGAGCCGAAGAAACCCGTGGTCCCCCGGTCCTCCGGGACGTCCGGATCCGCCGGGTCCTCCGGCAAGGGCAGGGCGAAGGCGGCGGTGGCGGAGCTGTCCGAGGAACTGCTCCCCGCGTTCGAGGCACTCCGCGCCTGGCGAGCCGAACAGGCCCGTGAACAGGGCGTACCCGCGTACGTGATCTTCCATGACGCCACGCTCAGGGAGATCGTCGGCCGATGGCCCGAGTCGGTCGCCGAGCTGGCCACCGTCGGCGGCGTCGGCGAGAAGAAGCTCATGACCTACGGGGAGGGCGTGCTCGGAGTGCTCGCCTCCCTGAAGACGCCGTCCTCCTCGGCCTCGCCGTCCTCCTCGGCCCCCGCGGCTGCCGGGACCGGGGACGAGGACCACTGGCCCGAGATGGACGCGGAGCCGGAACCGGAGGACTGGATATAGCCCGACCCGGCCCCGGCGCGGGGGCCCCGCTCAGAGCCCCCGCACCGCATACGCCCTGACGTCCGCGTCCGCGTGGGCCTCCTCGGCACCGGCGTGCCGGGTCAGGACGAGGACGGCCGCCTTGCGGACGTCGGCGTTCGGATCGCCGAGTGACTTGGTGAGAGCGGGCACCGCCACGGCGGCGCCGGCCGCGGCCGGCGCCCTGGCGGCTCCGGCACGCACCTGCCAGGCCGGGTCGGAAGCCACGCCCGGCAGAACGCCTCCACCGCCTCGCCCGCCGCTACGAGCCCCGCACTCCCGGCATCGGCGCCTTCTCCGACCTCGCCGACACGATCATCGCCGTGCGCAGTCTGATCCGGCAGGCATGGGCCACACACCGTGGGGACACCCGTCTCCGACGCCGCCCGACTGATCACCAATCACCAGGGCACGGGCGTTCCGTCCCAGGAGAAGAAGCCACCGGTGGGGCCGTCGTCCGGCAGCAGGGCCAGGCGGAGGGCACCCTGCGCTGCCTCTGCCGGGTCGCCGCCGGCAGCGGCGGCCCGGGGGTTGAGTTCGGTGGCCCGCAGGCCGGGGGCGAGCGCGTTGACCTTGAAGCCGTCCTCGGCCAGCGTCTGGGCGTAGAAGACGGTGAGGGCATTGAGGGCGGCCTTGGACGACCGGTAGGCGGCAGCGCCACCGCTTCCCGGGGTGAACTGGGGGTTGGGGTTTGTGCTCCAGGTCAGCGACGCGGTGCCACTGGAGATGTTGACGATGCGCGGGTGCGAGGACCGGCCCAGGGCGGGCAGGAAGGCATTGGTCACCGCCACCACCCCGAACACGTTGGTCTCGTACGTGCGCCGGTGTTCCTCGACGAGGGTGTCGGCCGGCGCGGCGAGTGACGGTGAGATGCCGGCGTTGTTGACCAGGACGTCCAAGCGGTCCACCTGAGCCGCGGCCTGTGCGACACCGTCGGGATCCGTCACGTCGAGGACCAGCAGCCGGGCCCCGGCGCCGATCTCCTCAACGGCCCGCTGCCCGCGCCCGGCATCACGGGAGCCCACGTACACGGTGAGGCCCTCGGCGGCGAGCAGCCGGGCGATATGCTTGCCGATGCCCTTGTTGGCACCGGTGACCAGAGCTGTGCGTTCGTTCATGGCAACCACACTTCTATGGTCGTGGGAGCCCTGCCAGGGACAGCCTGTACCAGGCAGTGACGAGGAGGCGACATGGCGCGGCAGGAGCTGGCCCACTACCTGCGGGACCGCCGGGCGGCCCTGCGTCCTCACGAGATCGGCCTGGCGGCGACAGGCACCGACCGCCGCACACCGGGTCTGCGCCGCGAAGAGGTGGCGGAGCTCGCCCACATGTCGGTCGACTACTACACGCGGCTGGAGCAGGCCCGGGGACCACGGCCATCGCCCCGGATCCTGGACGCGCTGGCTCGCGCGCTGCGGCTCGCTCCGGCCGAGCGCAGCCACCTGTTCCGCCTGGCGGGTTCGAGCGCGCCGCCCGGCATCAGCGCCGTGCGGCGGGTGCGCCCGCACGTGGCCCGGATGCTGGAGCGGCTGCCGGAGACCGGTGCCATCGTCACTGATGCGGCGTACGACGTTGTCACCTGGAACCCCCTGGCCCGGGCACTGCTCGGCGCCGACCTCGGAGGCGGGACGACGAACCTGGCCCGACGCCGCTTCCTGGGCCAGGGGCGGATGTACGAGAGCTCCAGCGCCGAGGAATTCGGGCACATCGTGGTGGCGCGGCTGCGCCGGGCCGCGGACCGCTACCCGCATGACCCGCAGCTGGCCGCGCTGCTGGCCGAACTGCACGCCGGCAGTGAGGAGTTCCGGCAGATCTGGGAGGCGCGTCCGGTCCACGCTCCCGGGCATCGCACCAAGACCCTGGACCATCCGGAGGCCGGTGCGCTGCGGTTGAACTGCGACGTCCTGCTCGTGCCCGAGGATGACCAGGAGGTTGTCCTGATGACGGCCGACCCCGGATCACCTGCCGTCCGGGCCCTGCGCAGGCTGGCCGCGCAGGCGACCTGAAACGCGACCTGAGACGAAGGAAGCGCACAGGTCTCGCCAACGGTCGCAGAGCGTCGCAACTCAACATTCACCCGAGCCTGTGCCCACCTTGATGCCGAGGTTTTCCACGCCGCCTGTCCGCGCGGGCTCTAAGCCCGGACTGTCGTGCGAGCCTGCTCGATCCACCCCGTCACGGCTTTCGCGCCGCAGCTCTCGGCGACGGCCTGCGCCTCGTCCAGGTGGTGGAGCGCCACCGACCTGTTACCGGTCTCGGCCGCGAGATAGGCCAGTGCCACCAGGCCGGCCGCTTCGCCGGGCCTGAAGCCGATCGCCCGGCGCAGCGTCACCGACTCGGTCAACCGTTGACGCGCCCGGTCGACGTCGCCCGCGTCCTTGTCGGCGAAGCCGAGGTGGCGGATCGCGTAGGACATCGTCTTTCGGTCGCCGACGGATTCCGCCAGCGCGTACGACTGCTCGAAGTACGGCCTGCCGGTGACGCCGTCGCCCTTCACCACCTGGTGCCAGCAGCCGATCCAGAACAACGCGTCCGCCTCACCCGACGCGTCCCCCAGCCGCCGGTACAGCTCGGCCGCCCGCTCGAACAGCGCCAGTTCCCGGCCGTTCTCCTCACGGTCGTTCAGGAAGCGCACGTGCAGAAGCTTGCCGCGTGCCATGGACAGCGGCGCCTCGACAGCGTCCAGCACGTCGTCGGACCGGTCCAACGCGGACGCGTCGCCGCCGAACATCGCCGCTTCGAAAAGCTCCCCAGCATGCGCGACCCAGTCCGGCCGCTGCACGTCCTGCGCGTCCTGCATGTCATGCCCCTCCCCGTCGGACTACGGCAGTGCCGAGGCTATCCCCGGGCCGACGGAAACAGCCGAGGGATTTCCCGAGCGGCTCAGGCTCCAGCCCGTCCAGAGCCCGATCGCAATCCGTCCGTTGCGCCGCGCGGGCATCGCCCATCGCCGGACCTCCAGCCGAGGCAGAGCCCTATCCGAGCGCCGTCAGCCCCGGAGCGAACGTGATCAGCAGCGGCAGCAGGGGCACGAGTGCGGCCACCGTCGTCGTCAGGGCCCGCTGACGGCGCAGCAGGCGTGGTGGCGGTTCCAGGAGCCGGTCGACCCGCTCGCCGAGCAGCCGGCGGCTGGACGCGCAGGACAGGACTCCACGGTGCTGGTTCAGCTCGATCAGGGCCAGGGCCGTGGTGAGGTGACCGCAGCGGCGGGACGCCGCGTCATCGGCGGCCAGCTCGACGAGCCGGTGGGTCTGGTCGCAGAAGTGCGAGAACAGCGGCACGCGCGGGAAGCCCGTGGCCAGTGCGCTGGACAGGTGGAGCAGCCAGTCGTGATGGGCGCGCGCGTGACCCCGCTCATGCGTGAGGACGGCGTCGAGCTGGTGGTCGGTGAGGCGGTGCAGTGCGCCGGTCGTCACGACCAACTGGGCGGGATGCCCGGGCATCCACCAGGCGTCGGGGTATTCGTCCTCCAGCACCAGCATCGGGCCGCGTGCCGCGGGCAGCCCCGCCGGCAGTTCCGGTGCCCGTTCGCGCAGGTGCGCGCGGGTCTGGCCGCGCCGTCGCCGGGCCTCGACCAGCTCACGGGTGAGCATCGCCGTCGTCCACGCGGCCCCGCACGCGAGCAGGACCGTGAGGGCGACCGCCCACAAGGGTGCGACAGAGAGGTCGTACGCCGCGGTGACCGCCGGTGGCGCCGGAGCGAACACCCGGTCGCGCACCGTGTGGAAGACGGCCGCCGCACCCAGGACGAGCGCGGTCAGGCAGCACATCAGCACGGTGGCGACCAGGCACTGCCACACCCACAGCGCGACCACCGGTTCCCGTTCGGGCCACAGGGCCCGCACCAGCGCGCGTGGCGCGGGTACCGCGGCCGTCAGGGCGACGACGCTCAGCAGGAGCAGGCAGAAGGTCATGCCGAGGCTCCGTTTCCCGATCGGAGGGGCGTGCGGTGGCGGGTGGTGCGGGGGTGATGCGCCGTTGCGCGACGGAGTGCGTACGCCGGCGCGTCACGTGACAGGTGCGCCGTCGCCTCGCATGCTGCGCGTGCGGGCGCATCGCATGGTGCGTGTCCCGCCAGTATGACGGGACGGAACGCCCCGAGTCAGGTTCCGACGAGGATCCGGGTGTTCTCCGCACCGAAGCCCGGCGGACGGAGCACCCACGCGCGCGAGCGCCTCCCGGCCCGGCCTCCCCGCCCGCCGTCCCTCACCCGGCGACGATCCGCCCGCTGACGTCCCCGAGTCCCACCCGGCTCCCGCCCGGCCCCGGCGCCCACGCGGACAGCGTCACCTCGTCGCCGTCCTCCAGGTAGGTCCGCTTGCCGTCCGGGAGGTCGAGCGGGTCCCGCCCGTTCCAGGTGAGCTCCAGCAGCGATCCGCGCTCCGCGGGTTCCGTACCGCTCACCGTGCCGGAGCCGTACAGGTCGCCGGTGCGCAGTGAGGCGCCGTTGACGGTCAGGTGGGCGAGTTGCTGGGCGGCCGTCCAGTACATGGTGGAGAACGGCGGCTCGGACACCACATGACCGTTGATCGCGATCGAGATCCGCAGGTCGTAGCCCGCGGGTTCCTCGGCGGCGTCGTCGAGGTACGGCAGCAGCGGGTGCGTCCGCCGGGGCGGGGCCACCCGTGCCTCCTCCAGGGCGTCCAGCGGGGTGATCCACGCCGAGACCGAGGTGGCGAAGGACTTGCCGAGGAACGGGCCGAGCGGCACGTACTCCCACGCCTGGATGTCGCGCGCCGACCAGTCGTTCAGGAGCGTGAGCCCGAACACGTGCTCCCGGAAGTCGCTCAGCGCCACCGGCCGGCCCTGCTGCGACGGCGTCCCCACGACGAAGCCGACCTCGGCTTCGATGTCCAGCCGGGCCGACGGGCCGAACACCGGAGCCTCCGAGGGGTCCGCGGACGTCTTGCGCTGGCCCGACGGCCGTACGACGTCCGTTCCCGACACCACGACGGTGCCCGCGCGGCCGTGGTAACCGATCGGAAGATGCTTCCAGTTGGGGGTGAGCGGTTCGACGGCGTCGGGGCGGAAGATGCGGCCGGCGTTCCGGGCGTGGTTCTCCGAGGCGTAGAAGTCGACGTAGTCGGCGACCTCGAAGGGCAGGTGCATGGCCACCGCTGACAGCGGGTGGAAGAGGGGTTCGAGCACCTCGCGGTGCGCGGGCACGGTCACCCACGCGGTCAGGGCGCGCCGTACGTCCGACCACGCGGTGCGGCCCGCGGCCAGCAGCGGGTTGAGGGTCGGGCGGGCGAGCATCGTGGCGTAGGGGGAGCCGAGGGCGAGAGCCGCGGCACCGGCGTCGAGTACGTGGTCGCCGAGGCGGACGCCAACCCTCCGTTCCGTGCTCTCGGGGGTCGAGAACACGCCATACGGAAGATTGTGCGGGCCGAAGGGGTCACCCTCGGGGACCTCGAAGGGGGGCAAGGGGGGCATGGGGTGACTGCCTCGCTCTCATCCGTGCCGCGCCGGGCCGACTGTGCGGTGACGTCGCTCTGGCGTTGGGCGGCATTCCATGTGGTCGCGCCACACGTTACGGGTGAGTTGGCCGTCGCGGCAGTGTCTAAAGAGTTCGCAATGTCCGAATAGGCGTTGTCGGAGGGTGCAATTCCGGCTCAGCGTCCTTCGGGGGACACGAACGGGGTGGATCCGGTCCGTACAGGGGGACCCCTGGGGGGACCGTGGCCAGGAATGCCGTCAGCATGCCGCTCGACGCGGATCGCGACGTGCCGGGCCTGATCGTCAAGTTCGGCGACGGTCCGCCGCATCCCGGCGGGGTCGGCGCGCTTCGCAGTCCGGGACGCCTCGGCGTTCCCATGTACGCGATCGCCGAGGACGCCTGCACACCGGCGGCCACCGCCCGTTACCTCACACGGGCGTTCGTATGGCCGACGACGGGAGCAGCTCGTGACCGGCGTCCAGTTCGGGGGCGTCGCCGTCCTCGTCGAACCAGAGTCCGAGCCGCCTGGTCTCCTCGGTGCACAGCGCACCGCCGACCGGGTCCCCGGGGCAGTCGCCCAGCCGCTCGAAGCCGTCGATGAGCCGGCAGGCGCAGTTCCAGCCTGCCTCGCCGGGGTCCGCCGCGTCCCGGTCGCCGCCTCCAGCAGATGCGCCCGGAAGTCCTCCGGTCCGTCCGTCACCACGCCGCTCCAGCCCCATCGGTACCGCCGACCCACCGAGAACGTAACGCGCGCCACCGGCAACGCCCCATCGCCGATACGGCGGGCGCCATTTGAGGCCGAAACGCACAGTGAGTCTCAGGGGCGTGCTGTCCGTATTCTCTGATCATGGTCGCACCCACCCCGTACTCACTGATCGCCACCGACCTGGACGGCACACTGCTGCGTGCCGACGACACCCTCTCCGAACGGTCGCTCGCCGCGCTCGCGCGGGCGGGCCGGGTCGGCGCCCGGCATCTCGTGGTGACCGGCCGCCCCGCGCCGAGAGTGCGCCCCCTCCTGGACGACCTCGGTTGCACGGGACTCGCGGTCTGCGGCCAGGGCGCCCAGCTCTACGACGCCGGCGCGGACCGGCTGCTGTGGTCGGTCACCCTGGACCGGGAGCTGGCCGAGACCGCCCTGGGCAAGATCGAGGCCGAGGTCGGGCAGGTGTACGCGGCGGTCGACCAGGACGGCGTGGACGGGCTCACGCTCATCGAGCCGGGCTATCTGATGCCCCACCCCACGCTGCCCGCGCTGCGCGTGGGCCGGCGGGACGACCTGTGGTGCGCGCCCATCAGCAAGGTGCTGCTGCGCCACCACACCCTGTCGGACGACGAACTGGCGGCGACCGCGCGCGCGGTGGTGGGATCGCTCGCGACGGTCACCATGTCGGGGCCGGGAACGGTCGAGCTCCAGCCGTGCGGGGTGACCAAGGCGACCGGGCTGGCACTGGCCGCCGACCATCTGGGGCTGAGCCCCGAACGGGCCATCGCCTTCGGGGACATGCCCAACGACATCCCCATGTTCGACTGGGCGTCCTACGGGGTGGCCATGGCCAACGCCCACGCCGAACTCAAGGCGGTGGCCGACGAGATCACCCTGTCGAACGAGGACGACGGCATCGCCGTCGTCCTCGAAAGGCTCTTCACCTGACGGCGCCGGTCAGTACGCGCCGTGCACGTTGTCGATCGAGCCGTACCGCGCGGCGGCGTAGTTGCAGGCGGCGGTGATGTTCGCGACCGGGTCGTAGACGTCGAACGACGTGCCGTCCACGTGGTAGGTCTTGAACGTCGGGTCGATCACCTGGAGCAGGCCCTTGGAGGGGATGCCGGCGGCCGCGTTGGAGTCCCAGAGGTTGATGGCCCGGGGGTTGCCGGAGGACTCACGCATCACGTTGCGGTAGATGCCGTTGTAGCTGCCCGGAATGTTCTTTTCGGCCATGATCGCGAGCGACTCGCGGATCCAGCCGTCGAGGTTGTTCGGGTACCCGGCGAGCGTCGTGGACGCCGTCGAGGTGGTGGACGTGGCGGCGGAGGCGGCGGTCGCACCGATGAGCGGGAGGGCGAGAACGGCGGCGCCGGTACCGGCGACGGCGAGCGTGCGGATGACGCGGTTACGGCGGGGGCGGCGGTGCTGAGGGGCAGCAGACATGTCGTGGTTCCTCTCCGTCGCCTGCGGGGTGAGCTGTCGGGTTCGGGCTCGGGGAGTTCCCGGTCGCACCGCCCTGAGGCGAGGCGACTTCACCCCTAGCCGTTCCGGTACGACGTCCGTCGGTGACGTCGGTCGCCCGGTCCGGCGACTTACCTGGTTCCCCCGCTCCTGCCGTGCGAATGGACTCGTTGATGGTCGCGACGGGCGGCGGCAGGATTTGGCGTCCGCCCGGTGAGCCGGAACGTATGCGAGAGCACATGTCCGGAACAAGTACCTGATTCCCCCAACACGCCGATTGACCTTGGTCTGAGTCGTATGGGGTACTTGATCCTTTGCGGTTGCCAAGCCTCAACTCGCCAACAGGAAAAGGAGAGAGAGGGTCGCCTTACCGCCTCGGTGGCACTCAGGGCCACGTGACCCACTTCACGAAGTGGCAATTACGGCGAATCGGACAAAGGGGGATTGATTGAATCCGCCTTTTCGGGTGTCGAGGGAATAGCCCCGCTCCGCCATTTGTATGGATTGCCTCGATTGGAGCGAGTGAAGTGGTGCACATCACAAGTGATTCCATGAATTGTCCGAATTGCCTTGTTAAGCGGAATTTCGCTTCGAGGTGAGCGGACCGACGGACCTGGGCGGGTGGATGCCGAGGTGCCGGGAGTTCCCGTGTGGCGGTACGTGATTCCGGTCACGCCGAGGGCGGGGCGCAGGCGTCACGACTCGACGGCGGCCGAGCGATCGTCCATGCGCGTGTGTCCTCCGTGAGAGCGGAACCTCCGCCCCGTCGCGCGTCGTTGTCCTGGCGGCCGTCCGGGGATTGGGGGTCGCGGCGAGCGTCATGAGCGGCCCGGGCGCGCGGGTCCTCGTCCCGAGGGGGACGCGTCCCGAGGGGTGCCGACCGCGGGAGCCCCCGACCGTGTTCACGCCCTCGTCCGTGCCGAGGCCGCGCCGTCGGCTGCTCGCGGGTCGTGAGTCCGCCCGCACCGCGCCGGCCGGGACCGGGCCCCACGCGCGCCCGCGCGCATGTCTGATCGCGCATGTCTGATCTCGTGGAGGAGGGGGCATACGGGGGTGGATCGGAACGCGGCGGACCGCGGAAGGGGTACCTCCGGGCAGGTGACGTCGGCAGGAGGTGGCGCGACCGTCCACGGACGGAGGTCTGCGGGACGATCCGCGGCCGGACCCGGTGTCGGTGCTGGTCCGGGATCCGGTTCAGGACCCGGTCCGGGACACGGCTCGCCCCCTGGTTCGGGACAAGCACCAGCACATCCTGTTAAGTCATTGCATGTCAGGTCGTATCAGCTGATCAAGAACATACCGGTCGTGATCCGATAGTGCCCGAGGTGTAACGGTGGGCGCCCTCGGTGATCGAAACCTGACCGGATACGCTGACTTGAGTGATGGCAGCGACCTATCGACAAACCATGTAACCGCCAGTGGACACCAGCAGACAGGAGACCCCTCGTGACCGTCGGGCCGTTCGGGCTGAGCGTGCGGGACCAGGCTCTGGAAGCCGATGTCCAGGCCGGATTGACGGCTGTCGAGGAGGGCTTGCTAGAAGCCACCAAAAGTGAGGTCCCGTTCATCACGGAAGCCGCGCAGCACCTCGTGCGGGCCGGCGGGAAGCGGTTCCGGCCCCTGCTGGTGATGCTGGCCGCGCAGTTCGGTGACCCGTACGCGCCGGGCGTCGTGCCGTCGGCGGTGGTCGTCGAGCTGACCCATCTCGCCACGCTCTACCACGACGACGTCATGGACGAGGCGGCCGTGCGGCGTGGTGTCGACAGTGCCAACACCCGCTGGGGCAACTCGGTCGCCGTCCTCACCGGTGACTTCCTCTTCGCGCGCGCCTCGCAGATCCTCGCCGACCTCGGACCCGAGGCGGTGCGGGTCCAGGCCCTCGCGTTCGAGCGGTTGGTGACGGGTCAGATCCTGGAGACGGCGGGTCCTTCGGACGGGCGTGACCCCGTCGACCACTACCTCGACGTGCTCGGCGGCAAGACCGGCTCGCTGGTGGCGGTCTCCTGCCGTTTCGGCGCGATGATGTCCGGTGCCGACGAGACGGTCGTGGACGTCCTCACCCAGTACGGCGAACGCCTCGGTGTCGCCTTCCAGCTCGCCGACGACGTCCTGGACATCGCCTCCGACTCCCACGAGTCCGGCAAGACCCCGGGGACCGACCTCCGCGAGGGCGTCCCCACGCTTCCGGTGCTGCGGCTGCGGGAGCGGGCGGCGCGGCTCGGGCTGCCCGACGACATCGCGCTGTGCGAGCTGCTGGACTCCGACCTCACGGACGACGTTCGGCACGCGGAGGCCCTGGCGGCCCTGCGGGCGCACCCGGCGCTGGAGCAGGCGCGCCGGGACACCGTCCGGTACGCGGAGGAGGCCAGGGCCGCCCTGGCGCCGCTGGTGGAGTGCGACGCGAAGGTGACGCTGCTGGAGCTGTGTGACGCGGTGGTGCACCGGGCGGGGTGACCCCCGGTTCTGTGGCGCAGGTCACATTGCTGGACTGAGTCCAGTCTGAGATCAGTTCCGTACCTCTCCCCAGAAGCCGACGCAGGGGGCGTCGGCTGACCTAGGGGGAGAAAACGGAATCATGGTCATCAACGCAACGCGTCGCAGGACCCTCGTCGCCGCCGCCGTCGCCGTGTCCGCACTCGGCGGTGCCGCCGTCCCGGCGTACGCCGCCACCAGCCACAGTTCCGCCCGTCACGGCTCCACCGGCTCCGTCGTCCTCGTCGCCAGCCTGCGCGGTGGCAACGAGATGCCCGTCGCCGGTGGGGCAGCCGTCGGGGACAAGGACGGCGTCGCGCTGGAGTTCATCCAGGTCAAGGGGGACAAGGTGACCGTCGCCGTGACCTGGCGCGGTACCGGCAGGCCGACCGACCTGCACATCCACCAGGGCGCCAGGGGCACCAACGGCGGTGTGAGGATCGGCTTCGGAAGGTTGCTGAAGAAGGCCAAGGGTCACACCGTCACCGGCAGCGTCAAGGTCGCCGACAAGACCCTGCTGAAGGGGCTCACCACCGATCCCGGGGGTTTCTACGCCAACCTGCACACCGCCGACTTCCCTGGCGGGGCGGTCCGCGGCCAGCTGCACGCGGTCACCACCGTCACCGACCTCAAGGGCGGCGGCCTGCAGGCCTCCGTCGTCACCGGCAAGCAGATCTACGAGTGCAAGGCGGCCGAGGGCGGCCACGCCTTCGCCCAGCGGGACGTCAGTGCCAGGCTCGGCGGCGGAATCCGGCACTCCTTCGTCGCCCCCGGCTCCGGCACCCCGCAGTGGGTAGCGCCCGACGGCAGCGCGGTCACCGGGACGGTCCTGACCAGGACGCCGAACGGCGACGGCAACGTGCCCGAGCTGGACCTCAAGGCCGCGCAGTCGGGCAAGAAGCACGGGCTGCTCGCCCGCACCGGCGAGGTCCTGCGCCTGAACACCGTCGGCGGCGTCGCCCCGGCCGGCTCCTGCACTCCGGGTGCCGTCGTGGGGGTCCCCTACCAGGCCGACTACGTGTTCGTGCGACAGCACTGACCGAACGGAACACGTGACAGAAAGCGACCGCAGGCGCCTCCGCCGCACGACCCCTACGGGTCGGGGCAGGCGCCTGCGCCCTTGTGTCATACCGCAGTCGTACGCGGAGTTGGCTCCCGGGTCTGACGCTTGAGAGGCCCGGATTTGGTGAGATGGAAACCACGGAAATCACCACCACTCACCGTTTCGGGTGAGAATGGCGGCTCAGGGTGGGACACGTGCGAGCACAGCCGCCGCCGACGACGGAGGTAAGGCACACATGGCACCGAACGAAACCGAGGACAGCACGGGGGCCGCGCAGGCCGACGACGAGCTGCGCGCCGAGCGGCGGCGCAAGGCCGCGCGATACGTCGTCCCGGTCGCGGTCGTGGGAGTGGCCGCTGCCACGATCGGTCTGGTCCCGGCGCTCGCCGACTCCGGCGACCCCGACCTGCCGAAGATCACCGCGCAGGAACTCATCAACAAGATCGCCAAGTCGGACGTGCAGCAGCTGTCCGGCACCGTGAAGATCAGCACCGACCTCGGCCTGCCCGACCTCGGCGGTCTGGAGAGCGGCCTGCTGTCCGGCGCGGCCCAGGGCGGCGGCGACGGTTCGTCCGCCGACCCGTCGGCCAAGCTCACCGAGCTGGCGTCCGGCACGCACACGCTGCGCGTGGCCGCCGACGGCCCCGAGAAGCAGAAGGTGTCGCTGCTGGAGAGCGGCGCCGAGTACAGCCTCATCCACAACGGCACGGACGTGTGGGGCTACGACAGCAAGTCCAACGAGGTCTACCACTCCACCGCCGCCGGCTCCGGCAAGGCCGACCGGCACGAAACCCCGGCCACGCCCAAGGACTTCGCCGACGAGGTCCTCAAGTCGGTCGACGACACCACCTCGGTGAAGGTCGACGGTACCGCCCAGGTCGCCGGTCGTGACGCCTACCGGCTGGTCATCAAGCCGAAGCAGTCCGGTACGACGGTCGGCGCGATCAGCATCGCGGTGGACGCCAGGACCGGTACCCCGCTGAAGTTCACCCTCACGCCGTCGAGCGGCGGCGCGGCCGTGGTCGACGCCGGCTACACCCAGGTCAGCTTCTCCGAACCGGCCGCCTCGACCTTCGATTTCACCCCGCCCAAGGGCGCCAAGGTGACCGAGGCGCAGAAGGGCGACAAGGGCGACGGGATCACCAGGGCGCCCGGCCGGAGCACGCCCGGCCAGAGCGCTCCGCAGGAGCTCGGCAAGAACGGCTTCGACGTCCTCGGCGAGGGCTGGAACGCCATAGCCGTCATCGACTCCGGCGACAAGGGCGGACTGCCCAGCGGCTCCGCTTCCGGCGGCGGTGACCTGGGCGGCTTCCTCGGCTCGCTCGGCGACCCGGTCTCCGGCAAGTTCGGCAAGGGCACGGTCTTCTCCACCCGGCTGATCAACGCCCTGATCACGGACGACGGCAAGGTGTACGTCGGCGCGGTGGACAAGGCGGCCCTGGTGAAGGCGGCGAACGCGGGGTAACAGGGACGGGACGGGTCCCCCCACCGCGCCCACTGCCCCCTGCCTGTGCCGCACGACGAATCGAGGGAGCCGATGGACCGACCGTCCGCCACCGAGCGGGAGCCGGAGGACCAGGGGCAGGACGGTCCGGGGCGAGGCGACCCTGCTCCCGCGGGCGTCATCGACACCCGCGGCCTCACCAAGCGCTACCGCGGCGGACAGCTCGCCGTGGACGGTCTCGACCTGACCGTCCCGGCGGGCAGCGTCTTCGGCTTCCTCGGGCCGAACGGCTCCGGCAAGACCACCACCATCCGCATGCTGATGGGCCTGATCACACCCACCTCGGGCACGGCCCGGGTCCTGGGCCGCCCGATGCCGCGCGCCTCCCGCGTCGTACTGCCGCAGGTCGGGGCCCTCATCGAGGGTCCGGCGCTGTACGGCTTCCTCTCCGGCCGCGACAACCTGCTGCGGTACGACGCCGCCGACCCGACCGCCGACCCGCGCACCCGGCGTACCCGCGTCCAGACCGCGCTGGACCGGGTGGGCCTGACGGCGGCGGCCGCGAAGAAGACGAAGGCCTACTCCCTGGGCATGAAGCAGCGGCTGGGACTGGCCGCCGCGCTCCTCCAGCCCCGTAAGCTGCTGGTCCTGGACGAGCCGACCAACGGCCTCGACCCGCAGGGCATGCGGGAGATCCGTTCCCTGGTGCGGGAGCTCGCCGGGGACGGCACGACCGTCTTCCTCTCCTCCCACCTCCTCGACGAGATCGAGCAGGTCTGCACGCACGCGGCCGTGATGGCGCAGGGCAGGCTGATCACCCAGGGCGCGGTGGCCGATCTGGCGGCAGGGGCGCGCGGCCGGCTCGTGGTGACCACCCCGGACGCCGGCGAGGCGGCCCGGGTGCTGAAGGAACAGGGCGTCGTGGACGTCGTCACCACCGAGGACCGGGTCACCGGCGAGCCGCCCGAGCGGGACCTTGCCGAGATCAACGCCGCGCTCGTCGCGGCGGAGGTGCGCGTACGCGGTTTCACACTCGAACGGGCCTCACTGGAGGACGCGTTCGTGGCGCTGACCGGGGAGGGCTTCGATGTCGCGGGCTGACGGGGCGGTCGTGGACGGACCGGCCGGCGGACCGGCCGCACGGCCGAATCCGCTGTGGACCCTCGGTCTGCTCCGCAGCGAGCTGGCCGTGACCCTGCGACGCTGGCGCACCCTCGCACTGCTCGGCGTACTGGCGGCCGTACCGGTCCTGATCGGGATCGCCGTCAAGATCGAGACGCAGGGCGACGGCCGGACGAGTGGGGGCGGGGGCGGCGGCCCGGCCTTCATCGCGCAGATCACCAACAACGGACTGTTCCTGGTGTTCACGGCACTGGCCGCGACCCTCCCGTTCTTCCTGCCGATGGCCGTCGGGGTGGTGGCCGGGGACGCGGTCGCCGGCGAGGCCAACGCGGGCACCCTGCGCTATCTGCTGGTCGCGCCGGCCGGCCGCACCCGTCTGCTGCTCACCAAGTACGCGACGACGATGGCCTTCTGCCTGCTGGCGACCCTGGTGGTGGCCGCCTCCGCCCTCGCCGTCGGCGCGCTCCTCTTTCCGCTCGGCGCTCTGACCACCATCTCCGGCACCCAGATCTCGTTCGCCGAAGGGCTCGGCCGGGCCCTGCTGATCGCCCTGGTGGTGGCCGCCTCCCTGACCGGCATAGCGGCGCTGGGCCTGTTCGTCTCCACGCTGACCAGCAGCGGCATCGCGGCGATGGCGACCACCGTCGGCCTGCTGATCACCGTTCAGATCCTCGACCAGATCCCCCAGCTGCACGCGCTCCAGCCGTACTTCTTCTCGCACTACTGGCTGTCCTTCGCCGATCTGGTGCGCGACCCCGTCTACTGGGACGACCTGATCAGGAACCTGGAGCTGCAGGCCCTGTACGTGGCCGTGTTCGGGTCGGCGGCCTGGGCACGGTTCACCACGAAGGACATCACGGCGTAACGGCGGCGGAGGCCTCGGCCACCGCGAAGCGGGCCAGGGGCGCCTCCCCGGCGAAGAACTCCTCGGCCCGCGCCAGCGCCTCGGTGTCCTTGAGGACATCGCCTCGCGCGCTGCCGTTGCCGAGCAGCACCCCGCCGAAACGCATGCCCAGGTAGGCGGCCGAATTGCCGAGCATCCCGGCGTACGGGTCCGCGACGGAGGGTTCGTCGTCCGCCAGCGCCGCCACCCCCCACAGGGTGCGGCCCGCCAGGGTCGCCTTGAAGTCGAGGCCCGGGGTGCGCAGCCAGCCCGACCAGTAGTCCAGGTAGCGCTTGGTGAGGCCGGACACCGAGTACCAGTACACCGGCGAGGCGATCACGATGTCGGTCGCGGCCAGCGTGGCGTCGAGCAGCAGACCGGTGGTGGTGTCGGCGGGCGCCCGTACGTGGTCGGCGTCGCGTCGCAGATCCACGAAGTCCGGCAGCGGATGGTCGGCCAGGCTGATCCACTGCTGCTCGACGTCCTCGGGCAGCTGTTCGGCGGCCCGGCGGGCCAGGAGTTCGGTGTTGCCGTCGGGACGGGAGCTGCCCAGCACGAACAGGAAGCGGCGAGTCACGAGATCCCCCCAGGTGAGCGGCGCGCGAGGAATAAAGGTGTCTGCATCTTATGTGTACGCATGTAAATTGGCCAGGGGGCCTGCTGCACCGGACACCGGGACGCCGCGGCGCCGGGACACCGGTGGACCCCTTCCTGATGCGAGGCTGTGACGTCGCGGTGACGCGTGGGCCGAGGGGACCGGCCAGACTTGACCGTACGCACGGGTACGACCGGACGGTGACGCCGGGGGAATGAGGGCCGATGTCCGGACTCAGCCGCGAGTCGAAGCGGGAAGCTCAGCAGACCGACCGGTCGGCGGAACCGGTCGAGGTCCGCGTGACGGGCGGCGCCGCGACCGTGGACGGCGTACCGCTGTTCCCGGCGCCCGGCGAAGAGCCCCAGCAGGCGGTCCTCAACCACCTCCAGCGCCTCGCCCACGCCACCGGCCGTCCTGCCCTCGCCACCGTCCACGACAGCCGCATCGGCTACGTCGTCCGCCTCCAGGTGAACCTGGACGGCTCCAGCAGCTTCACCGGCGATCCGGTGCGCATGGCCGTGCCCGGTACGCCGAACGCGCCCGTCCCCGCACAGCCCGCGCAGCAGCCCCGCCGGGACGGGCCGGCGCATCCCCTGCACGCCGTCGACGCACCGCGGACTGCGGAGGCGCAGGTCACCCGGGCGCAGGTCGCGCGGGCGCGGGCCACGGAGCCGCAGGTCGCGCAGATGCCGTCCGGGCGTGCGGCTGCCACGGACGTGGGCCCCGCCCGACAGCTGCGGTCGGTCCCGGCTCCGCCGGTGGCAGCGCCGCCCGCGCCGGGCACGGTCCAGCCGCCGACCGGAGTGTTCGGGCCGCCGCCCGTCATGGACGCAGGGCCGGCCCCTGCCGCCGTAACCGCTCCCGCACCCGCCCTCGTATCCGCTCCGGCCGCCACCGGGCCTCGGTGGGCGTCCCCGGCGGCCCCTCGCGACGAGCCCCTCCCGGAGCGCCTTGCCGAAGCCCGCCCCGAACCGCTCGTCGAACCGGCGGCCGCCCGCGTCTTCGACCCCGATCCCAGGCACACCCCCGCCCGCGGCTTCGACGCCGTCGCCGAGGAGGTGCTCGGGGACGAGCCGGTGACCGTGACCGCGGAGGGAGCCGCGCTGCTCACCGAGCCGGTGTCGCGGATCAACGAGGCCGTCCGCGCGGGCCGTATCGAAGCGGCGGCCGAACTCGCGGAGCGCACCGTCGCCGAGGCCTCCGCGACCCTCGGCGACGCTCACAGCGAGGTCCTGCACCTGCGCGAGCTGACCGCCTACATCGCCTACCTGGCGGGCGATCCGCTGCGCGCCTTCCACCTCTCCCTCGACCTCGCACGGCAGCACCGGCAGGCCCGGGACGGCGAGGGGGCGTACGGGAACGTGCGCAGCGCGGCCACCGCCTGGCGCGCGGTACGGGACCCGGAGCACGGGCTGCGCCTCGGCCGCGACCTGATCGACCTGTGGGCGCAGCTCACCACCGAGGACGGCCCGGCCGCCGACGACCCGGAGGAACTGGAGTCCGCCCGCGCCCGGATGGCCCGCCTCACCGAACGAGCCCGCCGCGCGGCCGGGAACGCCTGAGCGCCGGCCGGTCACTGCACGCAGAACTCGTTGCCCTCCGGGTCGGCCATCACCGTCCACTCCCCGGCCGGCTCGGACACATGGCGCAGCACCGTCGCGCCCAGTGCCTCGAGCCGCGCCACTTCCTGCGCCCGCTCGCCCGCCTCGCCGTGCAGGTCGATGTGGAGCCGGTTCTTGCCGGACTTCCCTTCCGGCACCCGCTGGAACAGCAGCCGCCGTCCCAGCCCCGTCCCGCGCTCCTGGTCGAACGGATCGTCCGGATGCCGTACGCCCACCAGGTCACGGAAGGCGGCACGGCCGTGGTACTCCACGGTCGCCGCGCCGGGCAACGCGCCCTGTTCCAGAAGGCGTTCGACGAGCGCGCTGTTGTCCTCGGCCAGATAGTGCAGCGCGGCGGCCCAGAAGTCGGCCTGTGCGTGCGGGTCGCGGGCGTCGACGACGAGCTTCCAGTGCAGGGGTGCGGGCGTCTGCGTCATGGCGCCCACTTATAGCCGACGGCCGTACGCCTCACACCTGACTTGTAGGAGTCTCCGCGACCGCCGGCACCGGCCGTGGTACGGACGCCGCCGCGAGCGCACGCGCGGACCGGTGGGCGGTGCGCAGCGCGTCCCAGGTGAGCAGGGCGAGCGCGACCCACACCAGGGCGAAACCGGCCCAGCGTTCGGCGGGCATCGCCTCGTGGAAGTAGAGGATGCCGAGCAGGAACTGGAAGACCGGCGCCAGGTACTGCAGCAGACCGAGGGTGGAGAGCGGGACGCGGATCGCGGCGGCGCCGAAGCAGACCAGCGGGAGCGCGGTGACGATGCCGGTGGAGGCCAGCAGGGCGGCGTGTCCGGGACCGTCGTTGACGAAGCTGGACTCGCCGTGCGCGGCCAGCCACAGCAGATAGCCGAGCGCGGGCAGGAACTGGATCGCCGTCTCGGCCGCGAGTGACTCGACACCGCCGAGGTTGACCTTCTTCTTGACGAGTCCGTAGGTCGCGAAGGAGAAGGCCAGGACGAGCGAGATCCACGGCGGCTGCCCGTAGCCCACGGTCAGGACGACCACGGCGGCGAGACCGACGCCGACCGCCGTCCACTGCGCGGGCCGCAGCCGCTCCTTCAGCAGCAGCACGCCCATCGCGATGGTCACCAGCGGGTTGATGAAGTACCCGAGCGAGGCCTCGACGACGTGCCCGGCGTTCACGGCCCAGATGTAGACGCCCCAGTTGACGGTGATCACGGCGGCGGCGACCGTCACCAGCGCCAGCCGGCGCGGCTGCCGCAGCAGTTCGCCGGCCCATGCCCAACGCCTTACCAAGGCCAGCGAGACGGCGACGAAGACCAGGGACCACGCCATCCGGTGAGCCAGGATCTCCAGGGATCCGGCGGGCTTGAGCAGCGGCCAGAAGAGCGGGACCAGGCCCCACATCCCGTAGGCGGCGAAGCCGTTCACCAGCCCTGCCCGCCGCTCACCCCTCGATATCTCGGCCACCGGCCCTCCTTACGCCCTCACGCCCCGCTCCAGCACACCGGGACGAAGGTAGCGCCGAGCACCCCCGTCTGTCATGGCCGTATCGGCATACGGTCATGACAGGCGGGGGTGCGGGCGTCACGGGGACCACGGGCCCCGCAGGTCTTCCGGGGCCTGCCGGGACCGGGGCCTACTTCAGCGCGTCCGCGACGGCCTCGGAGATCGGGGTGGTGGGGCGGCCGGCCAGGCGGGAGAGGTCGCCGGAGTCGACGACCAGTTCACCCTTGGCGATCGACGCGTCGACGTCGGCCAGGACGGCGGCGAACATCTCCGGCACCCCCGCGCCCGTCAGGATGGACTGGAGCGTCTCGCCGGGCACGGGGTTGTAGGCGATCTCCCTGCCGGACTGCCGTGCGATCTCCGCCGCGTACTCCGCGAAGCTCCAGGCGACGTCGCCGCCCAGCTCGTACGTCTGGTTCTCGTGGCCCTCACCGGTCAGCACGGCGACGGCCGCGGCCGCGTAGTCCGCGCGGGAGGCCGAGGAGACCCGGCCGTCACCGGCGGCCGCGACGACGGCGTTGTGCTCCAGCACCGGCGCGAGGTTCTCGGTGTAGTTCTCGTGGTACCAGCCGTTGCGCAGCAGGGTGTAGGGCAGGCCGGAGGCGAACAGCAGCTCCTCGGTGGCGCGGTGGTCGTCCACCAGTGAGGCCGTCAGGCTGCCCGGGGCGCTGGTGTACGCGAGGAGCGCCACGCCGGCCGCCCTGGCGGCGTCGATGACGACCTTGTGCTGCTGCGGGCGGCCCTTGTCGAACTCGTTGCCCGAGATCAGCAGCACCTTGTCGCCGGCGGCGAAGAGGGCGTCGAACGTCTCGGGCGAGTTGTAGTCGGCGACGGCGAGGGTGACGCCCCGGGCGGCGAAGTCGGCGGCCTTGGCCTCGTCGCGCACGACGGCGGTGATCTGCTCGGCCGGCACCTTCTCCAGGAGCTGGGTCACGACGTGACGGCCGAGGTGTCCGGTGGCTCCGGTGACAACGATGCTCATGGTCTGCGATCTCCTTGTGGGGTTCCGATGTCACTAACCCTAGGAGGTGCGCTAACCGCTGGAAAGTACCCACTTTGAAGTAAGGTACGGGCATGACCGTAAGTACCTCGGAGGCCGAGCACCGCAGGGACGCCCCCGCGACGGGGGCCGGCAAGTACGTCGTCGGTGAGGAGATGTGCCCTTACCGGCTGGTGCTGGAGCACGTCACCAGCCGCTGGGGGGTCCTGGTCCTGATCGAGCTCCTCGACCGCCCCCACCGCTTCAGCGAACTGCGCCGAGCCATCGGCCGGGTCAGCGAGAAGATGCTCACCCAGACCCTCCAGACCCTGGAACGGGACGGCCTCGTCCACCGGGACGCCAAGCCCGTCATCCCGCCCCGGGTCGACTACTCCCTCACCGGCCTGGGCCGCGAGGCAGCCCTGCAGGTACGCGACCTGGCGCTGTGGACCGAGCGCCGGATGGCGGACGTGACCCGCGCCCGGGCGGCGTACGACGAGGCGAAACGCGCGTGAGGGCCACGCGCCCCCGGACGCCGTGCGCCGCTGGACGTGACGCGCGCCTGAACGCGACGCGGGGCCGGACATGATGTCCGGCCCCACTCGCACCTGCCGTCCTGCGGTCGCGCCGTCCGTACCGTTCGTGCCGACCGGGTGTCAGCCCACCACCGTCCAGGTGTCGCCGCCGGCCAGCAGCGCCGCGAGGTCGCCCTTGCCGTGCTGCTCCACCGCCGTGTCCAGCTGCTCGGACATCTGGACGTCGTAGACCGGTCGTTCCACCGAACGGAACACGCCGATGGGCGTGTGGTCCAGGGTGTCCGGGTCGGCCAGCCGGGAGAGGGCGAAGGCCGTGGTGGGCGAGGGGGAACGGGCGTCGTGGACGAGGATCTCGGACTCGTTGTCCGGGGTCACGTCGACCACCGTCAGGTCGCCGGTCAGCCGGTCGCGGACGACTCCGCGAGCGAGGTCCGTGCCGAACCGGATGGGCTGTCCCTGCTCCAGGCGGATCACCGCCTCCTCCGCGGACTGCTTGTCCTTGAGGGTGTCGAAGGCGCCGTCGTTGAAGATGTTGCAGTTCTGGTAGATCTCGATCAGGGCCGTGCCGGGGTGGGCGGCGGCCTGGCGCAGCACGTCGGTGAGGTGCTTGCGGTCGGAGTCGATGGTGCGGGCCACGAAGGAGGCCTCGGCGCCGATCGCGAGGGACACCGGGTTGAACGGGGCGTCCAGGGACCCCATCGGTGTCGACTTCGTGATTTTCCCGACCTCGGAGGTCGGTGAGTACTGGCCCTTCGTCAACCCGTAGATGCGGTTGTTGAAGAGGAGGATCTTCAGGTTGACGTTGCGGCGCAGGGCGTGGATGAGGTGGTTGCCGCCGATGGAGAGCGCGTCGCCGTCGCCGGTGACGACCCAGACGCTCAGGTCACGGCGGGAGGCGGCGAGTCCGGTGGCGATCGCGGGGGCCCGGCCGTGGATGGAGTGCATCCCGTAGGTGTTCATGTAGTACGGGAAGCGGGAGGAGCAGCCGATGCCGGAGACGAAGACGATGTTCTCCTTCGCCAGCCCGAGTTCCGGCATGAACCCCTGCACGGCCGCCAGGATCGCGTAGTCACCGCAGCCCGGGCACCAGCGCACCTCCTGGTCGGACTTGAAGTCCTTCATGGACTGCCTGGCCTCGGCCTTGGGGACGAGCTGGAGCAGTCCGTCGGCGGTGTCAGTCATGGATGGCCTCCTTGAGCGCCTCGGCGAGCTGCTCGGCCTTGAACGGCATGCCGTTGACCTGGTTGTACGAATGCGCGTCCACCAGGTACTTCGCCCGGATGAGGGTGGCGAGCTGACCGAGGTTCATCTCGGGGATCACCACCTTGTCGTACCGCCCCAGGACCGCGCCCAGGTTGCGCGGGAAGGGGTTGAGGTGGCGCAGGTGCGCCTGGGCGATCGCCTCGCCGGCCCGGCGCAGCCGCCGGACCGCGGCCGTGATCGGCCCGTAGGTCGAGCCCCAGCCCAGCACCAGGGTGCGCGCGCCGTCCGGGTCGTCGACCTCGAGGTCCGGGACGTCGATGCCGTCGATCTTGGCCTGCCGGGTGCGGACCATGAAGTCGTGGTTGGCGGGGTCGTAGGAGATGTTGCCCGTGCCGTCCTGCTTCTCGATGCCGCCGATACGGTGTTCGAGACCGGGTGTGCCCGGGATCGCCCACGGGCGGGCGAGGGTCTTCGGGTCGCGTTTGTACGGCCAGAAGACCTCGGTGCCGTCGTCGAGGGTGTGGTTGGGGCCCTGGGCGAACTGGACACGCAGGTCGGGGAGTTCCGTCAGCTCCGGGATGCGCCAGGGCTCGCTGCCGTTGGCCAGGTAGCCGTCGGACAGCAGCATGACCGGGGTTCTGTACGTCAGCGCGATCCTGGCAGCTTCCAGTGCGGCGTCGAAGCAGTCGGCGGGGGTGCGGGGGGCGATCACCGGGACCGGCGCCTCGCCGTTGCGGCCGTACATCGCCTGGAGCAGGTCCGCCTGCTCGGTCTTGGTCGGCAGGCCGGTGGACGGCCCACCGCGCTGGATGTCCACCACCAGCAGCGGCAGCTCCAGCGACACCGCGAGTCCGACCGTCTCCGCCTTCAGCGCGACGCCCGGGCCCGAGGTGGTCGTCACGGCGAGCGAGCCACCGAAGGCCGCGCCGAGTGCCGCGCCGATCCCGGCGATCTCGTCCTCGGCCTGGAAGGTCCGCACACCGAAGTTCTTGTGCTTCGACAGCTCGTGCAGGATGTCGGAGGCCGGGGTGATCGGATACGAGCCGAGGAAGAGCGGCAGGTCGGCCTGGCGGGAGGCGGTCACCAGGCCGTAGGCCAGGGCCAGGTTCCCGGAGATGTTGCGGTAGGTGCCCACCGGGAACGCGGTGGTCGCCGGGGCGATCTCGTAGGAGACCGCGAAGTCCTCGGTCGTCTCGCCGAAGTTCCAGCCCGCCCGGAAGGCCGCCAGGTTGGCGTTCATGACCTCGGGATTGCGCGCGAACTTCTGCTTGAGGAACCGCTCCGTGCCCTCGGTGGGCCGGTGGTACATCCATGACAAGAGGCCGAGTGCGAACATGTTCTTGCTGCGCTCGGCCTCTTTGCGGGTGAGGTCGAATTCTTTGAGTGCTTCCACCGTCAGGGTGGTCAGCGGCACCGGATGGAGGCTGTAGCCGTCCAGTGAGCCGTCCTCCAGCGGGGAGTCGTCGTATCCGATCTTCTGCATCGCCCGTTTGGTGAACTCGTCCGTGTTGACGATGATCTCCGCGCCGCGCGGCAGGTCCCCGATGTTGGCCTTCAGGGCGGCCGGGTTCATCGCGACCAGCACGTTCGGCGCGTCCCCGGGGGTGAGGATGTCGTGGTCGGCGAAGTGCAACTGGAATGAGGAGACCCCGGGCAGGGTGCCTGCCGGGGCACGGATCTCGGCGGGGAAGTTCGGGAGGGTCGAGAGATCGTTGCCGAAGGACGCGGTTTCCGATGTGAACCGGTCACCGGTGAGCTGCATACCGTCACCCGAGTCCCCCGCGAACCGGATGATCACCCGGTCGAGGCGCCGGACGGCCTTCACGCCGCCCGGCCTGCGCTGTTCTCCCACGACGGTTCCGTCGGCCTGTTCCGTTGTCCTGCTGACCTGGCTGGTCACTGAACTGGACCTCCTTCGAGGCGGCTGTCCGGGGGCGGCCGTCCCACTGACCATCCCGAAATCAACCCTACGTCGGTTAGGGTCGCCTTCCCGTCCCGGCTCACATGATGGACGGCTTCATGAGACGACCTGTCGCCCTGACTTGTCATGATTTTCTCTCCCCCCGGCCGCCTTCCGGCTCCGACACGATGCCGGTCCCGTCAGGAGTTCAGATAGGTCAGGACGGCCAGAACGCGCCGGTGGTCCCCGTCGCTCTGGGAGAGCCCCAGTTTGAGGAAGATGTTGCTGACGTGCTTCTCGACGGCTCCGTCGCTCACGACCAGCTGCCGGGCGATCGCCGAGTTCGTCCGGCCCTCGGCCATCAGGCCCAGCACCTCCCGCTCGCGCGGGGTCAGGCCGGCCAGCACGTCCTGCTTGCGGCTGCGCCCGAGCAGCTGCGCGACCACCTCGGGGTCGAGCGCCGTACCGCCCCCGGCGACCCGCACGACCGCGTCCACGAACTCCCTGACCTCGGCCACCCGGTCCTTCAGCAGGTAGCCCACGCCCCGGCTGGAACCGGCCAGCAGTTCGGTGGCGTAGCGCTCCTCCACGTACTGCGACAGCACCAGCACCCCGAGCTCCGGGTGCGCCTTCCGTAGCCGTACGGCGGCGCGCACACCCTCGTCGGTGTGCGTCGGCGGCATCCGTACGTCCGCCACCACCACGTCCGGCATCGCGCCCTGCGTGTGGAGATCGGCGATGGTCTTCACCAGCGCGTCCGCGTCGCCGACGCCCGCGACGACATCGTGTCCGCGGTCGGTCAACAGCCGGGTCAGCCCCTCTCTGAGCAGCACGGAATCCTCGGCGATGACCACCCGCACCCTGTCCTCCACGATCTTCCGGCCCCCCACACCCCGTCCGGCGTACATGCTGCCCTGTCCGAAAGACCAGCATTCCAGCATTCGGGGCGCGGTGCGGTGCGGTCATGGCAGGAGACGAGCCAATTCGGCGGCCCGGCGCACGGGGGACACCCCCTTTCCAGCCCTTCCGGGGTCCGGCCGGAGACCGGCCGGGCCGGAGCGGGGGCGCCGGGTGAGGTCCCGGGAGCGTGGCCTCAGGGACATGGGCCGAACGGGTCCCCGCCCCCGCCGATGCCCCTGGTGCCCCCCGATGTCCCCGGGGGTCTCTGGCGGCTCCCCGGTGCTTCCCGGTGCTCCCCGGTGCTCTCCGGTGAAGGGACGAGCGAGGGTGGCGGGGCGGAAACGGTGACCTCAGCCTCGCCAGGGCAGCTCCGCCGTCACCCGTGTCGGCCCGCCCACGGGCGAATCCACGACCAGGATCCCGTCGACCGCGTCCAGCCGCTCGGCCAGGCCCGCCAGCCCCGACCCCTTCGCCGTGTCCGCGCCGCCCACCCCGTCGTCCACGACCTGCAACATCAACCGGTCCTCACTCCGCCACACATCCACCGCCGCGGTGGCGGCCCGTGCGTGCTTGCTGATGTTCTGCAGCAGCTCGGACACGGTGAAGTACGCGATCCCCTCGATCGCCGCCGCCGGCCGCTCCGCCAGGTCGACCTCCACCCGCACCGGCACCGTGCACCGCGAGGCAACCGCCGACAGCGCCGCGTCCAGCCCCCGGTCGGTGAGCACCGCGGGATGGATCCCCCGGGCCAGGTCCCGCAGCTCCTGCAGCGCGGTCTTCACCTCGCCGTGCGCCTCGTCCACCATCCGCGCGGCGACCTGCGGGTCCTCCTGCAGCTTCTCCTTCGCCAGCCCCAGATCCATGGCCAGCGCCACCAGCCGGGCCTGCGCCCCGTCGTGCAGATCCCGCTCGATGCGCCGCAGGTCGGCCGCGGCCGTGTCGACGACCACCCCCCGGTCGGACTCCAGCTCCACCACCCGCGACGCCAGCTTCGAGGGTCCGAGCAGCCCGTGCACCATCAGCCGGTCCACCAGGGTCAGCGCCCGTACGATCCACGGCGTGGCCAGCGTGAAGAGCAGCCCCACCAGCGCGGTCACGGTGATCTCGAACGGGTTGTCGAGGTAGACGCTGTGATGGGCGTCGCCGTACAGCTGAAGACCGCCCTGACCGGCGTACACCGGGAAGACCCAGAACCACAGCGGGTACGTCAGCAGAGCCCAGCCGTACGCCCAGAAGTTGAGCGCGACGACGAAGGAGAACACCGACCAGGGGAACTGCAGGACCGCGTACAGCAGATGACGCCAGGACGTGCCGCTCTTCAGTACCGCGCCGATCCACGCCATCACCCCGGGCTTGCGCATCCGCAACGGTTCCGGGTCGGCCACCTCGAGCCGCAGCAGCCCGCGCGCCCGCGCCCGTTCCAGCGCCCCGAAGCCCCGGCAGCCGGCCAGGGCCGCGGCCAGCAAGGGGATCCCGATGAAGGTCACCAGCAGACCGACACCGAGGGACAGCATCGTCACGGTCCACACGAACAGCACGACGCCGATCGGCAGGCCCAGCAGCACATAGGCGAACTCGCGCCAGCTGCGTGCCTCGAACGGCGCCCGCAGCACGGCCGGCATCCGATGCCGGCGCTCGCCGTAGGGGTCGTAGCCGGACTCGTGGTCCTGCCCGTACCCGTACCCGTATCCCTGCCCGTGCCGGTACTCCGTGGCCATCGGTGCCGTCCCGTCCGTCCTGTGCTGTCTGTTCCAGCTGTTCCAGCTCGTCCCGTCAGGCCTGTCCCTGCCGTACCTCCACCCTGCTGCGACCGCGGGTCCCCGCACCATGGAGACCGTCTCCGTCTTGGACGGGGGGTTTTCCCTACCCCCGGTCGCGCCAGGGCAGCTCCGCGGTGACCGTCGTGGGACCACCGGCCGGCGAGTCGACGACGAACAGGCCGTCCACCGCCCCCAGCCGGTCCGCGAGCCCGCGCATCCCGGTGCCGCCGTCCAGGCTCGCGCCGCCCTGGCCGTCGTCCCTCACCTGGATCAGCAGCCGGTCGTCGCTGCGCCACACGTCGACCGAGGCAGCGCGTGCCCGACTGTGCTTGCTGACGTTCTGCAGCAGCTCGGAGACGGTGAAGTAGGCGATGCCCTCGATCGCGGGGGCCGGTCTGGACGGCAGATCGGCGGTCACCTGCACCGGAACCGTGCAGCGCGAGGCGACCGAGGAGAGCGCCGCGTCCAGCCCCCGGTCGGTCAGCACCGCCGGGTGGATGCCCCGGGCGAGGTCCCTGAGCTCCTGCAGGGCCAGTTTCACCTCGCCGTGCGCCTCCTCGACCATCGCCGCAGCCCCGTCGGGATCCTCCAGGAGCTTCTCCTTGGCCAGCCCGAGCCCCATGGCGAGGTTGACGAGGCGGGCCTGCGCGCCGTCGTGCAGGTCCCGCTCGATGCGCCGCAGGTCGGCGGCGGCCGTGTCCACCACGACCCCCCGGTCCGACTCCAGTTCGGCGATCCGGCGCTCCAGCTCGTCGGAGGGCGACAGCAGACCGCGGACCATCGCCCGGTCCGCGTTCGCCAGCCCGCGCGCGATGAACGGCAGCACCGGCCACAGCACGAACAACGACGTCAGCACCGTGCAGAAGGTGAGGATGCCCCAGGGCAGCCGGATGAAGTCGTACAGCAGGGTCCGCCAGCCCACCGGATCCTTCAGCGCCATCCACAGCCGCTGAGTGCCGCCGCCCCGCTTGGCCCACGGCAGCGGAGTCGGCTCCTCCACCCGCACCCCGAGCAGCGCACGCGCGCGTGCCCGCTCCAGTTTCCCCAGCTGCCGGGCGCCCAGCAGCGTGGCGGCGAGCATCGGGATGCCGACCACCGTGATCGTCAGCACGCCGCTCACCCACACCGTCGCGAACACGTAGACGAAGCCGAACACCGACACCGGCAGGTTCAGCAGGAGGTGCGCGATCTCCTTCCAGGTGTGACCGTCGTAGGCGAAGCGGACGGGCGGCAGCCGGTCGCGGTCTTCGCCGCTGTCGGCCAGGCTGCCGCGGGAACGGGTAACAGGTGCGGTCATATGCGCCAGCGTGCCGTGTGCCGGGACGCAATGCCATGGAGTTCGCCGCCCGGGCCACCCTGGGGAAAACCCCACCCGTCGCTCCCGGTGACACCTCTCACCGCGTGACGGGCTGCTTACCGTGTCTTTATCAGGGCCTAGACTCCCGTGCGTACAGATCGTCGAATCAAGAGTTGACTTAGGTCACGACGCGGGGCCGGGACCGGCCCGTGGTCTGTCGAGGGAGCGAGGGGACCGACGATGTGGGAGACGGTGAACGGGGAGCCGACCGTGGTCGTCGCCGCGGACTACTTCGCGTCCTACTCGGTCGTGGGACTGCTGACCCTGCTCGGCGTGCTCTTCGTCGCCGTCGCCTTCGGCGCCGGCCGACTGCTGCGCCCCGTGGTTCCCACGCCGGAGAAACTCCTGACCTACGAGTGCGGTGTCGACCCCGTCGGCGAGGGCTGGGCGCACACCCAGGTCCGCTACTACGTCTACGCCTTCCTCTACGTCGTCTTCGCCGTCGACTCGATCTTCCTGTTCCCCTGGGCGACGGTCTTCGCCGCCCCCGGCTACGGCGCCACCACGCTCGTGGAGATGTTCATCTTCCTCGGCTTCCTGGCCGTCGGCCTGCTGTACGCCTACAAGAAGGGCGTCCTGACATGGACGTGACGCCGGACGTGACGCCTCCGGAGCCCGTGCTGCTCCCGGAACCCAAACGGCTGGGCGCGCTCGCCCGCCTCGCCCCCGAGCCGATGAAGGTCGTCCTCAACTGGGGCCGCCGGTACTCGCTCTGGGTATTCAACTTCGGACTCGCCTGCTGTGCGATCGAGTTCATCGCCGCGTCGATGGCCCGCCACGACTTCATCCGCCTCGGAGTGATCCCCTTCGCCCCGGGCCCCCGCCAGGCCGACCTGATGGTGGTCTCGGGCACGGTCACCGACAAGATGGCCCCGGCCGTCAAGCGCCTGTACGAGCAGATGCCCGAGCCCAAGTACGTCATCTCCTTCGGCGCGTGCAGCAACTGCGGCGGCCCCTACTGGGACTCCTACTCCGTCACCAAGGGCGTCGACCAGATCATCCCCGTCGACGTGTACGTCCCAGGCTGCCCGCCGCGCCCCGAGGCCCTCCTCCAGGGCATCCTCAAACTCCAGGAGAAGATCGCGGCGGAGTCCCTGGGCGAGCGGTACGCCACCCCCCGCCCGTCCGCCGCCGCCCTCCAGAGCGACCTGGTGCGGCCACCGGCCCCCGGCGCCGAAGGGGACCCGCGATGACGGCCCCCACCGGCTGGCTCCCCGCACCCGTGGACGAGCTCTTCGGCCCGGACGCCACGGCCGAGGAGTCCTACGAGGTCCTCACGGTCGACGTCCCTCCCTCCTCCTGGCTCGCCGCCCTGGAGACGGCCCGTACGACCCTGCGCTGCACCTTCTTCGACTGGATGAGCGCGGTCGACGAACCGGGCACCGGCTTCCGCGTCTCCGCCCACGTGGTCGCCCTCGCCCCGGTCCGCCGCCTGCTCGTGCGGACCACCGTGCCGCACTCCGCCGCCGAACTCCCTTCCGCCGTCGGCGTCTACGCGGGCGCTCGCTGGCACGAACGCGAGACCCACGAGATGTTCGGCGTCCGCTTCTCCGGCCATCCCGGCCTGGACCACCTCCTCCTCCCGGAGACCTTCGAGGGCCACCCCCTGCGCAAGGACTTCGTCCTGGCGGCCCGTGTCGCCAAGGCCTGGCCCGGCGCCAAGGAACCCGGCGAGTCCGACCACGGCGGCCCCAGGCGCCGCCAGATCCTTCCCCCGGGCGTCCCCGACCCCAACGAATGGGGCCCCCTGAAGGGCCAGCTCCCCCCTGCCCCCGCACGCCCGGCCCGGGCCGCCGCGCCCCGCGCCACCGGCGAACGCCCGGTACGCGCAGCCGGCGAGCGTCCGGCGCGCCGCTCCCGTACGGCAGCGGAGGGCTCGGCCGGCCAGACGACCGACGCGACGGACGTGTCCGCGCCGGCGCCGGCGTCTGCGCCCGCGACGGAAGCGGCTTCCACGCGGACACCGCCGCCAGCCACACCGCGCCGGGGACGCAGCGCGACCGAGGGGTCTGCTTCTCAACGGGACGTGTCCGGTGAGCAGACGCCGGTGACTCCGCGGCGGGGGCGGAGCGTGAGCGAGGGTTCCGCCTCACAGCGGGCGGCATCCGCAGCGGCCGGGACCGCTCCTGCGGAGGAGCCGACGGGCGCCGCTCCCCGGGGGCCGCGCCGGGCCCGTACCGCCTCGGGTGGCTCCGCGTCGCAGCGCACGCAGCACACGGCACCGGCGGCAGAACCGGCCGCCCCGGCCCGCCCCTCTGGCCCGCGCAGCCCGGACGCCCCGTGGCACCACGCCCGCCCGGCCTTCGACGAAGCCGAAGCTGGAGGCGGAGGCGGAGAGCGGCGGGACGCATCCCCTGAGTCGACCGAGTCCACCGAGTCCACCGAGCCGGTATCGCCGGCCGAGGCAGCCGAGGACGGGCAGGCTCCCGAGGATTCAGACGACGCCGAGTCCGAGACCGCACCCCCCGATTCCGCCGTCGCCTCAGGCCCCGACGCTCCTCCCAGCCCCGAAGCCCAGGACCTGGCTCCGGACCCGGACTCGAACCCGGCCCCGGACTTGGACTCGGCCCCGGACTCGGACTCGGACAGCGAAACCACCGAACAACGACCCGCTCCCCACGAAGACCGTCCAGGAGGCCCGTAGTGAACGACGCCCTGGACGTCGTGCTGCGACTCCTCGTCGTGTTCGTCGTCTTCCTCACCTTCCCCCTGATCGTCGGTCAGACCGAGCACAAGGTGATGGCCCATATGCAGGGCCGCCTCGGCCCGATGTACGCCGGTGGCTTCCACGGCTGGGCCCAGCTGATCGCCGACGGGGTGAAGTTCGTGCAGAAGGAGGACGTGGTCCCCGCGGGTGCGGACCGCCGCATCTTCCAGCTGGCACCCGCGGTGGCTCTCCTCCCTTATCTGCTCGTGCTGCTCGCCATCCCGATCGGCCCAGGCGAGGGTGCCGTCGGCCAGGTGCTGGACGCGGGCGTGTTCTTCGTGCTGGCCGTGATGGGCATCGGTGTCCTCGGCTCGCTCATGGCCGGCTGGGCCAGCGCCAACAAGTTCTCCCTCCTCGGCGGTCTGCGCACCGCCGCCCAGCTCCTCGCCTACGAACTCCCCATGCTGCTCGCCGCCGCCTCCGTGGCGATGGCGGCCGGTACCGTCTCCCTGCCGGGCATCGTCGGTGCCTTCCACTGGTGGTGGCTGCCCTGGCAGATCACCGGAGGCCTGGTCTTCTTCATCGCCGGCCTCGCGGAACTCCAGCGGCCCCCCTTCGACATGCCCGTCGCCGACACGGAGATCATCTTCGGTGCGTACACCGAGTACACCGGCCTGCGTTTCGCCCTGTTCCTGCTCGCCGAGTACGCCGGGATCGTCGTCCTGTGCGGTCTGACCACCGTCCTCTTCCTCGGCGGCTGGCACGGCCCGTGGGGAGCCGACGGCCTCGGCTGGCTGTGGACCCTCCTGAAGACGGCGCTCCTCGCCTTCGTAGTGATCTGGCTCCGCGTGACCTACCCCCGGCTGCGCGAGGACCAGCTGCAGAAGTTCTCCTGGACCCTTCTCGTCCCCCTCTCCCTCGCCCAGATCGCCCTCACCGGCATCGTCAAGGTGGTGATCTCCTAACCGTGGCCCCCATCCCCGGCAGCGGCCTCGCCAAGGGCCTGGCCGTCACCCTGCGCACGATGACCCGGAAGACGGTCACCGAGCAGTACCCGGACGCCCTGCCCGACCTCCCGCCCCGCACCCGTGGTGTGATCGGCCTGTTCGAGGAGAACTGCACGGTCTGCATGCTCTGCGCCCGTGAGTGCCCCGACTGGTGCATCTACATCGACTCCCACAAGGAGACCGTCCCGCCCGCGGCGCCGGGCGGCCGCGAACGCAGCCGCAACGTCCTGGACCGCTTCGCCATCGACTTCTCCCTGTGCATGTACTGCGGTATCTGCATCGAGGTCTGTCCTTTCGACGCCCTGTTCTGGTCCCCGGAGTTCGAGTACGCCGAGACCGACATCCACGAACTCACCCACGAGCGGGACAAGCTCCGCGAGTGGATGTGGACGGTGCCGGCACCGCCCGCCCTCGACCCCGGCGCGGAGGAACCGAAGGAGATCGCCGCCGCCCGGAAGTCCGCGGAGAAGCTCGCGGCCGCGCAGGCCGAGCAGCGGGAGGGCGAGTCGTGAGCCCCCTCGCCCAGGCGCCGCACGGGTTCCTGTCCCCGACCGGCGTGGAGATCGCGTTCCTCCTCGTCGGCCTGGTCACCTTCGGCGCCGCCCTGGTCACGGTCACCACCCGCCAGCTGGTGCACGCCGCCTTGTGGCTGGTGGTAACGCTCGGCGGTCTCGCCGTCGCATACCTGCTGCTCACCGCGGAGTTCATCGCCTGGGTGCAGGTCCTCATCTATGTGGGTTCCGTAGTCGTCCTCCTCCTCTTCGGTCTGATGCTCACCAGGGCCCCGATCGGCCGCTCCCCGGACGCCGACTCCGAGAACCGCTGGGCCGCGCTGGCCGTCGCGGTGACCGCCGCGGCCGCCCTGGTCTGGGTGGTCGTGGACGCCTTCCGCACCACCTGGGTCGACCTGGACGGCCCCGCCGCCGGTTCGACCAAGGTCACCGGCGAGAGCCTCTTCCAGAACTGGGTCCTGCCCTTCGAGGCTCTCTCCGTCCTTCTCCTCGCGGCCCTGGTCGGTGCGATCGTCCTGTCCCGGAAGACGAAGGCGGACCCGGCCCCGCCCCCTGTGAACGGCCGGACCGTCACACAGAGTTCCCCCTCCGTCACGGGTTCCGGGATTCACCCGATCGGGCCAGAGCCCGAGCAGGGCTCCGAGCAAGGGGCCGAGCAGGGCTCCGAGCAGGAAGGCGCCCGCTGATGCACCTCGCCTATCCCGCCGTCCTGTCCGCCCTCCTCTTCTGCACCGGCCTGTACGGCGTCCTCGCCCGCCGCAACGCGATCCTGGTCCTGATGTCGGTCGAGCTGATGCTCAACGCCGTCAACCTCAACCTCGTCGCCTTCGACGTGTGGCTGAGCAAGGCCGCCCGGGACACCCTGCACTCCGGACAGGCACTGACCCTGTTCACCATCGCCATCGCCGCCGCCGAGATCGGCATCGGCCTGGCGATCGTCCTCGCCGTCTACCGCAACCGCGGCACCTCCGACATCGACCGGCTCCGCGACACCGCAGAGGGCCACGAGCACGGCACGCCCACGGACGGGACGGCCGACGAGAAGGCTGAGGCCACCGCGTGACCACGACCAACCTCGCCGTCCTCGTCCCCCTCCTGCCCTTCCTGGCCGCCGCGGCGGGCCTGCTCGTGGGACGCACGGCCCCCGGCTTCGTCCGCCCGCTCGCGGTCCTGCCGGCCCTCGCCGCACTCGCGCTGGCCATCACGGTCGCCGTGGACCAGGGCGGCGGCCGGGCCGTCGAGGCCCACACCCAGCTCACCCCGACCGGTTCGGTCCCGATCGAACTCGCCCTGTACATCGACGGCTTCGCCGCTCTGGTCGCCGTCCTGGTCGCCCTCGTCGCCACCTGCGTGCAGATCTACTCGACCGGCTATCTGCGCGACGACCCGCGCTACCCCTCGTACGCCGCCCTCGTCTCCCTCTTCACCTCGGCGATGCTGCTGGTCGTCTACTCAGGCGACCTGATCGTGCTGCTGGTCGGCTGGGAAGTCATGGGCATCTGTTCCTACTTCCTGGTCGGCCACTACTGGGAGACCCCCGAGGCCCGCGCCGCCTCCGTCAAGGCCTTCCTGGTCACCAAGCTCGGCGACGTGCCGTTCCTGATCGGCCTGTTCGCGCTCGCCACCGACGCCGGCTCCTTCCGCATCACCACGATCCTCGGCACCGTCGCGAACGGCGGACTGCACCACCCGACCCTGGTCGCCCTGCTGCTCCTGTGCGGAGTGGCGGGCAAGTCGGCGCAGTTCCCGCTGCACACCTGGCTTCCCGACGCCATGGCGGGCCCGACCCCCGTCTCCGCACTGATCCATGCCGCGACGATGGTCGCCGCCGGTGTCTACTTCGTCGCCCGTCTCCTTCCGGTCTTCGAGACCAGCGCGGCCGTGATGGTCGTCCTCGCCGTCATGGGAGCCGTCACCATGGCCGGGTCGGCTCTCGCCGCGCTCGCCCAGGACGACATCAAACGCGTCCTCGCCTACTCGACAATCGGTCAGCTCGGCTACATGACCGGCGCCCTCGCCGTCGGCGACCGCGGCGCCGCCGTCTTCCACCTCCTGTCCCACGCCGCCTTCAAGGCGCTGCTGTTCCTCGCGGCAGGCGTGGTCATCCACGCCGCCGGCACCAACTCACTGGCCGTCATGTCCCGCACCGCAGGACTGCGCGATCGTGTCCCGGACGCCTACTGGACGATGACAGTGGCGCTCCTCGCGCTGGCCGCGATCCCGCCCTTCAGCGGCTTCTTCTCCAAGGAGTCCGTCCTGGGCGCCGCCGAGCACGCGGCCACCGGCCACACCGCGCACACTCCCGGCAGCGCCGGCTGGATCGTCCTCGTCGCCGGCCTGGTCACCGCCCTGCTGACCGCCGCGTACGCGACCAGGCTGTGGCTGCTCGCCTTCCGCGGCCGGGGCAGCGAGGCCCCCGACCACGGCCGGCAGCCGCTGACCATGACCGTGGTGCTGTGGGTCCTGGCCGTCCCGTCCCTCGCCTTCGGCGGGTTCGCCTACCGGTCGCTGCCCGGCTGGTTCGACGGCCGTGACCTCACCCCGGCCCTCACCACCTCGGTCCTCGGCACCGGCCTCGCGCTGATCGGCGGACTCGTGACCTACGGCGCCTGGCAGCGCACCAGGGCACTGGCGGCCCGAGCCCCGATCGGCGCCGTCGCCGCGCACCCCGAGGGCGACGCGGCACTGGTCGAGGCCGAGGCCATCGCCACCCACGAGCCCGCGTTCGGCGACGTGGCCTACGCACCCGACCCGGCGGACCCCGCCCGGCTGCTGCTCGGCCCGCTGCGCCGGCACGCCGCCGAAGGCTTCCACCTGGACACCGTGTACGACGTCCTGTTCGTCCGCCCGGTCCTGGCGGCGGCGAGCCTCGTCCAGTTCCTCGACCGCGAGGTCGTGGACACCTACGTCCGCGGCGCGGCCGCCGCACCCCGCCTGCTCGGCGCCGCCGTACGCCGCGCCCAGACCGGCAACGTCCAGACCTATGTGAGCGCGCTGCTCGCCGGCACCGTCGTCCTGGCGGTCGCCGTCCTCCTCGTCGCCACCGGAGCGTGAGCAGGCGTGATCGATATCAACGAGTCCGTGATGCAGTTCCTTCTGGCACTGATCGTCGTCGGCCCGCTCCTCGGCGCCGTCGCCGCCCTGCTCCCCGCCCCGCCCGGGCTGAAGGGGAAGTCACCCGGGCAGGCCGTGCTCCGCCACGGCATGACCGTGACCGGCGCGATCCTCATCGCCACGATCGTCCTCGCGCTCGGCTTCGACCAGGACCATCCGTCGAGGATGCAGGCCACGACCGACATCAGCTGGATCCCCGCACTCGACGTGCGCATCCACCTCGGCATCGACGGCATCTCCCTGCCTCTCGTGGTCCTGACCGCGCTGCTGACCTTCCTCTGCGCGCTCTACTCGTACTTCAACATGCCTGCGGGCCCGTCCCCGAAGGCCTTCGTCGCACTGCTGCTCGTCCTGGAGTCCGGCACCCTCGCCAGCTTCGCCGTCCTCGACCTGCTGCTGTTCTTCCTGGCGTTCGAGATGGTGCTCATCCCGATGTACTTCCTCATCGCCCGGTGGGGCGGTGCGGGGCGGACCCGGGCCGCCTGGAAGTTCATCCTCTTCACCCTGCTCGGATCCGTGGTCATGCTGCTCGGCCTGCTCCTGATCGGAATCAAGGCGGGCACTTTCGACATGGTGGCACTCGCCACTGACAACGGCCGGTCACTGACCACATCCGTGCAGGTCATCGCCGCTCTGGCGATCGGCATCGGGCTCGCGGTCAAGACCCCGATGTGGCCCCTGCACAGCTGGCTGCCGGACGCCCACACCGCCGCGCCGACCGTCGGCTCGGTCCTGCTGGCCGGAGTCCTGCTGAAGATGGGCACGTACGGGTTCGTCCGGATCCTGCTGCCGGTCGCACCGGACGGATTCCGCACCTTCGCCCCGTACCTCGCGGCCTTCGCCGTGGTCGGGATCATCTACGGCTCCCTGGCCTGCCTGAACCTGGCCAAACGGGGTGCGAAGGGCGACCTCAAACGCCTGATCGCCTATTCCTCCGTCGGCCACATGGGCTTCGTCCTGCTCGGCATCGCCACCATGACCCCCACCGGCGTCAACGGCGCCCTGTTCGCCAACATCGCCCACGGCCTCATCACCGGCCTGCTGTTCTTCCTGGTCGGCGGCCTGAAGGACCGCACCGGCACGACCGACCTCGACACCCTTGCCGAGGAAACGGGCGCCGCCCTGTACGGCAAGGCACCGCGTCTCGGCGGCCTCATCGCCTTCGCCGCCGTCGCCTCACTCGGACTGCCGGGCCTCGCCGGGTTCTGGGGCGAGATGCTCGCCCTGTTCGGCGCGTTCAAGCCCGCCACCGGCCTCAACCGCCCGGCCTTCCTCACCTTCATGGCGATCGCCGCCTTCGGCACCCTGCTGACCGCCGCGTACATGCTGGCCGTGGTCCGCCGCGTCTGCATGGGCGCCGTACCGCAGGACAGGCCGGAACTCGCCGACGTCCGCAGCTACGAGTTCGCGGCCTGGACCCCGCTCGTCGCCCTCACCGTCGTCGCCGGACTGTGGCCGAAGGCCCTGCTCGGACTCACCGACCCGGCCGTGCAGCAGCTCCTCGCAGGAGGCCCCCGATGAGTGCCCTGGCCCAGCCCATGGCCACGAACCTCGTCCAGTCCGTCGACTGGCTCGCCGTCGCCCCGCCCACCCTCACCGCCGTCGTCGCCCTCGCCGTCCTGGTCGCCGACCTGTTCGTGCCCGAGGCCAGGAAGCCGATGCTCGGCTGGGTGTCGGTCGCCGGACTCGCCGCGGCCGCCGTCCTGCTGCTGCCACTCCTGGACCACGACCGCAGCACCTTCTGCCTGACGGGCGCCACGCGCGCGTGCAGCTACACGGCCGACCGGTTCACCCTGATCGTGCAGTTCCTGGTGCTCGGCGGCGCCCTGCTCACCGCCCTGCTGTCCGTCACCACCCTCAAGGACGGCAACCGCCGCTATCCCCACGGCGAGTTCTGGTTCCTGCTGCTCTCCTCGGCCGCCGGCGCGGCCCTGCTGCCCGCCTCCCGCGACCTCGCCACCCTGATCGTCGCCCTGGAGGTCGCCTCCCTGCCCGCCTTCGCCCTCGTCGGCATCCGGCACGGGGACGCGAAGTCCTCCGAAGCCGCCCTGAAGTTCTTCCTGTCCTCGGTGACCGCGACCGCCGTCAGCCTCCTGGGCGTCAGCTTCGTGTACGTCACCACCGGCAGCCTCTACCTCACCCAGGTCGCCGACCGCATCCAGCACGTCGACGGCCAGTTGCACACGCTCGCCCAGACGGGTGTCGTCCTCACCCTGGTCGGTTTCGCCTTCAAGACGGCCGCGGTCCCTTTCCACTTCTGGGTCCCCGACACCTATGTCGGCGCCCCCCTCCCAATCGCCGCCTACCTGTCGGTCGTCGGCAAGGCCGTCGGCTTCTCCGGCCTGATCCTGGTCACCGTCGTCGCCTTCCCGTCGTACGCCGACGTCTGGGGCCCGGCACTCGCCGCCCTGGCCGCCCTCACCATGACCGTCGGCAACGTGGCGGCCCTGCGCCAGCAGGCCACGCGCGCGTACAGCGCGGTACGACTGCTCGCCTGGTCCTCGGTGGGCCAGGCCGGCTACCTGCTCGTGCCGATCGCCGCCGCCGGATACGCCAAGGACCCCCAGAAGGCCGTCGGCTCCACCGTCGCCTACGCCCTCATGTACGCGGCCGTGAATCTCGGCGCCTTTGCGGTGGCCGCCCTGGTCGGCCGGACGAAGGCACTCAACCGGCTCTCCGACTACCGCGGCCTGTACGGCAAGAACCCGCTGACCGCGCTGCTCCTGGCGTTCTTCCTGCTGTGCCTGGCCGGACTGCCGCCGGGCATCGTCGGACTCTTCGCCAAGGTCACCGTCTTCTCGGCGGCCGTCGACGCCGGCCTCGGCTGGCTGGCCGTCGTCATGGCCGTCAACGTCGTGATCGCCCTCTACTACTACCTGCAGTGGACGGGCCTGCTGTTCCGTGCTCCGGAAGGCGAGACGGCCAAGCACCGCCTGCCTGCCCCGCTCACCGCCGCACTCGCCCTCACCGGCGCCCTCGGTGTCGCCCTCTCCGGCGCACCCCAGCTGGTGCTCCGCTTCGCCGCCACCGGACTGTTCTGACGCCCTCACGCGCGCGTGCGGGCCCACGTGTGCCGGGACGCGGCGCTCACCCGAACGGCTCACGCGGCGCACAGCGGACACAAGGGAACTAGCGGCCGTCGCCTGGCGTTGACCAGTGCGTAAGGGTCCACTGGACGTGACACCACGACACCGGTGGCATCGCAGATCGGAAGGCAGCACCGCAGGCAAAGGGTTCCCCTGCCGCACGACTTGGAGGGCGTACCGTGCACCGCCGGCACAACGGACTCAGGACGGCAGTTCTCCTCGGGGGACTGTCGGCACTCATCATCGTCATCGGCAGCTTCTTCGGCCGGACGGGTCTGATCGTCGCGGTCCTCGTCGCCCTCGGCACGAACGCGTACGCGTACTGGAACAGCGACAAACTGGCGCTACGCGCGATGCGCGCGCGCCCCGTGAGCGAATTCGAGGCCCCGGCCCTCTACCGGATGGTCCGCGACCTCTCGACCCAGGCCCGCCAGCCCATGCCCCGCCTGTACATCTCCCCGACGGAGGCGCCGAACGCCTTCGCCACGGGCCGCAACCCCCGCAACGCCGCCGTGTGCTGCACGGAGGGCGTCATGCGGATCCTGGACGAGCGCGAACTGCGGGGCGTGATCGGCCACGAGCTCAGCCACGTCTACAACCGCGACATCCTCATCTCGTCGGTCGCCGGCGCCCTCGCCTCGGTGATCATGTTCCTGGTCAACTTCGCCTGGCTGATCCCGGTCGGCCGGTCGGACGACGACGACGGCCCCGGCTTCCTCGGCCTGCTGCTCATCATGATCCTGGGCCCGCTCGCCGCCACCCTCATCCAGCTCGCCATCAGCCGCTCCCGGGAGTACGAGGCGGACGCCTCCGGTGCCCAGCTCACCGGCGACCCTCTCGCCCTCGCCAGCGCCCTGCGGAAGCTGGAGGCCGGCACCAAGCAACTCCCGCTGCCGCCCGAGCCCCGGATCGAGACCGCGAGCCACATGATGATCGCGAACCCCTTCCGTCCGGGCCAGGGACTGTCCAAGATGTTCTCGACGCATCCGCCCATGGCGGAGCGGATCGCCCGACTGGAGAAGATGGCAGGTCGCCCGCAGTGAAGACCATCCTGAACGCCATTTGGCTCGTCCTGAGCGGCTTCTGGCTGTTCCTCGGCTACCTGCTGGCGGGCGTGATCCTCTGCATCACGATCATCGGCATCCCGTTCGGGATAGTCCCTCAGGGTGCAGCATCGCGCTCGGGTCGACTCGCCCTTCGATGATCATCGGCGGTAGGAGCTGAAGTTCGGGAAGAGGGACCCGTTCCACGTCCGACAGCGCGGCGTTCACGCGGGTCCACGTGTCATCTGACGTCCACGCATTGAAGTGCTTCGAGGCCTGGACGGTGGCGCCAGTGTCCTTGATCACTTCAGGTGCTCCGGGATCGAAGGGTGCTACTCAAGCATGATGCGCCTCGCTTGCCACTGTCGCCAATATCCAACGGATCCCGCCTGGTTTCTACCAGTAGGCATAGCGCTTGAACGGCTATCCGGATGGCGAGGTTCCGGGACTCGTTGATGATGGAACTCGTGGTCGAGAGCCTGATGTTGCTCCCCGATCACCTGCCTCCGAAGCCTTGGTCCGTCGGCACAACTTCGCGTCCCAAAGGCATGAGCGAGATCGGGATGAGCTTCAGGTTGGCCCACCCGAACGGGATCCCGATGATCGACAGGAACAGCGGGATGCTCGTGATCAGGTGAGCCAGAGCCAGCCACCACCCGGCGAAGATCACCCAGATCACGTTGCCGATGAAGGACCCGGCGCCGGCGTCTGGTCGGTCCACCGTGGTCCGCCCGAACGGCCACAGGACGTAGCCGGCGATACGCAGGGACGCGATGCCAAACGGGATGGTGATGATCAAGACGAAGCAGATCAGTGCTGCGATCGCGTAGCCGATCGCCATCCACAGGCCGCAGAAGACGAGCCACAGGATGTTGAGCAGCAGGTTGAACACCTTCATGATCGGTACCTCTCCAGGTCACTTCGTCGGCATGCCTGCTGCCACAAGTATCAGCCGGTCAGGCGTCCAGGCGGAACCTCAGCGCCCTTGTAGCGCGATTGGGAACATCCCGAGACGATCCCGTTCGGCCTCGCGGTCCTCCGTATCGGCGTCTACGCCCTGTGGCCCTTCGGGTACACGACCCTCGAGCGGCGGGACGCCGGCGCCCCCTCCTGCGTCGGCAACGTCCTGTGGCTGGTCCTGGCGGGCTGGTGGCTGGCACTCGCCCACATCGTCACCGGTGTCGCGATGTGCCTGACGATCATCGGGATCCCCTTCGGCATCGTCAACTTCAAGCCGATCCCGGTCTCACTGCTTCCACCGGGACGCGAGATCGTGCCCACCGACCAGCCGTTCGCGACTCGCTGACCACCCCCGCGACCCGCTGACCACACCTCATGCGGCTCCCGCCGCACACGAGTTGTCCACAGGCCCGCATCCGGGCCAAGGGTTGTCCACAGGCCGCCGCGACTGTCAGCGGCGGCCTGCATCATGAAGCCATGACCGAGATCGGGCAGTTGCTGACACAGGTGGCCCTGCGGGCCCGCGACACCCGCCCGTGGGGCTGGCCGTCGCTTCCCGCACCCGTAGACGCAGCCACCCTCGACCGAGCCCGGGAGGCCCTGGGCTTCCCCCTGCCACCCCTCCTCGCCGCGCTGTACGAGGAGGTCGGCGACGGAGGCTTCGGCCCGTCGTACGGTCTGCTGCCCCTGCTGGACGCCGCCCCGTCCGGCGAACCGGCCGCCGTCGCCCAGTACCTCACCAACCGCGAGTACGGCCGCAAGAACCCGGAGTGGCCCTGGCCGGAGGGCGTCCTGCCCATCTCGCACTGGGGTTGCGGCATGTACGCGTGCGTGGACTGCCGTACCCCGCAGGCCACAGTCCTGCTCTACGAACCGAACGGCGACGGTGCCGACGGCGCCTGGTTCGTGGACGCGGCCACCCTCACCGACTGGCTGTGCGTCTGGATGAACCGCACGGGCTGGTACGAGGAGACCGACGAGGGCACGGATCTGGCCCCGTGGGACGACTTGCGGATACGCACGGCACCGGCCCCGCGGCAGGCCCCCTGAACGACCGGGCCTCCCGGAAGGCGGCAGCCGGCTACGGAGCCGTCACCCGCCGCCGCACCGCATACGCCACCGCGCCCGCGGCCAGCACGGCCGCCCCCGCGGCCACCGACACCACCGGCAGGGCGAAGGCGAGCACCGCGCACCCCAGCAGGCCCACCACCGGTACCACGCGGGCACGCGGCGCCGGATCGAGCGTCCAGGCCGAGGCGTTGGCCACCGCGTAGTACACCAGCACACCGAAGGAGGAGAACCCGATGGCGCCTCGGACGTCCGCGGTAGCCGCGGCCACGGCGACCACCGCGCCCACGGCCAGCTCCGCGCGGTGCGGGACCTCGAAGCGCGGATGCACGGCGGCCAGCGCCGGTGGCAGATGGCCGTCCCGGGCCATGGCGAGCGTGGTCCGTGACACGCCCAGGATCAGCGCCAGCAGCGAGCCGAGCGCGGCCACCACGGCCCCCACCCGCACCACGGGCACCAGCCCTGGCACCCCGGCCGCCCGCACCGCGTCCGCCAGCGGCGCCGCCGTCCGCCCCAGCGCGTCGGCGCCGAGCACGGAGAGCGCGGCCACCGCCACGCACGCGTACACCACCAGCGCGATACCCAGGGCCAGTGGAATCGCGCGCGGGATGGTGTGCGCCGGGTCCCGTACCTCCTCGCCGAGGGTCGCGATCCGCGCGTACCCCGCGAACGCGAAGAACAGCAGGCCGGCCGCCTGAAGGACGCCGCCCGCACCCGACGACAGACTGATGTGCAGCAGCCCGGCGTCCGCTCGCCCGGACGTCAGGCACGCGACCACCACGCAGGCGAGGACGGCCAGCACCACGCCCACGATCACCCGCGTCAGCCAGGCCGACTTCTGGATACCGCCGTAGTTCACGGCGGTCAGTGCCACCACGGCCGCGACCGCGACCGCGTGTGCCTGCCCCGGCCAGGCGTAAGCGCCCACGGTCAGCGCCATCGCGGCGCAGGACGCCGTCTTGCCGACGACGAACGCCCAGCCCGCGAGGTACCCCCAGAAGGCGCCGAGCCGCTCCCGTCCGTACACGTAGGTGCCGCCCGACTGCGGGTAGCGGGCGGCGAGGCGGGCCGAGGACATGGCGTTGCAGTAGGCGACGACGGCAGCGACGGCCAGCGCGGGCAGCAGCCCCGCACCGGACGCGCGGGCCGCCGGGCCCAGAGCCGAGAACACGCCCGCCCCGATCATCGAGCCGAGGCCGATGAGAACAGCGTCGTGCAGACCCAGCGTGCGCCGCAGGCCGGGAAGGGAGGAGGACATGCGCGCACCCTACTGATCGCCGCAACCGCAGGGTGTCGCCGTGGCGTCCTCTTAGCAGACAGGGCGCGAACGCATGTGCGCGACGGCCATCTGCGGATGACTCGGACAACTTGTCCGGCACAGCCGGCAGAGAACGAAATCACAGGGCCGGATCAGTGCGAACACGGCGCGGAAGGGCAGGTTCAGCGCATGGGCATCATCGGTTGGATCATCCTGGGACTGTTGGCCGGCGCCATCGCCAAGATCCTGCTGCCGGGACGCGACCCGGGCGGCTTCATCGGCACGACTCTCATCGGCATCGTGGGCGCGTTCCTCGGCGGCTGGATCTCGGCCCGCTGGCTGGACCACCCCGTCACCAGGAACTTCTACGACGGCGCGACCTGGGTGGCGGCGATCGGCGGCTCGCTGGTCCTGCTGATCCTCTACCGCCTTCTCTTCGGCAATTCGCGCGACTGACCGCCCGGCAGGCCGACGGACGGGAGACGAGAAGGGTGGGCGCCCCGGGCGCCCACCCTTCGTCCGTCTCGGCCTGGGGGTGACTACCGGTAGTTCACGAACTGGAGCGCGAAGTCGAAGTCCTGGCCCTTCAGGAGCGCGATCACGGCCTGGAGGTCGTCGCGGCTCTTGGAGCTGACGCGCAGCTCCTCGCCCTGGACCTGGGCCTTCACACCCTTGGGACCCTCGTCCCGGATGATCTTCGCCACCTTCTTCGCGTTCTCCTGGGAGATGCCCTCCTCGATCGACGCGAAGATCTTGTACTCCTTGCCGGAGAGCTGAGGCTCACCCGCGTCCAGCGCCTTCAGCGAGATGCCGCGCTTGATCAGCTTCGACTGGAAGACGTCGAGGATGGCCTTGACCCGCTCCTCGGAGTTCGCCTGCATCAGGATCTTCTCGCCCGACCAGGCGATCGACGCATCGACGCCCTTGAAGTCATAGCGCTGCGAGACCTCCTTGGCGGCCTGGTTGAGGGCGTTGTCGACCTCCTGCCGCTCGACCTTCGAGACGATGTCGAAACTGGAGTCGGCCATGTCCTGTGGCTCCTTGTATCGGGGGGCGTAACGGGATGCGTTCCGGCGCGCGACGGCGACAGCGCCTGGTGTGGGGACCGGGCCGCATCCGCACCAGCCTAGCCACCCCACGTCTCGTGAGCGCAGATCAATCGGGTGGCGGAGCACCCCTGGGGATCGGGTATTGTTTACGTCGTTGCCAGGGAGCACCGCCGAAAAACGGTTCGACTTGGTGGCAAACCCCGGCGGTGTGCCCGAGCGGCCAAAGGGAGCAGACTGTAAATCTGCCGGCTTCGCCTTCCCAGGTTCGAATCCTGGCGCCGCCACTTTGGGGAAGACCCCCTCCGGACTGTGGAAACACAGGTCGGAGGGGGTCTCCTTTTGTTGTGCCGTGGGAGCTTGTCGTGCCATGGATGCGGCGAGCGGAGGCGCGACGACATCCCCGCCCCGGCGCCGCGTCCGCGGAATCCCTGTCCCGCCGTCGGGCGGGTGCGGTTGGCACGGCCCTCGTGACCGGCAGCGGTGCGCCTCCCCGGTCGCGGCGGCCGGTGTGGGCGCCGGAGACGCCGTGGGCGCTCGACCAGCCGCCCGGGACCCCGCGGCCCCCGGCACGTGTGGCACGCCCCGGGGCACACTGGGATCATGTCCTCCCGACGCAGAACCTGTCCGGTGTGCCACCGCGAAATCGCCGTCGTCGCGGGACGCTTCGCGCGGCACGACCCGCCCGGGGCGCGGGACACCGGCGACCTGGTCTCCTGCTCCGGCTCGCGGCGGCAGGCCGAACTCGGCGCGGTCCAGCCGTCGTTGGACGGCTACACCGTGCCGGCCTTTCCCGGACAGCTGCCGCTGTTCTGACGAGCGCGCCCGGCTGTCGTCACCGTCACAAGTCCCAACGGCCGGGCGGCGGGCTCAGTTCCCGGCCACCGACTTCACGGCCACCGTGACCGGCGTCGAACCACCGATCAGCTCCAGGGTCAGACCGGCGGTCGCCGACGTGTCCACCAACTCCGCCAGCACGGCGGCCACATCGTCACGCGTGACCGGTCCCCGGCCCGTGTGCGCCTCCAGACGCACCAGTCCCGTACCCGGCTCGTCCGTCAGCAAGCCGGGGCGCAGGATCGTCCAGTCCAGGGCGGTCTGCCGGCTGACGTACGCGTCGGCCTCGCCCTTGGCCCGCAGATACACGTCGAAGACGTCGTCACCCTGGTGTGCCGGATCCGCACGCATCGCCGAGACCATCACGAAGCGGCGCACGCCCGCGCGGACGGCCGCGTCCACGAACAGCACCGCCGCACCCTTGTCGACCGTCTCCTTGCGGGCCGTGCCGCTGCCCGGGCCCGCGCCCGCCGCGAACACCGCGGCGTCCGCTCCTCGCAGACACGCCGCGACCTCCTCGACCGACGCCGACTCCAGGTCGAGCAGCACCGGTTCGGCGCCGGCCGCCCGCAGATCGTCGCCCTGTTCGGCCTTCCGGATGATTCCCGCGACCTCGTCCCCGCGCGCGGAGAGCTGCCGCTCCAACCGCAACGCGATCTGACCATGACCACCAGCGATGACAATGCGCATGTCTCCGACCGTACGCCCGAAGCCCCGCATCCGCCGCACGACTTCATGCGCCCCGCGCGTCCGCGCCGAGCCCGTGAAGTGCCTGGCCGGGTGGGGGTCGTCCTCACGGACGCGCCCCCGCGCACGGTCGTCACCGCACGCCGGCTCTTCGGCTCAGGTATCCGCTCGGACCGCCGGCATCCGCCCGGCCCCTCCGCCCCCGGCGCGCCCCTCAGGACACCTCGCCCCGTCCCTGCCTGGGCAGCCCCAGTTCCGCTGTCGCCGCCGAGTTGCAGTACTCGCGGACCGCGCTCGTGCGTGCCACCACGCGCCCCCGGTGCACCACGATCCGGCTGTAGGCGAGTGAGAGGACGCCTGCCAGGTGGTCGCCTCGTACGGCGAGGAGTTCGGCGGGGAAACCCGCCTCGACACGGACCTCGGGAAGGCCGAGGGCGGCGCGGGCGGACGTACTCACGGTCTCGTAGGCGTCCTCGGGGCGCAGGCCGTGGCGGGAGGCGAGGAGGTAGGCGGCCTCCAGGGGGTCGCCGCGGCCGACGGGGTTCGACAGGTCGCGCAGGGCGCCGCTGCCTGCGGCGACCCGTACACCGGCAGCGCGCAGCAGCCGTACCGGGGCGGTGCCGCGGCGGTCGACGGAGCCGCAGCCGCCCTGGGGCAGGCACACCACCGTGACGCCGGCCGCGGCGAGCTGGTCCGCGACCCGGTTCGCCGCCTCGGCGGGCAGGCGCGCGAGCCCGGCGCACGGACCGAGCGTGACGCCGGGGCGCATGCCGCCCGCCATCGTCGCGAGCCTCGCCAGCCGGGCCGCGTCCACGGCGTCCGTGTGCAGATCGACGGGGCAGCCGTGCTCGGAGGCCACCTCCAGGACGGCCTCCGCGTAGCCCGTCGGATCGGGGTCCAGGTCCGGGCAGCCGCCCAGCACGGACGCGCCCATCTTCGCGGCGTCCCGCAGCAGCGCCAGCCCCTCGACGCCGGCCACTCCGGTCAGCACGCGCGGCATCGCGACCGTCGTCAGCTCCGCGAGCCCGCGCAGCGAACGGCGGGCCTGGAGAACGGCGGCGAGGGCGGCCAGCCCCTGGACGTCGCCCACGCGCACGTGCGCGCGTACCGCCGTCGCGCCGTGGCCGAGTTGCAGCAGGGCGGCCTCGGTGGCGCGGCGCTGGACGTCGTCGGGGTCGTACGGGACGGGACCGCCCCGGTCGGCGGAGAGGGCGGTGTCGCCGTGGGCGTGCGGTTCGGCGGGGGCCGGGAGCAGGAGGTAGCCGCTGAGGTCCACGCGCGTGCCGCCCGGGCGGGACGGACCCGGTGCCAGGCTGCCGGCCGTACCGACCGCCTCGATGCGCCCGCCGCCCAGCCGTACGTCCACGGTGCGGCCGTCGGTGAGCCGTGCCCCGCACAGCAGGAGCCCGGCCGGCTCGGGCTGTCCCGAGGAGCCCGGGGAGTTGGACGACGACGAGGGCGGCTGCGGCTGGCTGTCAGGCATCGCGCTCCAGGAGGGTCGGTCCGGGCGGGGGACTCAAGATCACGCAGAGTGAGTCGAGCCTAGGGTGGCGAACCGTGCGCGGCGGGGAGGAGCGCAATAGTCGTACCGGCCTGGTCGGACCGGTCGGCAACGCTTCGACACGCGCGCGTGAGGAGCTTCTGGAGGGGCCCCGGAGGCCGCAGTGAGCCAGGTGGAAGGGGCCCGGTGGAGCGGCGGGAAACGGATTTGGGTGAACGGCGGCCGAGCGTGTAATGTCTTCATCGCTCGCCCCAATAGCTCAGTCGGCAGAGCGTCTCCATGGTAAGGAGAAGGTCTACGGTTCGATTCCGTATTGGGGCTCTGGTGTGAGAGGTCCCGTCGCGAGGCGGGACTGATCTCATCAAAGCGGTGTAGCTCAGTCGGTAGAGCAAGCGGCTCATAATCGCTGTGTCACCGGTTCAAGTCCGGTCACCGCTACTGACAGTAGCCGATTGCGGGGTCGGTCCTTCGATCGGCTACTCTTTTTGCGTTGAATCAGTCCATCCGTTCGTCTTAGGAGCACTCACGTGGCTGCCACCGACGTCCGCCCGAAGATCACGCTGGCCTGCGTGGAGTGCAAGGAGCGGAACTACATCACCAAGAAGAACCGGCGTAACAACCCGGATCGTCTTGAGATGAAGAAGCACTGCCCGCGTTGCAATGCGCACACCGCGCATCGCGAAACACGGTAACAACAGGCTCGTTCGTGAGGCCGTCCCCATCCCGGGGGCGGCCTCACGGCGTTTCGGCAGTCGGCTTTCCCGCTAGTTTGTGGGGCATCACAGCAGACATCAGGAGGTGCCGGGCCAATGGCGCTCGACCAGTCCTTCGTGGGACGGACCTACCCACCCACCGAGCCCTACGAGGTGGGCCGGGAGAAGATCCGTGAGTTCGCCGAAGCGGTCGGCGACACCAACCCCGTGTACACGGACCCGGAGGCCGCCAAAGCGCTCGGCCATTCCGACGTGATCGCTCCGCCGACCTTTGTCTTCTCGATCACTTTCCGCGCGGCCGGACAGGTCGTCGAGGACCCGCAGCTGGGCCTCGACTACAGCCGGGTGGTGCACGGCGACCAGAAGTTCGCCTACCGGCGCCCGGTGCGTGCCGGCGACCGGCTGACCGTCGTCTCGACGATCGAAGCCGTCAAGTCCCTCGCGGGCAACGACGTCATCGACATCCGCGGCGACGTCCGCGACGAGACGGGTGAACTCGTGGTGAGCGCACTGACCAAGCTGGTGGCCCGTGCGGCGGACGTGGAAGAGGGGGCGTGAGCATCCGATGACGGCGAAGATCGCGTACGAGGACGTCGAGGTCGGCACCGAACTGCCCGCCCAGGTCTTCCCCGTGACCCGTGCCACGCTGGTGCGGTACGCGGGTGCCTCCGGGGACTTCAACCCGATCCACTGGAACGAGAAGTTCGCCAAGGAGGTGGGCCTGCCGGACGTCATCGCGCACGGCATGTTCACCATGGCCGAGGCGATCCGCGTGGTGACCGACTGGATCGGCGACCCGGGAGCGGTCGTCGACTACGGCGTCCGCTTCACCAAGCCCGTCGTCGTCCCGAACGACGACCAGGGCGCCCTGGTCGAGGTCAGCGGCAAGGTCGCGGCCAAGCTCGACGACAACACCGTGCGCGTCGACCTGACGGCGACGAGCGCGGGACAGAAGGTGCTGGGCATGTCACGGGCGGTCGTACGGCTGGCCTGAACCCGGCTCGTGAGACCGGCCTGACCCGGCGGGTCCCACAGCGCGGTAAGGGGCGCTCTCCCTTGCGGGGCGTCCCTTACGCATGTGCGGCCCCCCTACCCGTCGAACGGCCGAGGGGGAGCCGGTGTTCCGGCTGCTTGACTTAGTTAGTGATTGAGTACTAACTTCTCCGCATGGTCAGGATGAGTGCTGAGGAGCGGCGTGAGAGCGTCGTTCGTGCGGCGATCACGGAGTTCGCGCAGAGGGGCTACTACGGCACCTCCACCGAGGCGATCGCGAAACGGGTCGGTGTCTCCCAGCCGTACCTCTTCCGGCTCTTCCCCGGCAAGAAGGCGATCTTCGCCGCCGCCTCGCAGCGCTGCATCGACGAGATGTGCGAACTCTTCGAGGGGGCGGCCGAGGGGGTGCAGGGCGAAGAGGCCCTGCATGCCATGGGTGACGCGTACGTGCGGCTGATCCAGGAGCGGCCCGAGTGGCTCCAGATGCAGATGCAGACGTACATCACCGTGTCGGCCGCCGAGGCGGAGGGCGAGCACGAGTTCGGCGAACTGGTGCGGGCCGGCTGGGGGCGCCTGTGGGACACCGTCCACCTGCTCTCGGGGGCCGACGTCGACCGCACGACGACCTTCCTGGCCAAGGGCATGCTCATCAACACCTACGCGGCCATGGGCTTTCCGCCCGAGCACCGGGTCTGGCAGGGGATGTACGCGAAGGCCGCGACCACGGGGCGGCTGGACGGGTGCGGCGACGAGTGAGGGGGCGCCCGGCCGCTTCCTTGCGGGCCTCTTCATGGGCCCAAAAATTAGTGATCAATAACTAAGCGACTGTCACACACGCTCTGGGGGAGCGATGTCACAAGAGACCGCACAGCAGAACGCACGTCGGGGGGGCGCCGCATGGGCGCTCGTCATCACCAGTGTCGCCGGATTCATGGCGGCCCTCGACAACCTCGTCGTCACCACCGCGCTGCCCTCCATCCGCAAGGACCTCGGCGGCGCGCTGGACGACCTCGAATGGACCGTCAGCGCCTACACGCTCACCTTCGCCGTCCTGCTGATGTTCGGCGCGGCCCTCGGTGACCGCTTCGGCCGCCGCCGGCTCTTCCTCGCCGGACTCACCGTCTTCACCGGCGCCTCCGCCGCCGCGGCCATGGCACCCGGCATCGACTCCCTGATCGCCGCCCGCGCGGTGCAGGGCGTCGGCGCGGCCGTGATGATGCCGCTGACGCTCACCCTGCTGACGGCGGCCGTGCCGGAGGCCAGGCGCGGGATGGCCTACGGCATCTGGGGGGCCGTCAACGGGCTCGCGGTCGCCTCCGGGCCGCTCATCGGCGGCAGCCTCACCGAACACGTGTCCTGGCACTGGATCTTCTGGCTGAACGTCCCGCTCGGCCTCGCGCTGCTGCCCCTCGCCCGGCTCCGTCTCGCCGAGTCCCACGGCACCGGCGCCCCGCTCGACTTCCCCGGCACCCTGCTCGCCAGCGGCGGACTCTTCGGAATCGTCTACGGCCTGGTGCGCGGCCCCGCCGACGGGTGGACCAGCTCCCTCGTGCTGACCGGACTGTTCGCGGGCGGCGCCCTGCTCGTCGGCTTCGTCATCCACGGCAGCCGCGCGAAGAACCCCATGCTGCCGATGCGGCTCTTCCGCTCCCGCGCCTTCTCCGGGATCAACGCGGCCAGCCTGCTGATGTTCCTCGGGATGTTCGGCTCGATCTTCCTGCTCAGCCAGTACATGCAGGGCGTCCTCGGCTATTCGCCCACCGAGGCGGGCCTCAGGATGCTGCCCTGGACCGGCATGCCGATGCTCGTCGCGCCGGTCGCCGGGATCCTCTCCGACCGGATAGGCGGCCGCCCGGTCGCCGCCGCCGGACTCTTCCTGCAGGCCGCCGGGCTCGGCTACATGGCCTCCGTGGTCACCGCCCATGCCTCCTACGGTGTCCAGCTGCCCGGTCTGATCATCAGCGGTATCGGCATGGCGCTGTACTTCGCCCCCGCCGCCAACCTGGTGATGTCCGCCGTACGCCCGCAGGAACAGGGCATCGCCTCCGGTGCCAACAACGCGCTGCGCGAGGTCGGCGGCGCGCTCGGCATCGCCGTCATGTCGTCGATCTTCGCCGCCCAGGGTGGCTACGAGAGCGCCCAGAGCTTCGTGGACGGGCTGCGGCCCGCCCTGGTCACCGGCTCGGCCGTGGTCGCCCTCGCCGGGATCGCCGCCCTGTGCATCCCCGGCCGGCGTCGTGCGACGCGGACGGTGACCGCGGGGGAGTCGGCCCCGGTTCTGGAGGGTGTCGGCAACTGACGGCAGCGACCGACCGCACGCGCGCGTGGGGTCCCCGTCCGGCGGAGACGGGGCCCTACGCGCGCGTGCGCTGCGTGACGGAGGGAGCGCCGGTGGCGTCTCGTAGTCTTGGGCGCGTGCAGGAACTCCACGACGCCCCCCTCGCCCCCCTCACCACCTTCCGGCTCGGTGGCCCCGCCACCCGGCTGGTGACCGCGACCACCGACGCGGAGGTGATCGCCGCCGTCCGCGAGGCCGACGACAGCGGGACCCCGCTGCTGGTCATCGGCGGCGGCTCGAACCTGGTCATCGGTGACAAGGGCTTCGACGGCACTGCCCTGCGCATCGCCACCACCGGTTTCGAGACACGCGGTACGACGCTGGAGCTGGCGGCCGGCGAGGTGTGGACCGACGCGGTCGCCCGCACCGTCGAGGCGGGCCTCGCGGGCATCGAGTGCCTCGCCGGGATCCCGGGGTCCGCCGGCGCCACGCCCATCCAGAACGTCGGGGCCTACGGCCAGGAGGTCTCCTCGACCATCACCGAGGTCGTCGCCTACGACCGGCGGGCCGGCGAGACGGTGACACTGACCAACGAGGAGTGCGTGTTCTCCTACCGGCACAGCCGGTTCAAGGCCGACCCCGACCGGTACGTCGTCCTGCGGGTGCGCTTCGGGCTGGAGGACGCCGGCGGGCTGTCGGCGCCGGTGCGGTACGCCGAGGCCGCGCGGGCCCTCGGAGTGGATCAGGGGGACCGGGCGCCGCTGGCGCGCGCCAGCGAGGCCGTGCTCGAACTACGCGCCGGCAAGGGCATGTTGCTCGACCCCGACGACCACGACACCTGGTCGGCGGGATCCTTCTTCACCAACCCGATCCTCACGGACGCGCAGCTCGCCGACTTCCACGCGCGCGTGCGCGAGCGGCTCGGGGACGGGGCCGAGCCGCCCGCCTACCCGGCCGGGGAGGGGCGTACCAAGACCTCGGCGGCCTGGCTGATCGACAAGGCCGGGTTCGCCAAGGGATACGGCAGCGGGCCGGCCCGGATCTCCACCAAGCACACGCTGGCGCTGACCAACCGGGGCGGGGCCACCACCGAGGACCTGCTGGAGCTGGCACGGGAGGTCGTGGCGGGTGTCCACCGGGCGTTCGGCGTGACGCTCGTCAACGAGCCGGTGACCGTGGGAGTGAGTCTGTAGCGGCCCTGCCGGCCGTGGGCGGTACGGCGCCCCGCTCGCGTGGGACTTCAGTACGCCACACCACCCACCCGCTGGTTCATCGCCTGGGCCACCTCCGCCCGGGCGATGAAGCTGCCCTTCGCCGGGAAGCCGCCGATCGCCGTGCGGTAGGGGCGCCGACACCTTCGCCGCCGCCTCCCTGCTGCTCGGCGCCCGCGTCCAGCGGGGCTTCGCCTTCGAGGCGCCCCGACCGGCGGACGCCCGCCGCCGGACACGTTCGCCGCCCGGCTCGTCAGCACCCTGCTCGACGGAATCTCCGTTGCCGGGGAGCCCCGCGGCCCGCGACCCTGATGCCATGAGGCATGCCCCATGCGGCTGAGACTCCGCGAGTTCCGGCCCCGCACCGGCCCGCACGAGCGCCGGGTCGTCCAGCCCCGACAGCCCCTGCGCCACACCTCCCTGCGCCGGCCCGCGCCCGTCGGCACGCTCATGGGCGACCACGACGGGCTCAGCCGGCTCGCGGGGCTGTTCTCGTTCGCCGCCCACTCACCGCACACGATCGTCCACGTGCCCCTGCGGGACGGGGTGCCGCCCGACGAGGGCCGAGGGCCGCTCGTCGATCTCGTCCTGGCCCACGGCTCGCTCGGCCTGCGCGCCTCGCAGTGGCCCGGGCTGCGCCGACGGCTGCGGCGGGGCGACGGGGTCCCGCTCACCGTCCGCACCGACGAGGCGCGCACCGCGCGGGACGCCGCCGGCCTGCTCGCCCGGCAGCGGCACACCGACCGCCTCGACGAGCTGCGCCACACCGTCCACGCGAGCACGTTCTTCCTCTTCGGCAGCCGGGACGTCTTCGCCGAGGCCGCCATGTCGCTCGCCCGCGCGGCCGGCTGGGGGCCGCGTCAGAAGAGGGTGTCCGAGGGGCAGGCGGCACTGGTGTCGGGACTGTGGGGGCTGAGGCAGCCGCCCGGCGGCGGGCACCCGGTCGAGGTCCTAGTCTGCTTCAAGGCGTACCCGCCCTACGCCCACTTCCGAAGGCCCTGACGAAGAGGCCGATCAGGACGCCGGCGCGGCCAGCCATGCGTCGACGCCCGCCAGGAGCCTCGCCTTCACGTCCTGCGGTGCCGCCGAACCCCGTACCGACTGCCGGGCCAGCTCCGCCAGTTCCGCGTCCGTGAAACCGTTGTGCACGCGCGCGATGTCGTACTGGGCGGCCAGACGGGAGCCGAACAGGAGTGGGTCGTCCGCGCCCAGCGCCATCGGGACGCCCGCCTCGAACAGCGTGCGCAGCGGGACGTCCCCGGGCTTGTCGTAGACGCCGAGGGCCACGTTGGAGGCCGGACACACCTCGCAGGTGATGCCGCGGTCCGCCAGACGCCGGAGCAGTCTCGGGTCCTCCGCCGCCCGCACACCGTGCCCGATCCGGGAGGCGTGCAGATCGTCCAGGCAGTCCCGTACCGACGCCGGCCCGGTCAGCTCGCCGCCGTGCGGGGCCGCCAGCAGTCCGCCCTCGCGCGCGATGTGGAACGCCCGGTCGAAGTCCCGGGCCATGCCCCGCCGCTCGTCGTTGGAGAGCCCGAAGCCGACCACACCGCGGTCCGCGTACCGCACGGCCAGCCGCGCGAGCGTGCGCGCGTCCAGAGGGTGCTTCATACGGTTCGCGGCGACCAGGACGCGCATCCCGAGGCCCGTCTCCCGGGACGTCGTCTCCACCGCGTCCAGGATGATCTCCAGCGCCGGGATCAGCCCGCCCAGGCGCGGCGCGTACGACGTCGGGTCCACCTGGATCTCGAGCCAGCCCGAGCCGTCCCTGACGTCCTCCTCGGCGGCCTCCCGGACCAGTCGCCGGATGTCCTCGGGCTCTCTCACACAGGAGCGCGCGGCGTCGTAGAGCCGCTGGAAGCGGAACCAGCCGCGTTCGTCGGTGGCCCGCAGTCTGGGTGGTTCGCCGCTGGTCAGGGCGTCGGTCAGCGCCTCGGGAAGGCGTACACCGTACTTGTCGGCCAGCTCCAGGACGGTTGCCGGCCGCATCGAACCGGTGAAGTGCAGATGCAGGTGAGCCTTCGGCAGCTCAGTGACATCACGTACGTGCTCCATTCCAGGATCCTGCCGCACACGACCGGTGCACCGGTAGCCGATTCCCCTTTAGTGGCCTTGCTCGCACACGCGAACGGGCCGCCTCCCCCGGAGGGAAACGGCCCGCACGCGCGTGCAGCGCGGAAGAAAAGAGGTCAGTCCTGCGCCTCGGCCAGCAGCTTCTGCATGCGGCTCACGCCCTCGGCGAGGTCCTCGTCACCGAGCGCGTACGACAGCCGCAGGTAGCCGGGCGTGCCGAAGGCCTCACCGGGTACGACCGCGACCTCGGCCTCCTCCAGGATCAGCTCGGCCAGCTCCACCGAGGAGGCCGGCCGCCTGCCGCGGATCTCCTTGCCGAGCAGCCCCTTGACCGACGGGTACACGTAGAAGGCGCCCTCGGGCTCCGGGCAGACCACGCCGTCGATCTCGTTGAGCATCCGCACGATGGTCCTGCGGCGCCGGTCGAAGGCCTCGCGCATCTTCGCCACGGCCGCCAGGTCGCCGGAGACGGCGGCCAGGGCGGCGACCTGCGCCACGTTGGAGACGTTCGAGGTGGCGTGCGACTGGAGGTTCGTGGCCGCCTTGACGACGTCCTTGGGGCCGATGACCCAGCCCACCCGCCAGCCCGTCATCGCGTACGTCTTGGCGACCCCGTTGACGACGACGCACTTGTCGCGCAGCTCGGGCAGGATCGCCGGCAGCGAGGTGAACTTCGCGTCGCCGTAGACGAGGTGCTCGTAGATCTCGTCGGTCAGCACCCACAGGCCGTGCTCGACGGCCCAGCGGCCGATCGCCTCGGTCTCGGCCTCGCTGTAGACCGCGCCGGTCGGGTTCGACGGGGAGACGAAGAGCACGACCTTCGTCTTCTCCGTGCGCGCCGCCTCCAGCTGCTCCACGGAGACGCGGTAGCCGGTGGTCTCGTCGGCGACCACCTCCACCGGGACACCGCCGGCCAGCCGGATCGACTCCGGGTACGTCGTCCAGTACGGGGCGGGGACGATGACCTCGTCGCCCGGGTCCAGGATCGCGGCGAAGGCCTCGTAGATCGCCTGCTTGCCGCCGTTGGTGACGAGGACCTGGCCCGCGTCCACCTCGTAACCGGAGTCGCGCAGCGTCTTCGCGGCGATCGCGGCCTTCAGCTCGGGCAGACCGCCGGCCGGCGTGTACCGGTGGTACTTCGGGTTCTTGCAGGCCTCGATCGCGGCGTCGACGATGTAGTCCGGGGTCGGGAAGTCGGGCTCACCGGCGCCGAAGCCGATCACCGGGCGTCCGGCGGCCTTCAGGGCCTTGGCCTTGGCGTCCACGGCGAGGGTGGCGGACTCGGAGATCGCGCCGACTCGGGCGGAGACCCGGCGCTCGGTGGGAGGGGTTGCAGCGCTCATGGGGTCCATCGTTTCAGACCGGAAACCTGCGTGGCACGCCGGTTTCACAGACTGAACAAGCACGGGCCAGGCCGTGAACAAGCGTCCGGATCCCGGCCGCGGCCAGGACGATCTTCCGTACGGTCGTCCCGGACTGCCACTTTCTGTTCGACGCGGCGCCGTGGACCACGTACACTCACTCCTCGTTGGCCTTCAGCGGGCGCGACCGAGCGAGTGCACTCCGAGCACTCGGCCGGATGCGGTACGTTGGTGGACACAGCAAAGGGTCGTAGCTCAATTGGTAGAGCACCGGTCTCCAAAACCGGCGGTTGGGGGTTCAAGTCCCTCCGGCCCTGCTACACACACCGCCAGGATGTGTGCGCATGTACGTACAAGTATTGCACCGCCGTGCGGCTCAGGAACCGGGCGCGGCACGGCCACGACCCGGGATCAGGTGAGGATGAATGACGGACGCCGTGGGCTCCATCGATACGCCTGATGCCCAGGACGAGGTGTCGGAGTCCAAGAAGAAGGCCCGCAAGGGCGGTAAGCGTGCCAAGAAGGGCCCGCTGAAGCGCCTTGCCACCTTCTACCGCCAGATCATCGCGGAGCTCCGCAAGGTCGTCTGGCCGACTCGTAACCAGCTGACGTCGTACACCACCGTGGTGATCTTCTTCGTCGCCATCATGATCGCTCTGGTGACCGTGATTGACTATGGACTCAACCACGCTGCCAAGTACGTCTTCGGCTGAGCACAGAGCGAAGGGCGCCGTGGTACCGGCGCCCGTTTTCGCATGTTCCACCCCTATGTATCCAGGAAGAAGCAGCCATCGTGTCTGACCCGAACCTGAACGACGACGCCACCGAGCCCCGCGGGCAGGCGGCCGAGACGGTCGACGACGAGCTCGACATCGTCGAGGGCGCGGACGAGCAGGACGAGTTCGAGGCTGCTGAGGCCGAACTGGGGGAGCCGGCCGAGGAGACCGCGGTCCACGTCGAGGACGAGGACGAGGACGAGGCTGTCGGCGCGGAGGAGTCGGAAGAGACCGACGAGGACGCCGAGGAAGACGCCGACGAGGCCGAAGAGGCCGTCGCGGAAGAGCCCGCCGAGCCGGTCGACCCCGTCCAGGCGCTCCGCGAGGAGCTCCGCCTGCTGCCGGGCGAGTGGTACGTCATCCACACCTACGCCGGGTACGAGAACCGCGTGAAGACCAACCTGGAGCAGCGCGCCGTCTCGCTGAACGTCGAGGACTACATCTTCCAGGCCGAGGTGCCGCAGGAAGAGGTCGTCCAGATCAAGAACGGCGACCGCAAGACCATCAAGCAGAACAAGCTGCCCGGTTACGTGCTCGTCCGCATGGACCTGACGAACGAGTCCTGGGGTGTCGTCCGCAACACCCCGGGTGTCACCGGCTTCGTCGGCAACGCCTACGACCCCTACCCGCTGACCCTGGACGAGATCGTCAAGATGCTCGCGCCGGAGGCCGAGGAGAAGGCAGCGCGCGAGGCGGCGGAGGCCGAGGGCAAGCCGGTGCCGCAGCGCAAGGTCGAGGTCCAGGTGCTGGACTTCGAGGTGGGCGACTCGGTGACGGTGACCGACGGTCCGTTCGCGACGCTGCAGGCGACGATCAACGAGATCAACCCCGACTCCAAGAAGGTCAAGGGTCTGGTGGAGATCTTCGGTCGGGAGACGCCGGTGGAGCTGTCCTTCGACCAGATCCAGAAGAACTAGTCCCTTCTGGAGATCGCACTTCCGAGCAGGTCAGGCCTCGCCTGACCTGCTCGGTTTTTGGCCGCGCATCCATACCCGTTATCGTTGTGCGGTATGCCTGCGTCCGGGTGGTCCCCGGGTGCGGGCAGGACCCGAATGGAAAGGACCCGGAGAGCTATGCCTCCCAAGAAGAAGAAGGTCACGGGGCTTATCAAGCTCCAGATCAACGCCGGTGCGGCGAACCCGGCCCCGCCGGTCGGCCCCGCGCTCGGCCAGCACGGCGTCAACATCATGGAGTTCTGCAAGGCCTACAACGCCGCGACCGAGTCGCAGCGCGGTTGGGTCATCCCGGTCGAGATCACGGTCTACGAGGACCGGTCCTTCACCTTCGTCACCAAGACCCCGCCGGCCGCGAAGATGATCCTCAAGGCCGCCGGTGTCGAGAAGGGCTCCGGCGAGCCCCACAAGACCAAGGTCGCCAAGATCACCCAGGAGCAGGTCCGGGAGATCGCCCAGACCAAGCTTCCCGACCTGAACGCCAACGACCTGGACGCCGCGTCGAAGATCATCGCCGGCACCGCCCGTTCCATGGGCATCACGGTCGAGGGCTGATCCCCACCTTCGTAGAACCACCGTGGCAGGGCCTGCTCGGCCCGTACACCACGACTCCTTCAGAACCCACAGGAGCAAGTTGTGAGCAAGCGCAGCAAGGCCCTTCGCGCTGCGGACGAGAAGATCGACCGGGAGAAGCTGTACGCCCCGCTCGAGGCCGTCCGTCTCGCCAAGGAGACCTCCACGACCAAGTTCGACGGCACCGTCGAGGTCGCCTTCCGCCTGGGTGTCGACCCGCGCAAGGCCGACCAGATGGTCCGTGGCACCGTGAACCTCCCGCACGGCACCGGTAAGACCGCCCGGGTCCTGGTCTTCGCGACCGGTGACCGTGCCGAGGCCGCGCGTGCCGCGGGCGCCGACATCGTCGGCGCCGACGAGCTGATCGACGAGGTGGCGAAGGGCCGTCTGGACTTCGACGCCGTCGTCGCCACCCCGGACCTCATGGGCAAGGTCGGCCGCCTCGGCCGCGTCCTCGGCCCGCGTGGTCTGATGCCGAACCCGAAGACCGGCACCGTGACCCCGGACACCGCCAAGGCTGTGACCGAGATCAAGGGCGGCAAGATCGAGTTCCGCGTCGACAAGCACTCGAACCTGCACTTCATCATCGGCAAGACGTCCTTCGACGACGACAAGCTGGTGGAGAACTACGGCGCCGCGCTGGAGGAGATCCTCCGTCTGAAGCCGTCCGCGGCCAAGGGTCGCTACATCAAGAAGGCCGCCATCAGCACCACGATGGGCCCCGGCATTCCGGTCGACTCGAACCGCACCCGCAACCTCCTCACCGAGGAGGACCCGGCCGCCGTCTGAGCCCCGCGCTCGGTCCGGCAGCCGCGTCAGGGACGCGTCACCACCAGGACGGGCCCCGCAACCCCGGAGGGTTGCGGGGCCCGTCCCGTTTCCCGGCCGCGCGGGCTCCCGCGTCGCAGGACCTCGGCCCCGGCTGTCGGTGGCCTGGGTTAGCGTCGGGGGTGCGGGAGTCGTAGGGGGGGTGGGCCGAGATGACGAGGCCGAGGGTGCGCCGGGTGGTCCCGGCGATAGCGGTGGCGATCACGCTGACCGGGGCGGCCGCCTGCACCTCCTCGTCCGGCCCGGACACCGGGAGCGGCGGCAGCGCGCACCACGCCCGCGCCCTGGCCGCCCTGCGCTCCGCCGAGCGGTCCACGCAGCGGGCCCGGTCGGTGCGGGTCCGCTCCACCACGGCCCTGGGCTCCCTGATGTCCACGAGGGCCGAGGGTGCCCTCGACTGGGCGGACGGCCTCACCGGCACGCTGACCATCACCTACACCGGAGGCAGCACCGCCGACCTGATGCGCAGGCTCGACTCGACGTCCCTGGAGACCCGCTACCTCCACGACGCCTACTACGCCAAGGTCGGTCCCGCCTTCGCCCGGAAGCTGGGCGGCAAGCACTGGATCAAGTACCCCTACGACTACCTCGCGACCCTGGGCGGCGGCTCGGGCGCGATGATGACCGACCTGATGCGCAACACCACGCCCAACCGGTCGGTGCGGCTGCTGCTCGCCTCCGGGGACGTACGCAGGACGGGCGAGGAGCAGGTCTCCGGCGTGCACACCACGCACTACTCGGGCACGGTGAGCGTCTCCGACCTGAGCGGCGAGAGCGAACTGCGCGCCCAGCTCACCGAGGCCGGTGTCGGCACCGAGACCGTCGACATCTGGGTCGACGACAAGAACCTGCTGGTCAAGAAGGTCGAGAGGGCCGCCACGGCGAGCGGCACGATGGCCCAGACCGCCTACTACAGCGACTACGGCGTGCCGGTCGCCGCCGAGCAGCCGCCGGCCGGCGACACCGAGGACTTCAGGACGCTGCTGAAGAAGCAGGGCGGCACCGGATCGACCTCGTGAGAGCGGCCGTTCGGAGCGGATTTGCTCGACAGTGCACCGGTCCCGTACTCTCCTGGAGAAGCCAAAGACCGCTGGTCGTTGCCGTGTGCTCGTAAGAGGGCGCGGTGGCCGAAGGATCCGCTGAACCGCGGACGACCCGCGCAGGTGACTGTGGAAGTGCTCCCGGGACACATGCTCAGGTGTGTGTGATCGGTCGAGCTACGCCCCGTGCGCCTGCGCCGGGGCGTTTCGTTTTCTCAGCCCCTTCTGAGCGGTCCTCATCACCCGGAAGGAGGCCGACGCTCTATGGCAAGGCCCGACAAGGCTGCCGCGGTAGCCGAGCTGACGGAGCAGTTCCGCAGCTCGAACGCCGCCGTGCTGACCGAATACCGGGGTCTCACCGTGGCGCAGCTCAAGACGCTGCGCCGTTCGCTCGGTGAGAACGCCCAGTACGCCGTGGTGAAGAACACGCTGACCAAGATTGCGGCCAACGAGGCCGGGATCTCGACGCTCGACGACCTGTTCAACGGTCCGACGGCGGTCGCCTTCGTCACCGGTGACCCGGTGGTGTCGGCGAAGGGTCTTCGTGACTTCGCCAAGGACAACCCGAACCTCGTCATCAAGGGCGGTGTCCTTGACGGCAAGGCGCTGTCCGCCGACGAGATCAAGAAGCTTGCGGACCTCGAGTCCCGCGAGGTTCTGCTCGCCAAGCTGGCGGGCGCCATGAAGGGCAAGCAGACGCAGACTGCTCAGCTCTTCCAGGCGCTTCCCTCGAAGCTCGTCCGCACCGTGGACGCGCTCCGTGCCAAGCAGGACGAGCAGGGCGGTGCCGAGTAATTCGGCTCCCGAAATGACCGCCGCCTGAGGTTCGCCGTCGCAAGCGAAGCACCTGAGGCAGAGGTCGTAGCGGGCCGAACGTACGCCCGCCAGACATGTACATCCGGCACCAGCCGAAATTAGTGGAAGGAAAGCCATCGTGGCTCTCACCCAGGACGAACTGCTCGCCGAGTTCGAGGGCATGACCCTCATCCAGCTCTCCGAGTTCGTGAAGGCGTTCGAGGAGAAGTTCGACGTCACCGCCGCCGCCGCGGTCGCCGTCGCGGGCCCCGCCGCCCCGGGCGCCCCGGTCGAGGCCGCTGAGGAGAAGGACGAGTTCGACGTCATCCTCACCGGTGCCGGCGACAAGAAGATCCAGGTCATCAAGGTCGTGCGTGAGCTGACCTCGCTCGGCCTGAAGGAGGCCAAGGACCTCGTGGACGGCGCCCCGAAGCCCGTCCTCGAGAAGGTCGCCAAGGACGCCGCCGACAAGGCCGCCGAGTCCCTCAAGGGCGCCGGCGCCTCCGTCGAGGTCAAGTAAGGCCTCTGAGGTCGCGCAGACCTCTGTGCGCTGAAACACGCCCCTCGGGCCTGTAACGCGCGGACCGCGAAGAGCGATCATCCATCCGGGTGGTCGCTCTTCGGCGTTCCCGGGAGGCCGACCACGGTTGCCTTGCACCCGCTCCGGCGGGGGGTATGGTGATCTTCGTCGTGTCCCTGGCGCACCGGGTTTGCGCAGCGGGGCCTTGACGAACCGCACGCAGCGCGCAATTCTCAGGACGCGTCGCCAGAACGGTCCGAATCCGAGGCATGGATCGGCGACGAAGAGGGCAGTATGAACGTGCGTTGAAGAGGGCAGCATGAACGTGCGTTGAGGGCAGGGATGACGCAGGCGTTGACGATGATGAGGGTCTCAGAAAATGGAGACTGGACATCAGTGTGCCAAGTGGCTACACTGACCCTTTGCGCTGCCTGTTAGCTGTCCCCTGCCCGTCACCAGGGGTCTGCCCTCACCCGAATGCCGACGACCGAACCTCCTCTGAACTGGGGTTTCCGTCTCTGTGTCCGGGAAGGGACCGGGGAGCGCGTAGTGAGTCCGAGCCCTCGGAAGGACCCCCTCTTGGCCGCCTCGCGCACTGCCTCGAACGCGAATATGAACAACGGCGCCAGCACCGCCCCGCTGCGCATCTCCTTTGCAAAGATCAAGGAGCCTCTCGAGGTTCCCAACCTGCTCGCGCTGCAGACCGAGAGCTTCGACTGGCTGCTCGGCAACACCGCCTGGCAGAGTCGGGTCGAGGAGGCTCTGGAGTCAGGTCAGGACGTCCCCACCAAGTCCGGTCTGGAGGAGATCTTCGAGGAGATCTCCCCGATCGAGGACTTCTCCGGGTCGATGTCGCTGACGTTCCGCGACCACCGTTTCGAGCCGCCGAAGAACAGCATCGACGAGTGCAAGGAGCGCGACTTCACGTACGCCGCCCCGCTCTTCGTCACGGCCGAGTTCACCAACAACGAGACCGGCGAGATCAAGTCTCAGACGGTCTTCATGGGCGACTTCCCGCTCATGACCAACAAGGGCACCTTCGTCATCAACGGCACCGAGCGTGTCGTGGTGTCGCAGCTGGTCCGTTCACCCGGTGTCTACTTCGACTCCTCGATCGACAAGACGTCCGACAAGGACATCTTCTCGGCCAAGATCATCCCCTCCCGGGGTGCCTGGCTGGAGATGGAGATCGACAAGCGCGACATGGTCGGTGTCCGCATCGACCGCAAGCGCAAGCAGTCGGTGACCGTCCTGCTCAAGGCGCTCGGCTGGACCACCGAGCAGATCCTCGAGGAGTTCGGCGAGTACGAGTCGATGCGCGCCACCCTGGAGAAGGACCACACCCAGGGCCAGGACGACGCGCTGCTCGACATCTACCGCAAGCTGCGTCCGGGCGAGCCCCCCACGCGTGAGGCCGCGCAGACGCTCCTGGAGAACCTGTACTTCAACCCGAAGCGCTACGACCTCGCCAAGGTCGGCCGCTACAAGGTCAACAAGAAGCTCGGTGCGGACGCTCCGCTGGACGCCGGCATCCTGACCGTCGAGGACATCATCTCGACGATCAAGTACCTGGTGAAGCTGCACGCCGGCGAGACCGAGACGGTCGGCGACAGCGGCGGCTCGATCGTCGTCGAGACCGACGACATCGACCACTTCGGCAACCGTCGGCTGCGCAGCGTCGGCGAGCTCATCCAGAACCAGGTCCGTACGGGTCTGGCCCGTATGGAGCGCGTCGTGCGCGAGCGCATGACCACCCAGGACGTCGAGGCGATCACGCCGCAGACCCTGATCAACATCCGGCCGGTCGTCGCCTCCATCAAGGAGTTCTTCGGCACCAGCCAGCTGTCCCAGTTCATGGACCAGAACAACCCGCTGTCGGGTCTCACCCACAAGCGCCGTCTGTCGGCTCTTGGCCCGGGTGGTCTCTCCCGCGAGCGGGCCGGCTTCGAGGTCCGTGACGTGCACCCCTCGCACTACGGCCGTATGTGCCCGATCGAGACGCCCGAAGGCCCGAACATCGGTCTGATCGGCTCGCTCGCCTCCTACGGTCGCGTCAACGCGTTCGGTTTCGTCGAGACCCCGTACCGCAAGGTCGTCGACGGCCAGGTCACCGACGAGGTGGACTACCTGACCGCCGACGAAGAGGACCGATTCGTCATCGCGCAGGCCAACGCCGGCCTCAACGACGACCTGCGCTTCTCCGAGAACCGCGTCCTGGTCCGCCGCCGTGGCGGCGAGGTCGACTACGTTGCCGGTGAAGACGTGGACTACATGGACGTCTCGCCGCGCCAGATGGTGTCGGTCGCGACCGCCATGATCCCGTTCCTCGAGCACGACGACGCCAACCGTGCCCTCATGGGCGCGAACATGATGCGCCAGGCCGTGCCGCTCATCAAGAGCGAGGCCCCGCTCGTCGGCACCGGCATGGAGTACCGCTCCGCCGTCGACGCCGGTGACGTGGTCAAGGCCGAGAAGGACGGTGTGGTCCAGGAGGTCTCCGCGGACTACATCACCACCACCAACGACGACGGCACGTACATCACGTACCGCCTCGCCAAGTTCTCCCGGTCCAACCAGGGCACCTCGGTCAACCAGAAGGTCATCGTCAACGAGGGCGACCGGATCATCACCGGCCAGGTCCTGGCCGACGGTCCGGCCACCGAGAACGGCGAGATGGCCCTCGGCAAGAACCTGCTCGTGGCGTTCATGCCGTGGGAGGGTCACAACTACGAGGACGCGATCATCCTGTCGCAGCGCCTCGTGCAGGACGACGTCCTCTCCTCGATCCACATCGAGGAGCACGAGGTCGACGCCCGTGACACCAAGCTCGGCCCCGAGGAGATCACCCGGGACATCCCGAACGTCTCCGAGGAGGTCCTCGCCGACCTCGACGAGCGCGGCATCATCCGGATCGGTGCCGAGGTCGTCGCCGGTGACATCCTCGTCGGCAAGGTCACGCCCAAGGGTGAGACCGAGCTGACGCCGGAGGAGCGCCTGCTGCGCGCGATCTTCGGTGAGAAGGCCCGTGAGGTCCGTGACACCTCGCTGAAGGTCCCGCACGGCGAGATCGGCAAGGTCATCGGCGTCCGCGTCTTCGACCGCGAAGAGGGCGACGAGCTCCCGCCGGGCGTGAACCAGCTGGTCCGCGTCTACGTGGCGCAGAAGCGCAAGATCACCGACGGTGACAAGCTCGCCGGCCGGCACGGCAACAAGGGTGTCATCTCCAAGATCCTGCCGATCGAGGACATGCCGTTCCTGGAGGACGGCACCCCGGTCGACATCATCCTCAACCCGCTGGGTGTCCCGTCCCGAATGAACCCGGGACAGGTCCTGGAGATCCACCTCGGCTGGCTCGCCAGCCGCGGCTGGGACGTCTCCGGCCTCGCCGACGAGTGGGCCCAGCGGCTCCAGGTCATCGGCGCCGACCAGGTCGCCCCGCGCACCAACGTCGCCACCCCGGTGTTCGACGGTGCCCGCGAGGACGAGCTGGCGGGTCTGCTCCAGCACACCATCCCGAACCGCGACGGTGACCGCCTGGTCCTCCCGTCCGGCAAGGCGCGGCTGTTCGACGGCCGCAGCGGTGAGCCGTTCCCGGACCCGATCTCGGTCGGCTACATGTACATCCTCAAGCTCCACCACCTGGTCGACGACAAGCTGCACGCCCGTTCGACCGGCCCCTACTCGATGATCACCCAGCAGCCGCTGGGTGGTAAGGCCCAGTTCGGTGGCCAGCGCTTCGGTGAGATGGAGGTGTGGGCGCTGGAGGCCTACGGCGCCGCGTACGCCCTCCAGGAGCTGCTGACCATCAAGTCCGACGACGTGACCGGCCGCGTGAAGGTCTACGAGGCCATCGTCAAGGGCGAGAACATCCCCGAGCCCGGCATCCCCGAGTCCTTCAAGGTCCTCATCAAGGAGATGCAGTCGCTCTGCCTGAACGTGGAGGTGCTGTCCAGCGACGGTATGTCCATCGAGATGCGTGACACCGACGAGGACGTCTTCCGCGCTGCGGAGGAGCTCGGCATCGACCTGTCCCGGCGCGAGCCGAGCAGCGTCGAAGAGGTCTGACGGGAGTCCGGTAGGGGCCTCGCCACCGTGTGAGGCCCCCGCCGACCCCCAGGCCCCCGTTTCAGACCAAAGACTCACAACCCTGAGAGGGATTGACGCATAGTGCTCGACGTCAACTTCTTCGACGAGCTCCGGATCGGCCTGGCCACCGCTGACGACATCCGTCAGTGGAGCCACGGCGAGGTCAAGAAGCCCGAGACCATCAACTACCGCACCCTCAAGCCGGAAAAGGACGGGCTCTTCTGCGAGAAGATCTTCGGCCCCACCCGGGACTGGGAGTGCTACTGCGGCAAGTACAAGCGCGTCCGCTTCAAGGGCATCATCTGTGAGCGCTGCGGCGTCGAGGTGACCCGCGCCAAGGTGCGCCGTGAGCGGATGGGCCACATCGAACTGGCCGCGCCCGTCACCCACATCTGGTACTTCAAGGGTGTCCCCTCGCGCCTGGGCTACCTGCTCGACCTCGCCCCGAAGGACCTGGAGAAGGTCATCTACTTCGCGGCGTACATGATCACGTTCGTCGACGAGGAGCGCCGTACCCGCGACCTGCCCTCCCTGGAGGCGCACGTCTCGGTGGAGCGCCAGCAGGTCGAGAACCGCCGCGACTCCGACCTCGAGGCCCGCGCCAAGAAGCTGGAAAGCGACCTGGCCGAGCTGGAGGCCGAGGGTGCCAAGGCCGACGTGCGCCGCAAGGTGCGCGAGGGTGCCGAGCGTGAGATGAAGCAGCTGCGCGACCGTTCGCAGCGCGAGATCGACCGCCTCGACGAGGTGTGGACCCGCTTCAAGAACCTCAAGGTCCAGGACCTGGAGGGCGACGAGCTTCTCTACCGCGAGCTGCGTGACCGCTTCGGCACGTACTTCGACGGCTCGATGGGTGCCGCGGCGCTGCAGAAGCGCCTGGAGTCCTTCGACCTCGACGAGGAGGCCGAGAAGCTCCGCGAGATCATCCGCACCGGCAAGGGCCAGAAGAAGACCCGTGCCCTGAAGCGGCTGAAGGTCGTCTCCGCGTTCCTGCAGACGTCCAACAGCCCCAAGGGCATGGTCCTGGACTGCGTCCCGGTCATCCCGCCGGACCTTCGCCCGATGGTGCAGCTGGACGGTGGCCGCTTCGCGACCTCCGACCTGAACGACCTGTACCGCCGTGTGATCAACCGCAACAACCGCCTGAAGCGCCTTCTCGACCTCGGTGCGCCCGAGATCATCGTGAACAACGAGAAGCGCATGCTCCAGGAGGCCGTCGACGCGCTCTTCGACAACGGCCGTCGTGGCCGCCCGGTGACGGGTCCCGGCAACCGTCCGCTGAAGTCGCTGTCCGACATGCTCAAGGGCAAGCAGGGCCGCTTCCGTCAGAACCTGCTCGGCAAGCGTGTGGACTACTCCGCGCGTTCCGTGATCGTCGTGGGTCCGCAGCTCAAGCTGCACCAGTGCGGTCTGCCGAAGGCGATGGCGCTGGAGCTGTTCAAGCCGTTCGTGATGAAGCGCCTGGTCGACCTGAACCACGCGCAGAACATCAAGTCCGCCAAGCGCATGGTGGAGCGCGGCCGCACCGTCGTGTACGACGTCCTCGAAGAGGTCATCGCCGAGCACCCGGTGCTGCTGAACCGTGCGCCGACCCTGCACCGCCTGGGCATCCAGGCCTTCGAGCCGCAGCTGGTCGAGGGCAAGGCCATCCAGATCCACCCGCTCGTCTGCACCGCGTTCAACGCGGACTTCGACGGTGACCAGATGGCCGTGCACCTGCCGCTGTCCGCGGAGGCGCAGGCCGAGGCCCGCATCCTGATGCTGTCCTCGAACAACATCCTCAAGCCCGCCGACGGCCGTCCGGTGACGATGCCGACCCAGGACATGGTCCTCGGTCTGTTCTTCCTCACCACCGACGGCGAGCTGCGCGACACCAAGGGCGAGGGCCGCGCGTTCGGGTCCACGGCCGAGGCGACCATGGCGTTCGACGCCGGCGAGCTGGCGCTGCAGTCGGCGATCGACATCCGCTTCCCGGTGGGCACCATCCCGCCGCGCGGCTGGACCCCGCCGGCTGTCGAGGAGGGCGAGCCGGAGTACCAGACCGGTGACACCTTCCGGCTGCGCACCACCCTGGGTCGCGCGCTCTTCAACGAGCTGCTGCCCGAGGACTACCCGTTCGTCGACTACTCGGTGGGCAAGAAGCAGCTCGGCGAGATCGTCAACGACCTGGCGGAGCGCTACCCCAAGGTCATCGTTGCGGCGACGCTCGACAACCTGAAGGCGGCCGGCTTCTACTGGGGCACCCGCTCCGGTGTCACCGTGGCCATCTCCGACGTCGTCGTCCCCGAGGCGAAGAAGGCGATCGTCGCCGGCTACGAGGCTCAGGACGAGAAGGTCCAGAAGCAGTACGAGCGCGGTCTGATCACCAAGGAAGAGCGCACGCAGGAGCTCATCGCGATCTGGACCAAGGCGACCAACGAGGTCGCCGAGGCGATGAACGCGAACTTCCCCAAGACCAACCCCATCTTCATGATGGTTGACTCGGGTGCCCGAGGAAACATGATGCAGATGCGGCAGATCGCCGGTATGCGCGGTCTGGTGTCGAACGCGAAGAACGAGACGATCCCGCGTCCGATCAAGGCGTCCTTCCGTGAGGGCCTGTCGGTGCTGGAGTACTTCATCTCCACGCACGGTGCCCGTAAGGGTCTCGCCGACACCGCCCTGCGGACCGCCGACTCGGGTTACCTCACCCGTCGTCTGGTGGACGTCTCCCAGGACGTCATCATCCGCGAGGAGGACTGCGGCACCGAGCGCGGCCTCAAGCTGCACATCGCGGAGGTCGGCGCGGACGGCGTGCTGCGCAAGGCGGAGAACGTCGAGACCAGCGTGTACGCCCGTGCGCTGGCCGAGGACATCGTCGTCGACGGTGTGGTGCTGGCCCCGGCCAACACCGACCTCGGTGACGTCCTCATCGAGGAGCTCGTCGCCCGTGGTGTCTCCGAGGTCAAGACCCGCTCGGTCCTGACCTGCGAGTCCGCCGTCGGCACCTGCGCCATGTGCTACGGCCGTTCGCTGGCCACCGGCAAGCTGGTCGACATCGGTGAGGCGGTCGGCATCATCGCCGCCCAGTCCATCGGTGAGCCCGGTACCCAGCTGACGATGCGTACCTTCCACACCGGTGGTGTGGCCGGTGACGACATCACCCAGGGTCTGCCGCGTGTCGTCGAGCTCTTCGAGGCCCGTACCCCGAAGGGTGTCGCTCCGATCTCCGAGGCCCAGGGCCGCGTGCGGATCGAGGAGACCGAGAAGACCAAGAAGATCGTCATCACCCCGGACGACGGCAGCGACGAGACGGCGTTCCCGATCTCGAAGCGCGCCCGGCTCCTGGTCAGCGAGGGCGAGCACGTCGAGGTGGGCCAGAAGCTCACCGTGGGTGCCACCAACCCGCACGACGTGCTGCGCATCCTGGGTCAGCGTGCCGTCCAGGTCCACCTGGTCGGCGAGGTCCAGAAGGTCTACAACTCGCAGGGTGTGTCGATCCACGACAAGCACATCGAGATCATCATCCGGCAGATGCTGCGCCGTGTGACGATCATCGAGTCCGGCGACGCCGAGCTGCTGCCCGGCGAGCTGGTCGAGCGCTCGAAGTTCGAGCACGAGAACCGTCGTGTGGTCCAGGAGGGCGGTCACCCGGCCTCCGGTCGCCCGCAGCTCATGGGTATCACCAAGGCCTCGCTGGCCACGGAGTCCTGGCTGTCGGCGGCGTCCTTCCAGGAGACGACGCGAGTCCTCACCGACGCGGCGATCAACGCCAAGTCCGACTCGCTCATCGGTCTCAAGGAGAACGTCATCATCGGTAAGCTCATCCCGGCCGGTACGGGTCTGTCCCGCTACCGCAACATCCGGGTCGAGCCGACCGAGGAGGCGAAGGCCGCGATGTACTCGGCCGTCGGCTACGACGACATCGACTACTCGCCGTTCGGCACGGGCTCCGGCCAGGCCGTTCCGCTGGAGGACTACGACTACGGTCCGTACAACCAGTAGTAGCGGGTTCTGAAGGGCGGTCACCCCGATTGCGGGGTGACCGCCCTTCGGCGTCTCACCGTGCCGTCAGTTCCAGCGCGGCGACGACCACGGTCGCGACGGCGGCCAGCACGCCGACACTGGCCAGCGGCCAGCGCGACCGCTCCAGGGCGTCCAGGCGCTGCTCGTGGTCGGCGAGCTGCTTGTCGGTCTGGTCGCTGCGCTGGACCAGCAGTGCGAGGGAGCCGTCGACGCGGGCGAACCCGGCCTCCAGGGTGCCCCGCAGCCGCTCCAGTTCCAGGGCCACGGCGATCGGGTCGTTCGGGTCAGCGTCGGTCATCGGCGCCTCCCGTCCGCAGCCAGGACGGCAGCAGCGGCTGTACGGCGGGTTCGGCCATGACCCGGGTGACGCCGGCGGCGACGGCCAGTGCGCCGGCGGCCCAGGGCAGGGTGGCCGGGATGCCGGCGGTGTCGACGACCGTCGGCAGCAGGACGCTCAGGCCGACAGCGGTTTGCACGACGGTACGGAGGGTCCGCCTGGCGGCCTCTGACATGGGGTGCCTCGTTTCTTCGAAGGGCGTTCAGGAGCTGTACGGGACCTTGAGCGCCGCCCAGGAGACGGCACCCGGCCAGCCGTCGGCCGCCGAGCCGGTGTAGCCGAGCTTGCGCTGCCACTTCGCGTACGACGCCCGGTCGGCCTCGGTCCACTGCGGCCCGGGGCCGTCGGCGTACGCGGAGCAGCCGACGGCGACGAGCCGCCTGCCCAGCGCGGTGACCACCGCCGACCTCGGCTTCTTCCGGAACCAGTCGGCACCGGGGAAGGGCTGGTAGGCGGGCTTGCCGGGTGGGGTCCTCGCTTCCAGCCGGGCCGCGACCCGGCCGCGGAGGTCGGCCATCGCGAAGCCCTTGGGGTCGATCTTGGTGTTGGTCCACTCCTTGTGGCCGATCACCGAACGGGCGCTCCAGCCGTGCGCCCGGCACAGCGCGGCCGACGCCCGGACCATGGCCTCCAGCTGGACGGCGGGCCACGGGTCCTTGCCGTCGCCGAGGTTGACGCATTCGAAGCCGTAGAAGTGGGCGTTGCCGTCGGTGTCGTTCCGGTCGGGTGCGGGGAGCGAGGCGCTCTCGGCGGCGACGGCCCGCAGGACGTCGCCGTCGCCGCTGCCGGCGTGGTTGGCGCGGCCGTTGCCCACGAGATGGACCGTGCCGTCCTTGGCGATCACGCCGTGGCAGAGCGGGCCGGGCAGGTCGGAGCGGCCGTTGAAGCACATGCTGACGGAGGTGCTGGTGCCGGAGGTGACGGTGTGATGGATGATCACGCCGTTCACCGGGCCCCAGGCACCGTGTCCGGCCCTGTTGTGGGTGCGCCAGCCGTCGTGCTCGACGACGGTGACGCCTTCGGCCCCGAGAGCGGACAGGAGGACTTCGGCGGAGAGGGGTGTGGCCATCGGGATCCTTCCGGGTGGGATATGCGGGCATGAAAAAACCCCGGCCGGCGCGAGGCGGCTCGGGGTGCGGCTGGGGCGCGGCGTGGAGTGGGCGGACGGTCAGGCGCCGGTCTCCGTACCGGACCCGGAGGCCGTGTCCGTCGGCCCGTCGCCCGATCCGTCGGCGGCGGGGGTCCAGGTGGCGCACAGGGCCGTGTAAGCCGCGGTGTTCTGGGTGAAGTCGGCGAGGGCGGCGGCCACCGCTCGCTGGACCGCCGTCTGGTCGGGGACCACCGGGGCCGTGCCGACCGGTGGGACGGTGACCCGGCCGATGCCGCGGAGCACGGCGTTGTCGGTGCCGGACTCGGTGAACTGGGCGATGACGTTGACCGCGGAGTAGGTGCCGGTGATCGAGTCCGGGCCGATGACGTCGCTCAGGCTGGTGTCGGAGACGTTGACGTGGATGGTGTGGCCCGCCTCGGTGAGGGTGGCCCGGCCGGCGAAGTCGATGGCGAGGCCCCAGGGCTGGCTGGTGTCGATGTCCATGGGAGGGGGGGTCCTTTCCTGGCAGGGGGTCAGGTCTGGCGGCCGTACATGAGCACGGGGTTGGCGTAGACGGTGCCGGACGCGCTGGTGACCACGGCCTGGATCTCGACCTTGAGCAGCGTGTTGTAGACGGACGCGAAGTCGGCGCTGAGCGGGCCCGAGTAGTCGAAGTCCGCCGGGGTGTCGGCGACACCGCCCCACTGGACGCCGTTGACCAGCACCTTGACCTGACCGGTGGCCCCGGAGCTGGCCCGGGTGTTGACCAGCAGGCGCATGTTCGGCTGCCAGACGACGTTGTACGACATCGCGACCGTCGTGAAGCCGCTGGTCGTGGTGGTCTGCGGCCAGCGGGACAGGGTGGTGTCCTGCGGCGGCAGCATGTTCAGCCAGGGCCGGGCCAGGCCGCCGGCTCCGATGTCGTCGGAGATGAGCTCGCGCTCGGCGGAGTCGTAGATGCGCAGCGGCTGCAGCGAGCCGGCGGTGCCGTCCCCGTTGTACATGCTCAGGGCGCGTTTGCCGGTCTGGCGGCGCAGCTCCATCTGGTACTCGCCGCCGTTCCAGTTGCCGACCCGGAAGATGGCGGCCCCGCCGGACGGTCCGACCGACAGGGAGCCGGAGACCGTGCTGAGCGGCGGCCGGGTGTTGACGGCGGTGGACAGCTGCTGGATCCGGCGTTCCATCTGGGTGAGCCGGTCGATGATGTCTTCGGGGAGCTGGGGCATCAGGCGGCCTCCTCCAGGTAGAGCTCGGCGGTGTCGGGGCGGCCGCGCTGCGCCGGGCTGACCTTGACGCCGATGATCCGGTAGCCGGCGTCCAGGCCCTCGGTGAACCACTCGTCGGTGATGCGGATGCGCGCGGTCCGGCCGAGCAGCGCGGTCGGCACCAGGTCGTCGAGCCGGATGCTGATCTCCGGGACCACCACCGCGCCGGTGGCGGCGGTCAGTTCGGTACGGGCGAGGGCGTTCAGGGTGGCCGGGTCGCTGACGTCGTTGTGGTCGGAGGTGAGGTCGATGCGCGGGTAGCCGGCGGCGCCGATGAGCCGGTCGGCGACGGCGACCGTGGAGGCCAGGGGCCGGGACTCGGCGGACTGGTCGTCGTTGACGGAGGCGCCCCGGGCCCGGGCGGTGGTGCCGCCGCGGGTGGCGTCACGCGGGAAGGAGTACGACAGGATCGAGCCGGGCCGGTCCAGGACCAGGGGCGTGGAGCCGGTCTCGATCCGCGGGCAGCCGAGCACCAGCCGGCGTACCCGGGTCCCGGCGACCGGGTCGGTGTAGACGCTGACGTGGTACTCGAAGCCGTTCTCCAGGGCGGCCAGCGCGTCCAGCGCGTCCTGGTAGGAGGTCTCGTCGCCGTCCCGGTAGGTGATCGTGCGCGGCACCGGGGAGGTCTCGGTGCCGGAGGTGACGAGGATGTTCCCGCCGTCGAGCTGGGTCTGCATGTGGTCCCACAGGCCGCGGGCGATGTCCAGCTGGTCGGCGTCGGTGAAGGGCAGCTTGAACAAGGGGTCGTAGGCGGGAGTGTCCGCCCGGATCACCCGCCGCCCCGCGTACGACTCGAAGGTCGCCGCCTGGATGCCGAGGGTGAGGATGCCCTGGTCGTCGCTCTGCAGGGTGCTGGTCCAGATGATCCCGCCCCACCACAGGTCGGTGCCGCGCTGGAGGTAGACCGAGGTACGGCCCTCCTCGATCCTGCGGACCCGGGCGGCCACCTCCGCGTTGGGGACCGGGACGGTGCCGGACAGCGACCCGGCCTTGCCGATGTAGTCGTCGACGGTGACATCGCGCAGCGGCAGGATGTCGATGGTCCTGTCGGTGAGCAGGTCGCAGAAGATCGCCCGGTAGGGCGTGCTGACGGACGTGGTCATGAGGCCGCCTCGTAGGTGGCGGTGCCGACCACGGCATGGCCGCTCGCCCAGGTCCAGGGGGTCAGGGAGTCCACGCCGCCGGTGTTGGTGAAGGCGGCGCCGGAGGGCCGCCCGGAGGAGACGATCAGCTCGAAGGCCGTGCTGGTCGCCAGCGAGACCCTGGCCGTGACGCGGTTGGGCGCGTCGACGGCGAGTTCGGCGAAGCCGATCAGCGGGCGGGTCGCGACGGCCGCGGTCGGCAGCGAGAAGCGCCAGTTGTCACTGGTGGTCGCCCCGGCGCCGAAGCCGGTGGTGCTGCCGAAGGTGATCGAGAAGTTGAGGTGCACGGTCGTGCCGAACTTGACGTACCGGCCGCTGACGGCGGCGTTGCCGAACGCGGGCGGCGCGTTGCCGCTGCTGGTCGTCCAGGCCGGCGTCCAGTCCTGCCAGACGGGCAGCACCGGGTAGTTGGCCCAGGCGGTGCCGTTCCAGCGCTGCAACTGGCCGTTGACGTCACGGTACTGACCCGGGTAGGCGCCGCCCGCGCTGTCGGTGGTGACCGGGAGGATGCCGCCGAGGCCGACGGTGGCGGTACGCATACCGGTCAGTGCGCCGGTCCAGTCGATGGCGTTGCCGCCGGCGCCGGCCCCCTTGGCCACGGCGACCTGGTACAGCGGGATCGACAGGGCCGGTGTCGCGGGTACGGCCGGCGTGGCGGCCGGGATGCCCCGGACGATCTCGACGGTGGCCTCGGTGCGGCCGGAGCCGTCGTAGGCGTCGTCGTAGACGCGCAGGACGACCAGGTCGATCCGGCCGTACTGGGCGTCGCCGTCGGTGAAGGTCAGGGGCAGGTACTCGGTCAGCGCGACCGGGTAGGCGCCCTGCGCGTCGGCGCCCTGGACGACGGCCCGGCCGGGGCTGACCGTGGCCGTCATGGTGCCGGTGGCGCCCGTCAGGGTGAAACCGGAGATGCGGTACTGGCCGTCGGGGGAGCCCGGCAGGATGCCGGAGCGGGTGGCGACGGGGGAGGTCGGGGTGAGGACGCCGAGGGCGGCGAGCCGGGTGTCCTCACGGGTCTGGCTGTCCGGGGACAGCCAGCCGGAGCGTACGGGCATGGTGAACTCCTTGCTGGATCGGGGGAGCCGGGGGCGAGGGGGCGGCCGCGCGGCGCGCCTGTGTCAGGAGGCGGACTCGTAGGTTCCGTAGACGGACAGCACGTCACCGGCGCCCCAGGTCACGGGCGCCGACTTGTCCCAGATGGCGGTGGTGGCGGCGAAGCCGTCGCGCAGCGAGCGGACGACGCCCCCGTTGGTCGTCGCCAGCAGCCCGCTGCCCTGGTAGAAGAGCTGGGCCGACTGGTCGTAGGCGACCGCGGTCAGCACCCGCCCGTCCAGCTTCCACCCGGTGGACACCGGCGCGGCCGGCAGTGAGAACGTCCAGTTGGCGTTGGCGTCCTGGGCGGCGAGGTTGGTCGTCGAACCGATCAGCAGATAGATCCTGACGTGCACGATGGTGCCGGTCTTCGCGTACGACCCGGCGAGCGTGCCGTTGCCGAGGACGGGCGCGGCGCCGGTCTCGGCACGCCAGACGGGCGTGTAGTCGGTCCAGGTCGGCACCGGCTGGTACGAGACCCACGCCGAACCGTTCCAGCGCTGGAGCAGTCCGGCGGAGGAGTCCCGGTACTGCCCGGTGTAGCCGGCGGTGGTGACCGCCCCGGCCGGGGCGATCCCGCCCAGGGCGCTCGGGTACGACACCCAGGCCGAGCCGTCCCAGCGCTGGAACGCGCCTCCGGAGTCACGGTACTGGCCGGGGTAGGCGCCGTTGCCGGTCTCGCCGACCACCGGCAGGATGCCGCCGACCGCCACGGTGGGGGTGCGCAGGTCGGTGACGTCGGTGCTCCAGTTGATGCCGCCCTTGCCGGCGCTGATACCGGCGCGGACGGTGACCCGGTAGAGCGGCAGCGCGATGGGCGGGGCGGCGGGCACGGCCGGGACGGCGGCCGGGGTGCCCTGGACGATCTCCAGGGCGGCCCTGGTCTGCCCGGAGTTGTCGTAGAGCGAGTCGTAGATCCGCAGGACGACCAGGTCGATCCGGGAGTTGGCGGCGTCGCCGTCGGCGAAGGTGAGGGCGGTCGGCTCGGACAGCGTGACCGGGTACGCGCCCTGGGCGGCCGAGCCCGCGATGACGGCCCGGCCCTCGCGGACGGTCGCCGTCATGGCGCCCGAGGCGCCTTCCAGCGCCAGGCCGGACAGCCGGGAGAGACCGTCGTACGACCCCGGCAGGATGCCGGAGCGGACTTCGAGCGGGTTGGCCGGCGTGGTCGCGCCGAGCTGGGTCAGTCGGGTGTCCTCGCGGGTCTGACCGCTCTCGGCCGCCCATGAGCTGCGGAGGTTCATCTGCGGGTCTCCTGTGGTGTGTCGACGTGGGCAGGGGCGTTGCTCACCACTCCGCCGAGCGCCAGCGGACGGTCAGCCGGGCGCCGGTGTCGTAGGCGTCGGGGCGGAACGCCAGCTGGGCGCGGCCGGGCTCGAAGGCGAACAGTTCCTCGGGGCTGCTGTCCGTGGCGGCGGTGTGGCGGCGGGAGGCGGTGGCGTTGAGGGTGACCGTGCCCTCCGCCGTGTCCACGACCAGCTCGTCACCGGCCGCGAGTGTGATGAGGTAGCGCAACTTGCGGCCCGAAGTCCGGTCCGTGACGGTCGGGTTGGCGCACGGGCCGGTGAAGACGAGGGTCGGATGGGTGGGCGCCGAGCCGTTGTTGTCGGCGCTGACGTCACCGGTCGAGGCCGCCTGACCCCAGTGGAGCGGCCAGGTCAGCGGCCAGGTGAGCCCGCTCTCCGGCTGCGGGGCGCCGGTCACGGCCGCCTGCTCGTCCACGGCGTAGCGGCGCGGGTCGGTGGCGTACCACTGCACGGCGGCCCTGGAGACGCCCTGCGTGGTGTAGGTCCGGTCGGCGCCCAGCACGCGCTGGGCGACCCGGGCCCGGACGGCCAGCGTCTCGCCGTGCAGCCGCACCGCCAGCCAGCGCTCCGCGTCCCCGAGCAGCAGGGCCTGGCGCAGCGTGCGCGTCGCGGCGAGGCAGGAGGCGCTGTCGTCGGACGGCGGTACGGTCCACATCGTGGCGCCGACCTTGCGGGGCTTGGCGTAGCGCGCCCCGGGCCAGGCGCCGTGCGCGGTGGGGTGGTCGGCGTCGGTGGTGTCGTAGTCCGGCAGGTCCTCCCAGCCGGTCAGCCCGTCACTGCCGATCTCGTACGGCGTACCGGGGCCGAGCAGCAGACCGGCCCACTGCATCTGCCCGTCGCGGGTGATGAGTGAGCCGGGGGGAACGTCGTCGGCGTATGCGGTTGTGGTCAGGTCGGCCATCGGGCGGTCACCTCACTTGACTGTCGTCATGGGCAGGCGTGGGCGGAGGCCAGGAAGAGCAGGTCGGTCGCGGTGGCGTGGGCGCCGGCGCCGTGGCTCTCGTGGAACTCCTTGACACGGTGGGCGTCGCGGACGGCCCGGCTGGGCCGGGTGCGGGCGAGGGCGGTGAGCGGGAGCACCTTGCCCGGCCGGGCCGCTCCGGGCACGGCGACCCCGCCCTCCGCCAGCATCGGGATCCTGCTCAGGTGCACGCCGAACTTCTTGCCGAGGAGGCTGAAGCTGAGCTTGTTCAGCCCGTCGATCACCCGGTTCGCGAAGGCGACGAGCCCCTGGAGGGGTCCCTTGATCACCCCGGCGACGGTCTGGGCGCCGGTGGTCACGAACTGCCCCATCGCGGTGAGCGTGCGGGAGGTGGCGTCCTTGATCCGGGTGAACCCCTGGGGGATGTCCTTGGTGATCCAGTCGAGGACGGGCCGCACGGCGCTCTTCAGCCCGTTCCAGACCGCCGACACCCTGCCGCTCAGTGCGCGGGTGTCCCCGGTGGTGAGCGCCTTGAGGACGGCGAAGCCGGTGCCGATGAGGGTGCCGAGGGTGGTCAGGACGCCGGTGATCAGGGTGAGGTAGCCGGTGACGTAGAGGTTCACGGCAGCGGCGACGGCCCTGAGGACCGGGCCGAGGACGGCCAGGTAGCCGGTGACGTACTGGAGGATCAGCTTGGCGAGCTGGTCCATCAGCCGTTGCCCGGTCTCGGAGTTGAGGGCGATGTCCAGCAGCCAGCCGGCCACCGGGAGGAGCAAGCCGGTGACGAAGCCGACCGGGTTGGCGCGGGTCAGGGCATTGACGACGATCATCACGCCGGAGCCGATGGTCATGGCGGTGCCGAAGGTGTCCAGGAGACCGCCGAGGACGCCGGAGGCGGAGATCAGCGCGCCCACGATCGCGAAGACGCCGCCGAGCCCGGCTCTGAGTTTGCCGAGGGAGCTCCCGGCGCTCCTCACCCCGCCGCCGACGGACCTGAGGTCCGAGGCCGATCCGGTGGCGGTCTGTCCGGCCCTGGCGACGGAGCGGGCCGCGGTGGCGGCGTTCGCCTTGATGTTCTGGACCGCGGTGGCGCCCTGGCCTGCTGGAGCACCGACGCGGCTGAGGTCGTCGGCGGCATCCTTGACGCGATCGGAGAGGGACCGCAGCCCGGCCTGGGTCTGCTCCACCCTGGTCCGGAACGAAAGCAGGGCGGGAACGGCCCCTTTGAACGGGTTGCCTGCGACCGTGCTGCTCATCCGCGCGCCTTCGCCAGGAACATCAGCGCGTCGGCGGTGCGCTGCGGGCTGCTGGTCTCGGCCGCGTAGTAGTGCTCGATGTGGAGCGCGCCACCGTCTGCGGTGGAGCCGCTCGTGGTGCCTCGGGCGGCCGCACGCTTCAGCAGCCGGTCGAGCTTGCTGAGCGGCAGTACGGCCTCCGCCTCACCGGCCTCGGCGAGGAGCGCCGGGACACCGCCGGAGCGGGGCAGTACGACACCGCCGGTGGCCAGCGCGGGGATCCTCGGCAGGCTGACACCGAAGGTCTTGCCGCCGACCATCGGGACCCAGCCGGGGATGGAGACGTGGATGCCGTTGAGGGCGCCGATCGCCGAGTTGATGAGGCCGATGACCCCGTTGATCGGACCGCGGACCGCACCCTTGATGCCGTCGAAGGCGCGGCCGGCGATGCCCTTGAGGCCGCCCCAGATGCTGGAGAGCCGGTTCTTGACGGTCTGGAAGGCGCTCGGGATCGCGGACCTGATCCAGCTGACGACCGGCGAGACGACGGCCTTGATGCCCTTCCACACCCCGGAGACGACCGAGCGGATGGCGTTGAGCGTGCCGGTGATGATCGTCTTCCACATGGTGACGTAGGTGCGGATGACGGTGGCGACGGCCTTGACGATGGTGGTGATCGCCGTCCTGATGCCGTTCCAGACCGACTTGATCAGCTTGCCGGCGTTCTTCATGATCGGCCCGATGGCCTTCATGACGTCGCTGATCACGCTCTTGATGACCTCGAAGACCTGCTTGAGGACCTTCTGCATGGTCTTCGAGTTGGTCACCATGTCGATGACCTTGTCGATGAGCGGCTGCAGCAACTGCATGAGCAGGCCGAAGAAGTTGCCCTTCATCGACTTGTTCATCCTGTCCTGGCCCTTGGCCGCCTTGCTCGCCCCGGACTCGTACTTCCCGAGGTTCTTCCCGGCACTGGTACCGGTCTTGCCGGCCTTGCCGAGCGACTTCTCGGCCTGGTCCGACGCGGTCTTGAGCTCCTTCAACTCCTTCCCGGACCCGTCGGCGGCCGTCTTCAGCGCCTTCAGCTGACCGGCGCTCTTCTGACTGTCACTGCCGATCCCCTTGGCCGCGGTGCCGGCGCCGGAGGCCCTGGACTTGAAGTCCTCCAGCGAACCGGAGGCTTTCTTCAGGGAACTGACGAGACTCATGGGACACCTCCTTGGGAGAGAGCCGGGTCAGGCGCCGATGCGGTTGGCGGTCTCGGTGAACGCGACCCCCAGGTCCTGGAACATCCTCTTGACGTTGTCGGCGTTGCGACTCAGATCCCTGGCGGCCTCGGCGACGCCTCGCAGGGTCGTCGCTTTCGGAAGCTTTTCGTGATCGAAGGACTGGAGCTTCGTGTGGAGTTCGCCGACGGCCCCCGCCACGTCCTTGATGGTGTGTGTGGGATCCGGCTCCAGCTTTTCAGCCAGCTTCCCGATGGCGTCGGAGATCTTCTTGATCGTGCTCGCGGACTTCGTCTGTGCCATCTCGGCGTTGAACGCGTGGATTTTCGGCGGGAGTCCACTGAGTGCGGTCCTGAGGTCGTTCAGCAGCTGCGGCTGGATACCGTGCGGGTTGATGGAGACGGCGTTGTCCGCCTCGACCTGGGCGCGTGTCCGCCTGGCCGGCAGGCCGTTCTCCCCGATAGTGAAGACCTTGCCCGTCAGACGATTCGAGATCGCGTTGAGAATGGCCCCGTAGTTGAGGACCCTGTCCTTGAGGAAGGTGATCCCGGCGGCGCTCGCGAGGATGAGGATGCTCCAGCCGCTCAATTGTTTGAAAGCGTCCATCAGGTCCTTGAAGCCGATCGACTCAAGGAATGCTTCCCAGGGCTTCTTCTGCTCGTCCGGCCCATCCTTGACGGCATCAAGGATGTCCTTCTTGTCCTTTTGATTGAGATTATCACCGTTCTTCACGTGTGTGTTGAGTGTGACACTTACCGTACCGATGTCTTGCTTGAGTTCGGCGATTTTCTCCAGGACCTGTGCGTTTGAATCGCTGGCCATTTTCCACCTCACTTCGAAAGTCGATGAACGGTTGACTCTGCCGATCAGCGCCTGTTAGCTTTTTTGATTGCAGGCGGATATTCAATTGCAGAAGGGGGGGTCTGGTGAGGCCAGGCGGTGTGGTCGACCTCCTGGGAATACTTTTCGTATTCCTGGGGACGTGCAGTCTAATTCTCCAGCTGAACAGCTTTTGGGATTATCGGCGCCTGAGGAAGCTGGAGCGCAGTGGTGTGGAGGGTGCGGCAACCATTGCCCGTTGGGAGCCCGTGGGCGGACAGATGCGGCTGTACCTTCAGGTCCGCCTGTCCGGAGGAGGGTCTTCGGGCGAATTCGAAGAGGTGATGCTGGAACCGATCGGATCGCCGGGTGACGAGGTGCCCGTCATCTATGACCCGGAAAGGCCGACGCGGGCGAGAACCGGCACCCGCGGCGATATCGACTACCGCGACGAGCGCATGATGGTCTTCCTCTTCGGGTACGGCGGGCTGGCCCTGTTTGCCGCCGGGATTTTGATGGTGGCCCTGTCCCGTCCGTTCTTCTGACGGCCTTCGGCCGAAAGCGCGTGGCCGGCGCGCGGCGGCCTTCGCCGTCCTCGCGGTCCGGTCGGGTGCTCGCTGCGGCTGTCGGTCGTACCGGGCGGGAACCGGGCGCCACCACGGGTCCCGGGGGCGGGACGGTGGATCGCGCCGCCGCTTCGGGTGGTCGCGTGCTCGACCGGGAGTCGGCCCGGATGCCTCGACTGCCGGTCAGCAGCGACCCGTCGGCGGGCTGGCGGGAGGGGGCTGCGGCTGGTCGAGGCGGTGTCGCGGGGGTCGGGACGGCGCCGGGCGGTGTATGGCGAGAAGCCGGTGTGGTGCGCGTTCCCCGAGAGCGTCAGCGGCGGACGCGGCGGGCTTCGGTGAGCGCGTCGGTCCAGCCGGCCGCGTAGGCCCGGGACTCGCGGGTGAGCAGTTCCTAGTACAGCCGGTCGAGCAGTGCCTCGCGGTCGGGCGCGGGCGAGTGCAGGAGGTGGGCGAGGCGGGAGTAGGTGTCGATCGGCTGCTGCGGGAAGTTGCTCGTGCCAGTCGCCATGTCTGTCGGCCTGCTTTCCGGTCTGTCCGCTGGGCTGGTGGTACAGGTGCGCTCCTGACGCGCTCGAGCGTCTGTTCGAACTAGTGTACGAGTAATCCCGTGGTGTCGCTCCGTGTTTGCCGAAGCCGATTGGTTTCACTCTCTGTCGTCACCGGGGCCGGACCTGCGGCGATGCGGGGGTGCAGTGGATGTTGTGTCAGATCCGTGGAGCAGGATCCGGCCGTTCTCCCGTCGGTGAAGTGAAAGTGAACGGTGTGGCCTCGCAAGGGACCTGAGGGTCTGTCATACGACGGTGGACGGCCACAGGGCGGCCGTCCTCGCGCAGGGGGCGCGATGGGGCAGGGACGAGAGCAAGGCCTACGGGGTGGACGGGGACGCGGAGGCGGGTAACGCGCGGCAACGGCAGGTGATCGACTGGCTCGAACAGGCCGCCGATCTGCCACATCTCATCGCTCGTCTCTCCGAGCTGGTCCTGAGCCTCGGCCGCCGGCCGCAGGACCTGGTCGTCCTGCCGCGCGGTGAACTCGACCGGCGGGAGACGGCCGCCTACAGCGCGGGCTGGGCCGACGTGGTCGACGAGCAGCTTCCGGTCGTCCGGCGGGCGTACGAGCAACGGATCACGGCCGCCTATCTCCAGGGTCAGGAGGACGCCCGGACCGGGCGGCTGCCCCGGCGGGCCCGCAGGCCGGAAGGGCAGCCCGGCGGTGGCGGTGAGCTCATTCACCTGCCGTACGTCCAACTCCTGCGCCCGCCGTCCGAATGGAGCGGGTGGAACAGTGCGGGGAGCGGGAGCGGTTCGTCGCGGACGGCGGACCGCGGGCCGACCCCGGCGTCTGCGAGGACGCGGAGGCGGAAGTGGAGGCGGACGCGGACATGGGCGCCGGTCCCGGCACCGACACCCTGCTCTCCGCCCGCGAGGTGCGCGAGAAGCGGGTGGTGCCGGCCGCCGCCGAACGGCGTTCGGTCGTACGGCGGAACGGGCGGCCCAGCGTGCCTCCGCTGCATCGTGAGGGTGTGGCCGGCGGCCGGGACAAGGTGCGCCGGCCGGACGCCGGGAGCGGCAGGAGGAGGGCGATCCGGTGACCGGGACGCGGCTCTCGGAGAAGGCCCGGGCCCTCGCGGACGAGCTGGAGGGCCGGGCCCCCGGCCGGCGCCGGGACGAGTGACCTGCCGGCCGCAGGGCGGGTCAGCCGAAGAAGCGGGCCAGCTGCACGGCCGACGGTGCCGCGTCGGAGGCGGGCGAGGCCGCGGCCGGGCCCGGTGCGCTCTCGGCGGCCGGTGGTTTTGCGTCGTCGTACGACGGTCTCGGTACCGGCGTCGGCGGATCCGGCTGGTCGCCCTCCTCCGAGTTGACGGACGCGAACATCCAGTTCGCGGCCGCCAGATGGTCCACGGCGGCGGCCAGGAGGTGGTCGGACACCGACCACTCCGCGGCCTCGCCGTGCAGCTCCCGGTTCAGGGCGCTGTCGCGCGGCAGGTGCTTGACGAGCAGCGCCAGACGCCGGGCGGACAGCGTCTGGCGATGCCAGTCGAGCAGGTCGATGCCGTAGTAGCGGAGCAGGTCCGCTTCGAGGGCCTCGGCGTGTTCGTCCACGAACCCGACGAGGCTCAGCCTTCCCCCAGGCCGAGCCCGGTCTCCTTGCCGTAGGCCTCCAGTACGGCGGCGATGTCCTGCATGGTGACCTCGTGCTGTTCGAAACGGGCGAACTGCTTCTCGCCGAGCAGCAGCCGCAGCAGCCCGTCCACGTCGTTGTCGTCGAGCTTGCGCAGGGCCTTCGCGGTCGTGCGGGTCAGCTCGGTCGGCAGGGTGTAGCTCTCCTCGTCGATGTCGAACGACCAGGTACGGCCGAGGGCCTCCAGGCGCTGGGCGCGGGCGGCGTTGACGTCGAAACGGGTCATGGTGCTCCTTGTGTGAGAGGCGGGGGGTGGGGCGGGTCCGGGGTGGGACGGACCGAGGTGTCCGTCCCACCCGGGCGGATCAGGAGGCGGCGTACGCCGAGTCCTTCATCACGAAGCCGGCCAGCGCCGAACCGTCGGCCGAGGCCATCGCCGTGAAGGTGATGCCGAGCTGGGCCGCCGACTTGCGGGCCAGCTTGATGTCGTCGGCCGCGGTGACCTGGCCGCGCGGGATGCCGAAGCGGTAGGTGACGGCGGTGCCGTCGCTCGCCTTGACGTCCGTGAACTCCAGGCCCAGCGCCCGCACGTCGGCGAACGGACGGTCGGCGATGTCGTACTTGTAGACACCGGTCGAGCCGGTCACCGCGTCCACCGTGCCGCCGCCCATGAAGAACGGCAGCGTGTCCTCGTTGAACTGCATCAGCGAGAACTTCAGGGTCAGGTCGCGGTCCGAGTACACGAAGTGCACCGGGCTCACGGCCTGCCACACGTCCACCGGCTCCAGCTTGTCCTTCTTGGAGAAGGTCACGCCGTCACCCGAGGTGAAGCCGAGGTTCTTCCAGCTCGCCCAGTCGGTGGCGGTGTCGGTGGAGAAGGTCGTCGGCACGTCGGTGCCGGCGGTGGCGACGTAGAGGCGGCCTACGCCGGCGATGCGGATCTCGGAGGAGTTGGTTCCTGCCATGGTCGTTCTCCTTGGTGGTGGGGTCGTTGTCGGGGTGGGCTGCCGTACCGGGTCCTGTCCGGGTACGACGAAGGCCCCGCCGGGGTGGCGGGGCCTTCGGTCTGTGGGGTGGGGGGTGAGGCGGGGGCGTCAGTGGACGTCGACGTACACCTTCATCACGGTCACGTAGCGGTTGGCGGCCGAGTAGAGGTAGTCAGGCAGCCAGCGCGGGCCGTCCTGCTCCTCGACCTCCGTGACGAGGTTGGTGCCGTAGCGGTGGTCCGCCATCGACAGCAGGATCTGGCGGGCGTCGTTGGCCAGTACGTGCGCGGCCTGCTTCGTCGGGCCGTACACCTCCAGCTCGATCAGCGGCTGGTCGACATGGCGCTCGCCGACCCAGGCGCCGCCGCGGCGGTTGACGAAGACCGCGGGGGCCGTGCCGTCGAAGCCGGCCGGTGCCTGTACGGCGACGGTGGCGCCGGAGAGTCTGGAGTCGTCGTCGAGGACGTCGACGATCATCGCCTCGATGTCGGGGAACGAGGCGGGTGGGGTGGGTGTGGTCATGCCGGATCACCTCGGGGCAGCGTCGGGATGAGTGCGGCCGGCCTGCGGACACAGCTCCGCCGCTGCACCAACTGTGACAGAGAGCGTGCGCGCACGCAACTAAGTCGTGGAGGGGATCGGGGGAGAGGGGGCGGGGGAAGGGCTCAGTCGCCGGCGGTCGCCGCGTCCGCCAGGGGGCGGCCCTCCTCGTGGCCGTGTCCGACGGCCGTCGCCACCTCGGCCGGCAGGAACTGTTCCACCACGCGCACGAACATCTCCCGTCGGTCCGCCGGCACTCCCAGCAGGTCGGCCACCTCCTCGAGGGTGGGCCGGCGGCCGAACTCCGCGCTCGGCGCCGGTGCGGTCAGGTGGTCGTGCGGGTCGGCGAGTTCCTCCGCCGTGAGGCGACCGGAGCGGATCAGCATCTCGCGGACCGGGACGCCCAGCACGCGGGCGAGCCTGCGCGTGGTCTCCAGGTCCGGCATGCTCTGGCGCTGCAGCAGGCGGGTGACGGCGGCCCGGTGGACCCCCGCTTCGTCCGCTATGCGCGACTTGCCGCCGCCGCGTGGGCTGTCGATGTCGTAGCCGCGCTCGCGCATCAGGTCTTCGACCCATGCGGCGAACGACTCCAGGTCCTGACTGGTCATCTGAGGGCTCGCTTCCTTCGGAGTGCGGCAAGTTTAGCTTGCTTGCGCGCACGGAATTACGTGCTCTCGTGCAAGCAACGAGGAAAGTCCGTGCGATACGGGGAGATTCCGTGGGGGGAGGCGCCCGGGTGGTCCTGATTCTTCCATGATCGGCCGAAAGGGCCACTGGCATATTTGTTGCGAGCGCGCGCGCAATCTGTAAGTCTTGACGGCGCTCGCCTCACACCAGCCCCACCGGAGCCACTTTGGGAGGCCTCATGTCCGTCTCCGTCACCGGTTCATGTCCACCACCCGCCTGGCAGGCCGCGGCCGCCTGCGCCGGGCTCCCGCCCCGGATCGTCTTCTCCAGGAAGGTCACGGAGGCCGCGCCCGCCCTGCGGGCCTGCACCCGCTGCCCGGTGCGCCGTCACTGCGAGGAGGCCGTCGCCCCCGCCGACAACTGGTTCGACGGCGTCTGCGGCGGCCGCCTCTGGCGCCGGGGCCGTGCCGTCGCGATACCGGCCCAGCTCCTGCCGGTCATGCAGGGCCCGGTCGTACGGGGCGCCCTGCGCCGCGGAGGCTCCGTTGCCTGACCGCCGTACGACCCCTGCTTCTCCTGACGCTCCCTCCGGCGACCGCCCCGCCCGCAACGCCGCCGAGCGCGCCGCCCTGTGGATCGGCCTGCTCCTGCGGCAGTTCCCGGAGCTGTCCGTCGAGCTCGCCCCCGGCCGCGCCGCCCCGGACCACCGGCCCACGCCCGCGCCGCCGCCCGCGCACCTCGCAGGCCGGCTCCGTACGGAGCGCGCCGAGGCCCTGCGGCTCCAGCAGGTCCACGGTCTCGTCGTCCCCGGCCACAGCGCCGCCCCGCTGCGGCTGCACATCTCCGACACCATCCGGGACGTCACCGACGGCGTGGTCGAGCTCGAGGAGGCGGTACGGGAGCGGCTGGGGCTGCCCCGCGTCCGCCGCGCCTCCGTACCGGAGCGGCTGCGCCGGATCGCCGGTCTCCTCGACGACATCGCCGCCGACGCGGTTCTCGCCGCCCACGTCCGGGACGAGGCCCGCCGGATGGCCCGGCGCTGCGCCCGTGCCCTCGGTGACACCGAGACCGTCGTCCGTGTCTCCGGGCGCTGCCCCTGGTGCGACTCCGTCTCGCTGCGGGCCTTCCCGGACCGGGCCGCCGTCCTCTGCGTCAACCCGGCCTGCCGTTGCACGGACCCGGACTGCGGCTGCCACGACGACCCGGCCTGCCGGCACGCCTGGGCCGAGGGGGAGTGGCAGCGCCGATGAAGTCCACGCACACCGACCCGCCCACTCTCGTCCCCGGGCCGCTCGCCGCCCAGGAGGCCGGCGTCGCGCCGGCCACCATCAGGAAATGGGTGCAGCTGGGCCACCTCACGGCCGCCGGCAAGGCGGGCCGGTCGGCCCTGTTCCGCCTGGAGGACGTCTTCGCGGCGGAACGCACGGCGTCCCGCCGTCCGTGACGACCAGGGGTGCGCCTCGGCGCGGGCGGGCACCCGGGGGCGCGTGGGGGCTGGTCACGCGGTCCCCACGCGCCTTGCGCCACACTCCCGCCCGTCTGTGAAACCCGCCACCGGCAGCTCGCGACGCGTTCCGTTCGCGTGTCGTTCGTCTTCGTGGTATATCGGAAGGCGGCCTCGAAACCGCTGATCAGAGCCTCCGTGACCGGTCCCGGCTTCCTTGTTTTGACCGAAGTGATTGCGCTGGGTACGCTCAGACCTTGTGCCTGGGGTGTGCCCTGATCCTCGTGCGTGCCTTCAAACCGCACCGGAGTGACGAAGTGGCCACCGCGATCCGCGCCCCCTTCTGCCGTTCGGCAGGAGTCCACGGAATCCGACACACCCGACCGCGTGGGTCGGCGACGTTCCAGGTTAGCTTCACCATTCGGCACACAGAAACCGGAGAAGTAGTGCCTACGATCCAGCAGCTGGTCCGCAAGGGCCGGCAGGACAAGGTCGAGAAGAACAAGACGCCCGCACTCGAGGGTTCCCCTCAGCGTCGTGGCGTCTGCACGCGTGTGTTCACGACCACCCCGAAGAAGCCGAACTCGGCCCTGCGTAAGGTCGCGCGTGTGCGTCTGACCAGCGGTATCGAGGTCACTGCTTACATTCCGGGTGAGGGACACAACCTGCAGGAGCACTCCATCGTGCTCGTGCGCGGCGGCCGTGTGAAGGACCTGCCCGGTGTTCGCTACAAGATCATCCGCGGCTCGCTCGACACCCAGGGTGTCAAGAACCGCAAGCAGGCCCGCAGCCGCTACGGCGCCAAGAAGGAGAAGTAAGAATGCCTCGTAAGGGCCCTGCCCCGAAGCGCCCGGTCATCATCGACCCGGTCTACGGTTCTCCTCTTGTCACGTCGCTCATCAACAAGGTGCTGCTGAACGGCAAGCGCTCCACCGCCGAGCGCATCGTGTACGGCGCCATGGAGGGCCTGCGCGAGAAGACCAGCAACGACCCGGTCATCACGCTCAAGCGCGCGCTGGAGAACATCAAGCCCACGCTTGAGGTCAAGTCCCGCCGTGTCGGTGGCGCCACCTACCAGGTGCCGGTCGAGGTCAAGCCCGGCCGCGCCAACACCCTGGCGCTGCGCTGGCTGGTCGGCTACTCCCGCGCCCGTCGCGAGAAGACCATGACCGAGCGTCTGCTCAACGAGCTTCTCGACGCTTCGAACGGCCTCGGTGCGGCCGTCAAGAAGCGCGAGGACACCCACAAGATGGCCGAGTCCAACAAGGCCTTCGCGCACTACCGCTGGTAGTCGCTACCCACATCGAGACCGAGAGAAGACTGAAGCCTTATGGCTACCACTTCACTTGACCTGGCCAAGGTCCGCAACATCGGGATCATGGCCCACATCGACGCGGGCAAGACGACCACTACCGAGCGGATCCTGTTCTACACCGGTGTGTCGTACAAGATCGGCGAGGTTCACGACGGCGCCGCCACCATGGACTGGATGGAGCAGGAGCAGGAGCGTGGCATCACGATCACCTCTGCTGCCACCACCTGTCACTGGCCGCTGGAAGACGTCGACCACACGATCAACATCATCGACACCCCGGGCCACGTCGACTTCACCGTCGAGGTGGAGCGTTCGCTCCGCGTGCTCGACGGTGCCGTGACGGTGTTCGACGGCGTCGCTGGTGTCGAGCCCCAGTCCGAGACCGTCTGGCGTCAGGCGGACCGCTACGGCGTGCCGCGTATCTGCTTCGTCAACAAGCTCGACCGGACCGGTGCCGAGTTCCACCGCTGCGTGGACATGATCAAGGACCGTCTGGGCGCGCAGCCGATCGTCATGCAGCTCCCGATCGGTGCCGAGGCCGACTTCCAGGGCGTCGTGGACCTGGTCCGCATGAAGGCGCTCGTGTGGTCCGCCGAGGCCACCAAGGGTGAGATGTACGACGTCGTCGACATCCCGGCCACGCACACCGAGGCTGCCGAGGAGTACCGCGGCAAGCTGCTGGAGGCCGTCGCCGAGAACGACGAAGAGATCATGGAGCTGTACCTGGAGGGCGAGGAGCCCTCCGAGGAGCAGCTGTACGCCGCGATCCGTCGTATCACCATCGCGTCCGGCAAGTCCAAGGACATCACGGTCACCCCGGTGTTCTGCGGTACCGCGTTCAAGAACAAGGGCGTTCAGCCCCTGCTCGACGCGGTCGTGCGCTACCTGCCCTCCCCCCTTGACGTCGAGGCCATCGAGGGCCACGACGTGAAGGACCCGGAGGTCGTGGTCAAGCGCAAGCCGTCCGACGAGGAGCCGCTGTCCGCGCTGGCGTTCAAGATCATGAGCGACCCGCACCTCGGCAAGCTCACCTTCGTCCGGGTCTACTCGGGCCGCCTGGAGTCCGGCACCGCCGTGCTGAACTCCGTCAAGGGCAAGAAGGAGCGCATCGGCAAGATCTACCGCATGCACGCGAACAAGCGTGAGGAGATCGAGTCGGTGGGCGCCGGCGACATCATCGCCGTCATGGGTCTGAAGCAGACCACGACCGGTGAGACGCTGTGCGACGACAAGCAGCCGGTGATCCTGGAGTCCATGGACTTCCCGGCGCCGGTCATCCAGGTCGCCATCGAGCCCAAGTCCAAGGGTGACCAGGAGAAGCTGGGTGTCGCCATCCAGCGTCTCGCGGAGGAGGACCCCTCCTTCCAGGTTCACTCGGACGAGGAGACCGGCCAGACCATCATCGGCGGTATGGGCGAACTGCACCTCGAGGTGCTGGTCGACCGGATGCGCCGTGAGTTCAAGGTCGAGGCCAACGTCGGCAAGCCGCAGGTCGCCTACCGTGAGACGATCCGCAAGGCCGTCGAGCGCGTGGACTACACCCACAAGAAGCAGACCGGTGGTACCGGTCAGTTCGCCAAGGTGCAGATCGCGATCGAGCCCATCGAGAGCGGCGACGCCTCGTACGAGTTCGTGAACAAGGTGACCGGTGGCCGTATCCCGAAGGAGTACATCCCTTCGGTGGACGCCGGTGCGCAGGAGGCCATGCAGTTCGGCATCCTCGCCGGGTACGAGATGACGGGCGTCCGCGTCACGCTTCTCGACGGTGCCTACCACGAGGTGGACTCCTCCGAGCTCGCGTTCAAGATCGCCGGCTCGCAGGCCTTCAAGGAGGCCGCGCGCAAGGCGTCCCCCGTGCTCCTCGAGCCGATGATGGCCGTCGAGGTCGTCACGCCCGAGGACTACATGGGTGACGTCATCGGCGACATCAACTCCCGCCGTGGCCAGATCCAGGCCATGGAGGAGCGGTCCGGTGCCCGCGTCGTGAAGGGCCTCGTGCCCCTCTCGGAGATGTTCGGTTACGTCGGAGACCTCCGCAGCAAGACGTCGGGTCGCGCAAGCTACTCGATGCAGTTCGACTCCTACGCCGAGGTTCCGCGGAACGTCGCCGAGGAGATCATCGCGAAGGCCAAGGGCGAGTAACGCACCGCGCTACGACGCTTTAGGCTTGACCCCGGAGCCTCACGGGCCGTTCCTCCGCATTCGTGGCGGAATGGCCCGGGGCCCGGGAACCAACAGCAAAGATCACCTGGCGCCGATCGAATCAAGGCGTACAGAACCACTCCCAGGAGGACCCCAGTGGCGAAGGCGAAGTTCGAGCGGACTAAGCCGCACGTCAACATCGGCACCATCGGTCACATCGACCACGGTAAGACGACCCTCACGGCCGCCATTACCAAGGTGCTGCACGACGCGTACCCGGACCTGAACGAGGCCACCGCGTTCGACAACATCGACAAGGCGCCCGAGGAGCGTCAGCGCGGTATCACCATCTCCATCGCGCACGTCGAGTACCAGACGGAGACCCGTCACTACGCCCACGTCGACTGCCCGGGTCACGCGGACTACATCAAGAACATGATCACCGGTGCCGCGCAGATGGACGGCGCGATCCTCGTCGTCGCCGCCACCGACGGTCCGATGCCGCAGACCAAGGAGCACGTGCTCCTGGCCCGCCAGGTCGGCGTGCCGTACATCGTCGTCGCCCTGAACAAGGCCGACATGGTGGACGACGAGGAGATCCTGGAGCTCGTCGAGCTCGAGGTCCGTGAGCTCCTCTCCGAGTACGAGTTCCCGGGCGACGACCTGCCGGTCGTCAAGGTCTCCGCGCTCAAGGCCCTCGAGGGCGACGCCGAGTGGACCCAGTCCGTCCTCGACCTGATGAAGGCCGTCGACGAGTCCATCCCGGAGCCCGAGCGTGACGTCGACAAGCCGTTCCTGATGCCGATCGAGGACGTCTTCACGATCACCGGTCGTGGCACCGTCGTCACCGGTCGTATCGAGCGTGGTGTCCTCAAGGTCAACGAGACCGTCGACATCATCGGCATCAAGACCGAGAAGACCACCACCACGGTCACCGGCATCGAGATGTTCCGCAAGCTGCTCGACGAGGGCCAGGCCGGTGAGAACGTCGGTCTGCTCCTCCGTGGCATCAAGCGCGAGGACGTCGAGCGCGGCCAGGTCATCATCAAGCCGGGTTCGGTCACGCCGCACACCGAGTTCGAGGCGACCGCGTACATCCTGTCCAAGGACGAGGGTGGCCGTCACACGCCGTTCTTCAACAACTACCGCCCGCAGTTCTACTTCCGTACCACGGACGTGACCGGCGTCGTGACCCTCCCCGAGGGCACCGAGATGGTCATGCCGGGCGACAACACCGACATGAAGGTGGAGCTGATCCAGCCCATCGCCATGGAGGAGGGCCTGAAGTTCGCCATCCGTGAGGGTGGTCGCACGGTGGGCGCCGGCCAGGTCACCAAGATCAACAAGTGATCTCGGCCCGCAAGGGCTGACCAGGCAGGTATCTGAAGGGGCTCGTACGACTTCGGTCGTACGGGCCCCTTCGCCGTTGGCGTTCCGCCGCGAGCGGGCCGGGGGAGCCGGTGCCGCTGCCCCACGGCGTCGGCCGGAACGGCGCGGGGGTGCCGGCGTGGCCGGTGACGGGCGGCTGGGGAAGGCGTGGCCACGGCTGGAGTACGGAGTGACCCCGCTGTCGGCGGGTGGGGCCACGGTGCGGGCGTATCCGTCCCCGCGACGGGGCGCTCGGGCCCCATGCGCCCCATGCGACTCACAGCTCCCCTGTCCGCGGGCCGGGGCCGATCGGACGGTATCCCGCGCACGGTGGGCCGGGCGGTATCGCCTGGAGTTCTGGGCGGTGGACCCCACGGTGGTGGTGCAGCGGCTGCTGATCGACACGGGCGGGCTGAGCGTGATCTGCCGGGCCGACCGGAGAGCCGGCGGCTGTGAGGTTTCTCAGTCCCGCGGTGCGAAGAGCAGGTTCCGGGTGTGGGCGGGCCGGGGCTCGCGCCAGTGCACCAGCGTGCCGTCGGCCTCGGTGATCCAGTGGGCGTCGTAGCCGAGCGGTGCGAACTCGGCGAACAGCTCGTCGAGGGAGGCGTCGACCAGGGCCTCCAGGACCAGGGTCGGCCGGTCGCGCTTGAGCACCTGACGGGCCCCGTGCAGCACCGACATCTCGTGGCCCTCCACGTCGATCTTGACGAGGTCCAGCTTGGTGTCGGCGAACACCTCGTCGAGCGTGACCAGCCGGATGCGCTTGAGCTGGGCATCGGGAGCGGCGCCCTCCAGGGTCGAACCGGTGGACAGCAGGTTCCCGGAGAACCGGACACTGATGTCGGCCCAGCCGGGCTCGCTGGAGACACCGGCCTGGTAGAGCTTGACGTTCGGGACGCCGTTGGAGCGGACGTTCACGGACAGCCGGGAGTGGATCTGGTCGACCGGCTCGAACGAGTGCACCTTCGCCTTCGGGCTCGCATGGGCCGCGATCATCGAGAAGTAACCGACATGGGCGCCGACGTCCGCGATCGTCGTGCTCCGCGCCGCCAGCCGGGCCCAGGTGGCGAGGGTGCCGGGCTCGTAACCGAACGTCCCGTTCCACAGGGTGTCCATGGCCACCGCATCGTCGTTCACGCAGAACATCACGAACGGCGGACAGTACGGCGAATCGATCTCGACGTAGCCGCGGTACGGGAACTTCTTGCGGTGCACGCGGATGATGTCGCCGGTGGAAACGGGCCGGACCGATGGTGCGTGGGCCAGCATGCGGGCATTGGCTGCTTCGACCTCGGGAATACGCATTGGGCGATGGTAAAGCCAAGGCCAGAGATTGTCACAGGGTGCGGAAATATTCCGTAAGGACCGCTCGCAGGCAGGTGCGAGCCGTTATTCAGCGCGGCAACCGCTTCGAATAACGTGGAATTCACCTTTCCTTTTCCTGAAGTGGATCGGCCTTCGGGCCGGGTGGAGATTTCCCGGTTCACGTCACTCGGCATGTCCGTGAGCCCTTACGGTGCGGAGTGACGGCGTCGTCACGCACCGTGGAGGCGGCGCGTCGTCGTGGCACGGTCGTTCGGCGGAGGAGCGTGGGATGAGTGTGGACGGCGTGGCGGAACGGCTCAGGAGCGAGGCGGACGAGCCGGGTTGGGAGGTGGATCCCGACGACGAGTGGGGCGTCGCGGTGATCGCCACGGTCGGGCGCCAGCTGAAGCTCCGGCGGGAGGCGGTGGAGATGCGGGCCGCGGAGTTCGGGGAGGCGGTCGGCTACGGGGAGGACATGGTCTACAAGATCGAGGGCGGAAAACGGATTCCCCGGCCGGAGTATCTGGACAGGGCCGACGAGGTGTTGGACGCGGGCGGGCTGCTTTCGGCGATGAAGGAGGACGTGCGGCGGGTCCGGTATCCCAAGAAGGTACGTGACCTGGCGCAGTTGGAGGCGAAGGCGGTCGAGTTGCAGCTCTACGATCCGCTCCACATTCACGGGTTGTTGCAGACGCCCGAATACGCGCGCGGGCTGCTTCTGATGCGTCGCCCGGCGTACAGCGGGGACGAGGTGGAGCGGTTCATCGCCGCGCGGGTGGCCCGCAAGGCCGTCTTCGAGCGGGACCCGGCGCCCGAACTCAGCTTCGTTCTGGAGGAATGGACGCTGCGGCGGCCGCTCGGCGGACGGGCGGTGCTCCGTCAGCAGCTGGAACACCTGCTGGAGGCGGCCCGGCTGCGGAACGTCGAGCTCCAGGTCATGCCGATGGACCGCGAGGAGCACGCGGGGGTCGACGGCGGGATCGAGGTGCTGAAGTCCGAGGACGGTTCGGCGGTAGGGCGCTCGCCTGCGGTGTCGGGCGGCCGACCGGTGTCCGATCCGAAGCAGCTCCGTATCCTTGAACTGCGGTATGGCATCATCCGGGCGCAGGCGCTCACGCCGCGTGAGTCGACGGCCTTCATCGAACAACTGCTGGGGGAGACATGATCCGCACGACCACGGCCGAGGACGCCTCCGGTCTGACGTGGTTCAAGAGCAGCTACAGCAGCGGCAGTGAGGGCGACTCCTGCGTCGAGGTCGCCACCACCCCCGACACCATCCACATCCGCGACTCCAAGAACCCCCCTGCCCGCGGCCCCCGCCTCGCCTTCCCGTCCGCCGCCTGGACCGCGTTCCTCTGCTGCGCGGCCGTGGCCGGCGGCGAGTGAGGTACGTCCGCGAACTCCTGGCGCCGTTCGGGGGAGTGGTGGCCGCCGGCGCCGCGACTGCCACCGGCGCCTGGTCGCTCGCGGACGTGTCGGCCGGTGCGTTCCTGGCGGAGAGACGGCAGCGGTGGACCGTCTCCTCGCCGCCGTCTGCGCGCTCTGCGCCCTCGACGAGGACGAGGCGAGGGCGGCCGCCGACGAGACGGGCTGCTTCCGGGACTACGAGCTGTCTCCGCCGGATCTCGTCCTCTGGTCCGCCGCGTCAAGGCCGGCCACCGCTCGTACGACGAGGGGCTGGAGGAGTCGCTCACGAGTCCATCGGAGCGGAGCTACCGCCATGTCGGCCCCGCCGAACCGGCCGTCGCGGCACCGGGGTCCACCGGCACCGGGACCCGCATCACGTTTGCCGCCGATGTCGACTCGTGGGCCGGACGGCGGCCGCCGACGGAGCCGGCCGAGCCGTTCACCTACGCCGTCGGCCTCGACGGCGGGCTACGGCTGGCTCCGCGCCGGAGCGAGCACGTGGCCTGTGCGGGAGGCGCGATGGCACTGGGCGCCGGAGAGATCACCTTCGTACGCGAGGCGGGGCACTGGCTGGTCGGTGAAGGCAGCGACCGGTCGACGGGCTGCCGCCCCGTCGTCACGTCCTGGCCCGCGGTCGCCCCCGCACTCGACCGCATCCCGCTCGGCCACCCCGCCCGCTTCACGCACGAGGCCTGAGCGGCCGCTACTCCGCCTTCGGGCCGCCGCCACCCTGCTGCCGTTCCTCCGGCCGTACCGCGTCCTTCGCCTTCTTCGCGAGGTCGTCGTCCAGCTTCTTGAACTCGCGGACCACGGTGTCGGACATGTCGGCGAGCGAGTCGATCTGCTTGCTGATGTCCTCGCGGCCGTCGTGCCAGTTGGACTCGAAGTCGTCGAGGGCGTCGTAGACCGTACCGCTGCCGATGTCGTCCCGGTAGGACTCGAACATCTTCTTGGTGTGGTTGAGACGTTCCTTGATGGAGCGCAGCTGGCGGCCGTAGTCCTCCAGCTCGCTCAGCGGTATCGCGAGGTCGCTCTTGCCTTTGCCCACGTGACCGTCCCCCCGTTCGCGCATCTCGTAGTCTGGGCCGCACCGTATATCAGATCACCGGAACGGGGACGACGTACACCATGGCCCGCTACATAGAGACGCTCACCGTCGAGCGCGGCGGTTTCCGGATCAAGGTGCCCGAGTCGTGGTGGGAGTTCGACGTGCGGCCGGAGTCGCGGGACGACTCGATCCGGCGGATGGTGGACGAGCGCGTGGCCCAGCATCCGGAGCTGGCCCCGTACCGGGACACCTACGTCACCTTCCTGCGCAAGTCCGCTGCCGACGCCTGGAAGTCGGGCGCGCTGTACTGCGGTTGCATGGCGGAGAGCTTCGGCGGGGACACGCCGGTCACGGGCTCGGTCACGGTGTCGCTGGTCGGCGGCCGCACCCGCGAGGGCGCGCCGCTCTCCAACGACCCGGCCGCCATCGCCGCCCAGCTCGCGCCGAAGGAGGCGCACCGGGAGGGCGACTCCTGGCGCAAGGTGACCACCGTCGACATCCCCGGCGTGGGCCCCGCCGCGCGCACCTACGGCATCGAGGACATCCAGATCCCCGAGGACAGCCTGGGGCGCACGATCCGCGCGGTCCTGATGCAGACGTTCATCCCGGTCCCCGGGCAGGAGGGCAAGGTGGCGCTGGTCGCCGGCAGCAGCCAGGTCCTGGACCTGGCCGACTCCTTCTTCGACATCTTCGACGCGATCACGTCGACGTTCCGCTTCGCGGACCGGGGCTTCACCTCGAACGGCCGTTCCTTGTAAGTTCGCTTGTGCACAGGCGTGTTGACGGTGCTTACGCGACGGGGGTTGCGGGGACATGGCGGGGTATCGGCCGGCGGACTGGCATCCACTCGACCTCGACCGGGACCCGACGCCCGGGGATCCGCAGCGT